>NZ_JBSHAQ010000018.1:0-171360 GCF_053611585.1 Streptomyces sp. NPDC054794 | reverse complement strand
CAAGGGCTACATCGAGGACCGCCGTCCCAACGCCAACGTCGACCCCTACGTGGTCACCCGCCTGCTCGTCGACACCTGCTGCTCCGCGCTGGAGAGGGCCGGCCTGGTCTGATCCCGGCCTGAACCAGTGGAAGCCCGCCCCGGAGTCACGTCGGAGCGGGCTTGCGCGGCTGGAGGAGACTCTACGAGGCGCCCGCCGTTCCGAGCGCCCCCTCCAGGGTGAGCAGCCGCACCTTGCGGTCGAGTCCGCCCGCGTAGCCGGTCAGGGAGCCGTCCGCGCCGATCACTCGGTGGCAGGGGCGCAGGATCAGCAGCGGGTTGGTGCCGATCGCGCCGCCGACGGCCCGGACGGCGGCCCGAGAGGCGCCGATCCGCGTCGCGATCTCGCCGTACGTCGTGGTCGCGCCGTACGGGACGGAGTCGAGGGCGGCCCAGACCCGCTCCCGGAACTCGGTGCCCTCGGTCCGCAACTCCAGCCGGAACTCCTTGAGTTCACCGGCGAAGTAGGCGGCGAGCTGGTCCTCGGCCGCCCGGAACGGACCGCGGTCCTGCCGCCAGTCCGCCAGAACCGTGCGGCCGCCCTTCTGCCCGGGCACGGACAGCGAGGTCAGGGCCCCGTCCGCGGCGGCGGTGAGGAGGAGCGGGCCGAAGGGCCCGTCCACCCGCGTCCAGTACGTCATACCGACTCCAACTCCTTTTCCGCACACAGGTGTCGTACGGCGTACGAACGCCACGGCCGCCAGCCGTCCGGCACGTCCGCGCCGGGCGGGGCCACGTCGGGGTCGCCGAGGGCGCGGACCCTGATGGCCGCGACGACGGCCGGGTCCATACCGGGCAGGGCGAGCAGGGCCCGCTCGGCGTCGTCCCGGTCGGCGCCCGGGTCCAGCCGTACGACCCCGTCGGCGAGCGCGGCGGCCAGCGCCCCGAGGGTGCCGTGCGGCTCTGCCTCGGCGAGGACGGCGGGCTCGGGAAACAGATGGGTGAGGCTCCCGCAGGGGACGTCCAGCGCCTTGCCGTAGCGCAGGACGAGCCGCTCGGCCTCGGTGCGCCCGACCAGGGCCCGGATCGCGAACTCGGCGGGATCGGCGGCACCGGGCGAGCGCAGCCCCGGCCGGGCGGCGACCAGCGGGGCGAGCCGTGGGTCGGCGCCGAGCCGCTCGTCGACGGCGTACGGGTCGGCGTCCAGGTCGAACAGCCGCCGCAGCCGCTGCACGGCGGTCGTCAGGTCGCGCGGGTCGGTCAGGTGCAGCCGGGCGTCGAGCCAGCCGCCGGGGTGGGCGGCGATTCCCGCCCGGACGGTCGAGGTGCGCTCCTCGACGGCGACGATCCCGGTGCCGTACGGCAGCCGCAGTGTGCGCCTGAGGACCCGGCGGCCGGGCGGTCCGGACACCTCCTCGACGCCGGCCACCTGCTCGCGCGCGAGCAGGTCGAAGACGGGGCCGGACTGGTACGGCCCCCGGTGGGCGAGCCGCAGCGGGATCCCCGCGCCCGGGGTGGACCGGCGCGCGCCCCGGCCGCCGGGGGCCGCGGTGCGCAGCTCGCTCGGGGTCAGGGCGTACACGGCCCGGATCGTGTCGTTGAACTGGCGCACGCTCGCGAATCCGGAGGCGAACGCGATCTCGGTGATCGGCAGGTCGGTGGTCTGCAGCAGGACGCGCGCGGTGTGCGCCCGCTGGGCCCGGGCCAGCGCGACGGGGCCGGCGCCGAGCTCGGCGGTGAGCTGCCGCTGCACCTGCCGCGCGCTGTAGCCGAGCCGCGCGGCGAGCCCAGCGACGCCCTCCCGGTCGACGATCCCGTCCCCGATCAGCCGGACGGCCCGCCCGACGACGTCCGCCCGGACGTTCCAGTCGGCCGAGCCGGGCACGGCGTCCGGGCGACACCGGCGGCACGCCCGGAAGCCGGAGCCCTGCGCGGCGGCGGCCGTCGAGAAGAAACGCACGTTGCGCCGCTTCGGCGTCACGGCCGGGCAGCTGGGCCGGCAGTAGATCCCGGTCGTCTCGACGGCGAAGAAGAACTCCCCGTCGAACCGGGCATCCCGACTCCGCACAGCCTCGTACCTGGTGTCTTCGTCCCTCACGTGTTCCAGTGTGAGCGATGCCCAGGGCGCCCGGCTGGCGGAATTCGGACACCACCTTGCCCGCGCCGACCCACAGGCCACGACTGTGGGGGCCCCACGGCCCCACCCCAGCCCGAGCACCTCCGACCCCGACACCCGGAGACTCGCCCCCGCACCGGAGGCCACCGCCACCGGCCGCACGGCTGCCCGCCCCTGCGCCGGGCAGGCTGCCTCCCGGCACCGAGAGGCTTGGCCCCCGCGCCGGGACGCTGCCACATGCCACGGCTATCGCCCTAGCTCGGTCGGCGCCTGCCCCGCGCGGCCGACCGTCGCCCCCCAGGTCGGCCGACTACCGCCACCGCCCCCGCTTCATTTCCATCGCCGCCTTGCCCTCGGCGCCCCTCCGCTTCCATTCGCGGCGGATTTCTGAGCGCAGGCGCTGGTCGGTCTTGGCGGTGATCCACTGGTTTTCGCGCAGGAGCTTGCGGTAGCTCTCCAGTCGGCGTACCGGGAGGTCTCCGGAGTCGACGGCGGCCAGCACCGCGCAGCCGGGCTCGCTCTCGTGGGCGCAGTCCTGGAACCGGCACTGCTCGGCCAGTTCCTCGATCTCGGAGAACACCTGGCCGACGCCTCCCTCGGCGTCCCAGAGGCCGACGCCGCGCAGCCCGGGCGTGTCGATCAGCACGCCCCCGCCGGGCAGGGCGAGCAGATTGCGGGTGGTGGTCGTGTGCCGCCCCTTGCCGTCAACGTCACGGGCGGCCTGCACCTCCATGACATCCTCGCCGATCAGCGCGTTCGCGAGCGTCGACTTGCCCGCTCCGGACTGGCCGAGCAGCACGGACGTACCCCCGCCGACCAGCGCGGTGAGGACGTCGAGCCCCTCTCCGTGCCGGGCGCTGACGGTCAGCACCGGCACGCCGGGCGCCGACGTCTCCACGTCCTGGACGAGGTGCGCCAGCGTCACGGGGTCGGCCACCAGGTCGGCCTTGGTGAGCACGACCACGGGCTGTGCCCCCGATTCCCAGGCCAGGGCGAGGAACCGTTCGACGCGCCCGAGGTCGAGTTCGACGGCCAGGGACACCGCGACGATCGCGTGGTCGACGTTGGCGGCGAGGATCTGCCCCTCGGACCGCTTGGAGGACGTGGAGCGCACGAAGGCGGTACGGCGCGGCAGATACGTCCGTACGTAGCGCGGATTGCCGCCGGGCTCGACGGCGACCCAGTCGCCGGTGCACACGACCCGCAGCGGGTCGTGCGGGGTGACGAAGGCGGTGTCGGCCCGGACGACGCCACCGGCGGTGATCACGTCGCACTGGCCGCGGTCGACCCGGATCACGCGTCCGGGCAGCAGTCCTTCGGAGTCGTACGGGGTGAACTCCTCCGCCCAGGCCTCGTCCCAGCCGTAGGGAGCGAGCGCGGAAAAGGCGGAGAAAGCGGAGCTGGAAGTCAAGGGAGACCCTTCACAAGGGTGGCCCCGGCGAGCGCGCGCGAAACGGCGCGGCGAAGTGTGTGGTCGTCAGCCGGTGGCCACGGAGGTGGACTTGACGGTCTTCTGGAGGCGGGCAGCGCCCATCGCAACGACAGCCATCGGTCGACACCTCCTCGTCCACGCTCACGCGTCGCACACCCCTCGGCGTGCGACGCTCATGCTTCCCGCCGGGGGATCGCCCCGTCAATTGTTTTTCCGGCGGCCGGTACCGGTGATCGGTCCCGGTGACCGGTCAGCTCGCCGTGCAGCTGTCCCCGTTCAGCGTGAACGCGTACGGCGGGCGGTTCTTTCCGCTCCAGGAGCCGACGAAGCCGAAGGCGAGGGTGCCGTGCGCGGCGACGGCCTTGTTGTAGTCGGCGGCGGTGGCGGTGACCCGGGAGCCGTTCTGGGAGACGGTGGCGTCCCACATCTGGCCGACCTGCTGGCCGTCGCGGAAGGACCAGGCGACGCGCCAGTCGGTGAGGGCCCGGGAGGTGGTGATGGTGACGGTGGCCTGGAAGCCGTCGGTCCACTCGCTGTCGAGGCGGTAGTCGACCCGGCAGGTGGGTGCCGCTTCGCTGGTGGTGGCGGTGGCGGTGGCGGACTTGGGGCCGTGGGATTCGGACGCGGAGGAGCCCTGGGGTTCCGGGTCGGGGTTCTTGTGGTGGGACGCGCTCGCCGTAGCGGTCGCGGACGGCCTCGCCGGAGCGGAGTCGGACGGCAGCGGGTCGGCGGCGGGCAGGGACGGGTTGGGATCAGCCACCGGTTGGCGGTCGTCGCGGGCGGCCGCGTCGTTCTCGCTGGAGCCGCCGAACGGCATCATCGACACGCCGAGCGCCAACACCGACAGCAGCACGGCGGCGGCGAGCAGGCCGTTCCGCACGACGCGGTTGCGGCCCGTGCCCTCCGCCGGGTCGCCGCTCTCCAGGGCAGCCGGCTTCTCGGGGTGGCCGGCGCCCAGCCGGACCTCGGCGGCCCGGCGGCGGCGCTCCAGGTAGGCGAGGCCGCCCCAGCCGATGACGCCGCCGGCCAGGGCCGCGGGCAGTCCGCCACCGTGCAGTCGCAGACAGGCGGCGGCCTCGGCGCACTGCACGCAGGTGGCGAGGTGCCGGGAGAGATCCCCCGGGGTGTCGGCGGCGGGCGAGCGGGTGACCGCGTCGAGGAGGCGGGCGTAGCTGCGGCACTGCGCGTCCATCGGCGTGTCGAGGTGGGCGCGGTGGCAGCGGTCCCGGAACAGACCGCGGACCTGGTCGAGTTCCTGGGCCGCGGCGGCCGGGTCGAGGCCCAGGCGGCGGGCGACGGCGGGCAGCGGCAGCGCCTCGACCTCGGCGAGCCACAGCAGCGCGGCGTCGGCCTCCTGCATGTCCCTGAGGCCGCGCAGCGCGACCGGGCGCAGCAGGGGCGGTCCGGTGTAGCGGCCGGCCTTGTCGGAGTTGAGCCACAGCCTGAGGTCCGGGTCGAGCTTGTGGCCGAGGCCGTCCGCCTCCCAGCCGGCGGCGGTGGTGCGGACGGCGGTCAGCAGCAGCGGGATCATGGGCAGCCGGGGCGTGCGGCGGCCGGCGCCGCACGCCGGGGAGGTTCCGGCGGCCCGGGCCTCGCGCATGCCGAGCGCGTACGCCTCGGTGGCCAGCTGGTTGGCCGTCTGCGCGCCGGAGGTGCACAGGTCGGCGTAGGAGAGCACCGCGTCCCAGTACTCGGAGAACAGCGCGGCCTCGGCGGCGTCCTGGGGGGTCGGCAGGTCGGGCATGGGTCTCCTGCATCCACGTGCGAGGTCAACTAGCCATATGGGCAATGGAGTTGGGGGGAAACCCCGCGGCAGGCCACGAGCCTTTCACGTCTCCGACACAACTGACAAGCGGCCTATTCAAATCCGGCTACCGGCGGTCGCGGACCGGTTACCCGATCTTCCGCAACCGCCGGTTAGCCTTGGCGAGTTGACAGCCCGTCAGTCAGCGGATCGCGCCACGGCCACGACCCGCCCCCGCGCGTCCAGCGCCTCGACCCGGTACGCATACCACGTGTCGAGGCCGCGGTCGCCGTACCGGGCGAAGGCCACGAAGTACCGTGGCCCACATCCGCGGCCTCTTGTACGGACCGCGAGCGCATTCCGACTCACCGTCCTCCGCGTCGTCGACGCGGCGCCGGGCGAAGGAAGCTCAGGACCGCCCGTGGTGCGCCGCGAGCAACGCGCGCAGTCACTCCTCGCGCGCAGTCAGTCCTCGCGGCGCAGTCACTCCTCGTGCTCGGGTGTTCCCTCGCCGTCGGGCACACCCGCCGCTTCCGCCCTCCGTCCGTCGTGACACCCCTTGTGTCCGGCGGCCGGGGACGGGTCACACCTGGGCGGCTTCCCCGGCGGACTCGTCCTCCGTCTCCCGCGCGGAGAGGCTGTCCATGAAGGAGCTGACGGAGAACACGGCGCGGCCGGGTCCGGGCGGGCCGTAGCCGGGGGGCGAGGACAGACCGAAGTCGTCCATCGTGGCGCGGTAGGCCTCCAGGAGCCGGATGTGGTACTCCAGCGGCGCGCCCTGCGGGTTGGCCTTGCCGAGCGGGGTGGTCGGCTCCGGGCACCAAGTAGTGAAGCGGGGCGTGATGCCGTGCGACATGAAGAAGCGCAGGCCCTCGGTGGTGGACGCGATGGCCTCGTCGACGGTGGTGAAGCCGAAGGGCTCGGCCATCTCGACGCCGGCGACGAAATTGGGGATGACGTTGCGCGCGCCGAAGATCTCCGCCGAGTCGAGGATCCGCTTGTGCCACTCGTCGCGGCCGACGTAGCGCTCCTTGCCGGGGCAGTACAGTTCGAACAGGCGCCGGTCCCACACCTCGTAGTTGGGGTGGTAGATCTGCACGCCGTAGTCCTTGAACCGCTGCACGTCGTCCCTGGGCAGCGCCTGGGCGACGACCTTGCCGATCCAGCGGCCGGGGAAGCGCTCCTCGATGGCCTTGGCGTAGTGGCCGTAGAAGTCGGCCTCGTCGCGCCCGGCGACCGTCTTGGTGATCGCGCCGCCGGTGAGGGTGTAGGCGGTGGACGCCTTGGCCGTGTCGTACCGGTCGATGATCTCCAGCGCCTCCAGCACCTCCTCCACGTCCTTGACGCCGGTGTACGGCCGGCCGGCCGCCTTGTGCTGGCGCCAGTTGTGGTTGATGTCGCAGTACTGGCACTCCTCCTTGGCGCCGAAGTACTGGCACACGCGGAAGACGGTCAGGTAGATCAGGTAGCCCCACTGGATGGTCGGGGCCACCTCCATCACGGACTTCCCGTTGGAGAGGGTGTGCCGGTAGTACTCGGGCATGGGCGGCACGCCCACGTCGGCGATGCGCTTGCCGTCGAGGTAGAGCCCGAGCAGGCCCTCCTCGTCGGCGGCGACACGGTAGGGCGAGGTCGGGTTCACGCGCACCGACACCACGGTCCGCCGCAGGTCGTACGGTCCGCCGGTGAGGATGATCTCCTCCGGCGGGCGCCGCAGCGCGGCCTCGCCCAGCTCGGGCAGGGTGCCGTGGTCGAAGGAGAAGATGAAGTACGACTTCGGCTTGACCTCGCCGCTCTCGTTGTCGGAGAGCGCGGACGCGTCGAAGGCGACCCCGCCCCGGAGCAGGTCCTCCTTGAAGACGGCTTCCCGCGGTACATGCGGGAACCTCTCCATCAGATCCTCGACCAGCGCGGTGCGGCTGCCCATCCCGTGTCTCCTCCCGGCTCAGGCGTTCGGCTCCTCACGGTATGCCCCCGCCCGCGCGTCAGCCCTGCCGGGTCCCCTCGCGGCGCGCGATGTGTCCTGGTACGGGGGTCTGCGCGGGCAGCAGTGGGTCCGCCTCGGGGGCACCCCAGACGGAGGTCAGCGGCAGGGTTCCGGCCCACAGGCCCAGCCCGGCGTCGGGCCCGTCGCCGTCCTCGGGCGCGCCGGTACGGATCTTGACGGAGGCCTGTTCGAGCGAGAGGGCCAGCAACGTGGTGGCGGCCAGTTCCTTGCGGTTCGGCCGCCGGGCGTACGACCACTGCCCCGGCGTGGCGTGCTCGGTGAGCCGGCGCAGCCCCTCCAGCTTCTCCTCCGGGTCGATGACCTTGCGGGCCGTGCCGTGGATCATGGCGCTGCGGTAGTTGACGCCGTGCTCGAAGACGGACCGGGCGAGGACCAGCCCGTCGACGTGGGTGACGGTGACGCACACGGGCGTTCCGCCGGCCAGACTGCGGCTGGCCACGGACCCGTGGACGTAGAGCTGCCGTTCGTCACGCCCGTACACGGTCGGCACGACCAGCGGCCGCCCCTCGACGACCACGCCGAGATGACAGACGAACCCGGCGTCCAGGATCGCGTTCAGCTCGGCCCGCTCCACACTGCCCTGCTCACGGAGGCGGCGGTGGCGGGTGAGGTCGGTGGCGGGGAGCGTGGCGGGAAGGGGTGCGGGCAGGGGTGCGGGCTGGTCGGCGGGGCGCGCGTCGGCGGTCATGCCCGCGAAGGGTACCGATATCGCAGTAATAGCGCTAGAGAATTGATGATTACGGCGACCATGAGCGCCCGGCGCGACGAAATCCGCACACGCACCGTCACCTCACGCCACCCGCCCCAGCTCCCCCGGATCGACCGCGTACGTCAACTCACCCCCGCCCACCAGCCGTTCGACCTCCTCCACGACGGTCAGGCCGAGCCGGGCCACCTCATTGCCCTGAGAACCGGCGAGATGAGGGGTGAGGAAGGCGTTGGGCAGGTCGTAGAGCGGGGAGTCGGCGGGCAGCGGTTCGGGGTCGGTGACGTCGAGGACGGCGCTCAGGCGTCCGGCGCGCAGCTCCCCGACGAGGGCGTCGTGGTCGACCAGGGCGCCGCGCGCGGTGTTGATCAGGACGGATCCGGCGGGCATCAGCGCCAGCTCGCGGGCGCCGAGGAGGTGCCGGGTCTCGGGGGTCTGCGGGGCGTGCAGAGTGACGATGTCGCAGGTGCGCAGCAGCTCGTCGAGGGGCAGCAGCGGTACGCCCAGCCGGGTGGCCTCCGCCTCGTCGACGTACGGGTCGGTGAGGCTCACCCGCAGGTCGTGGGGGCGCAGCAGCTCGATCAGGCGGCGGCCGACGCGGGAGGCGCCGACGACGCCGACGCGGCGACCGTAGTTGCCGGTGCCGGGGAGCATGTCGCCATGGGGGAAGGCCCGGTCGGCACGGAGCCGGTCGCGGAGGGCGAAGGTGTCCTTCCCGGCCAGCAGGATCATCGCGAGGGTGTACTCGGCGACGGGCAGCGCGTTGGCGGCGGCGGCCGAGGAGACCGCGATCCCGCGCCGCCAGACCTCGGGCGTGGTGAAGCCCTTGACCGAGCCGGCCGCGTGCAGCACGGCGCGCAGGGCGGGGGCCGCGTCCAGGACGGGCGTGTCGAGTCGGGGGCAGCCCCAGCCGGTGATCAGCATCTCGGTGCGGGCGAGCGCCTCCCGTACCCGTGCGTCGGTGAAGTCCTCGGCCACCAGCGCGGGATCGATGTCCACGCGGGCGCGCAGCCGTGCGAGCACGTCCGGCGGAAAGACGCGCGGCACGTTCCGGGACGTCATGGCGAACAGGGCGCGGGGACGCTCGGTCAAGGACGTGACCTTCCGGGTGGGTGGGGCGACACGCGGGGGAAATCGCTCTCTACGGGCTCTCCACGGTAGATCGCGGCGAATGAGAGGGTCAACGGAGAGGCATTCTCGGGAAGGGAGGACCAGGGATGATGCAGACGGTCACCAACTGGGCGCGCAACATCACCTACACGGCCGAGGAGTTCGGGCGTCCGGACACGCTCGACGCGCTCCGCGCCCTGGTGGCCGGGAGCGCGCGGGTACGGGTGCTGGGCAGCGGCCACTCCTTCAACCGGATCGCCGACCCGGGCGACGACGGCCTGCTGCTGTCGATCGCCGGCCTGCCGCCGGTCGTCGACGTGGACCCCACGGCCCGTACGGTACGGGTCTCGGGCGGCGTCCGGTACGCCGAACTCGCCCGTGCCGTCGACGCGCACGGCCTGGCCCTGCCCACCATGGCGTCCCTGCCGCACATCTCGGTGGCCGGCTCGGTGGCGACCGGCACCCATGGCTCGGGCGTCGGCAACCGCCCGCTCGCCGCGGCCGTGCGGGAGGTGGAGCTGGTGACCGCGGACGGCTCGACGGTGACGGTCGCCCGGGGCGACGCCCGGTTCGACGGCGCCGTGACCTCCCTCGGCGCGCTCGGCGTGGTCACCGCGCTCACCCTCGACCTGGAGCCGTCGTACCGGGTCGAGCAGCACGTGTTCACCGGCCTACCCCTGGCCGGGCTGGACTTCGGGGCGGTGATGGCGGCGGCGTACAGCGTGAGCCTGTTCACCGACTGGCAGGAGCCGGGCTTCGGGCAGGTGTGGCTGAAGCGGCGCACCGACCAGCCCCTTGCGGACTTCCCGTGGGCCACGCCGGCGACCCGGGCGCTGCACCCGGTGCCGGGGATGCCCGCCGGCAACTGCACCGAGCAGCTCGGGGCGCCGGGGCCCTGGCACGAGCGGCTGCCGCACTTCCGGGCGGAGTTCACGCCGAGCAGCGGCGACGAGCTCCAGTCGGAGTACCTGCTGCCCCGGTCGGCCGCACTCGACGCGCTGCACGCCCTCGACGGCGTCCGGGAGGCGGTCTCCCCCGTCCTGCGGATCTGCGAGGTGCGTACCGTCGCCGCCGACGAGCAGTGGCTCAGCCCGGCCCACGGGCGCGACTCGGTCGCGCTCCACTTCACCTGGATCGAGGACACACAGGCGGTGCTGCCGGTGGTGCGCCGGGTCGAGGAGGCGCTGGACGCCTTCGCGCCGCGACCGCACTGGGGCAAGGTGTTCACCGTGCCGCCGAAGGTGGTCCGCGGACGGTATCCCCGCCTGCCTGACTTTCGCGCACTGGCCCAAAACCTCGACCCCCGTGGCAAGTTCACCAACGCCTTCGTGCAGGATGTGCTGGATGACTGACTTTGTACAGCCCCTTTCCTAACCCCTTGTCGAAAGTCCCCCGCAGCGCCTAGCCTGGCGCCGCGCCGGTGCCGACACATCCGCCCCGGCCAGGCCCGGACGGGAGGGGAGGGGCAGCCGCGTGAAGCGCACATCACGTGACATCCGCACCGCGAACCGCTACGAGGTGCTGCGCCAGATCATCGCCGAGTCGCCCGCCTCCCGGCAGCAGCTGGCCGCCACCACCGGGCTGAGCCTGGCCACGGTCGCCACGCTCGTCGGCGAGCTGCTCGACCTGCGGATGCTCACCGAGGTCGGCTTCGAGGACTCGGCCGGCGGCCGCCCCCGGGGGCTGGTGGCCGTCAACGCCTCGGGCGGCGCCCTGATCGGTGTCGACATCGCGGAGACGTACGTCCATGTCGAGCTGTTCGACCTCGCGTTGAACGTCCTGGCCCGCGCCGACGAGGACCTGCGGCCCGGCGAGAGCCGCCCGGAGCAGGTGGTCGGCCATGTGGCCGCGGCCGTCGGCTCGGTGGTCGCGCGGGCGGGAGTCGAGGCGGCCCGGGTGCTCGGCGTCGGGGTGAGCGTGCCCGGCCAGGTGGACCGCGACAAGGGCGTCTCCGTGTACGCGCCCAACTGGGACTGGCACGACGTGCCGTTGCTCGACCTGCTCGCCGAGCACATCGCCCATCCGCTGTATCTGGACAATCCGCTGCGGGCCTGCGCGGTGGCCGAGTTGTGGTTCGGGGCCGCGCGCGGGCGCGGGGACGCCGTGGTGGTGAACCTCGGCACCGGCGTCGGCGCCGGGCTCGCGCTCGGCGGGGGGCTGCACCGGGGCGTCAGCAACAGCGCGGGCGAGTGGGGCCACACCACGCTCGTGCTGGACGGACGGCTGTGCCACTGCGGCAACCACGGCTGCGTGGAGACGTATGTGGGCGCGCCCGGCATCATGCAGAACCTGCGCGAACTCAGCGCGCAGAGCTCGCTGTTGCACCCCGGGGACCAGACGGCGACCATCGACGCCCTGGCCCGCGCGGTCGCCGTGCAGGACCCGGTGGCGGTCAAGGTGGTCCGCGACACCGCCCGTTACCTGGGTGCCGGCATCTCCGCCCTGATCAACCTCCTCAACCCCGAAGTGGTGGTGCTCAGCAGCTGGGTCGCTGCCCGGCTCGGCGAGCCGCTGCTCGGCGAGGTGCGCGCGGCTGTCGCTCGGCACGCGCTGCGGCGGCCGCTGGCCGCCACCGAGATCGTCCTCTCCCCCATCCCCACCGACCCGGTGTGCCTGGGCGCGGCGACGTTCGCGCTGGAGGGCGCCCTGCAGTCGGTGGGCCACAGGACGGGCGCCAAGCGCACCACCCACGCAAGGAGCCGTACCGCACCGCCTTCATGACGACGGAAGGGATGCACGTGACTCACCCCCGCACCACGACACCCCGCACCAGGAGAACGGCCCTGCTGGCAGCCGCGGCCGCGCTCGCCGTGGCCGGGCCCCTGGTATCCGCCCCGCCCTCCTCGGCCGCCTCCCCCGAGGCCGCCGAAGTCTCCCCGCACGCCGCCCAGACCATCGACGACATCGGCGCCTCCGGTGCCTGGTGGGTCAACGACCTGCGGCACTTCGCCCCCGAGGTCCAGGCCCGGGTGGCCCGACTCCTGTTCTCCGCCGAGGGCCTGGACCTGAGCGCGTACCGCTACAACATCGGCGGCGGCGGAGCCGGCGTGACCTACGCGCCGCGCGCCCCCGAGGACTTCCTCAAGGACGACGGCACCTACGACTGGAGCAAGGACGAGGCCGGCCGTACGTTCCTGTACGCCGCCGCGAAGTACGGCGTCGAGGACCTGATCGGCTTCGTCAACAGCGCGCCCGCCGGGTGGACGACCAACGGCAAGAGCTGCGGCGGCCATCTGAAGGCCGAGAACGAGCGGGACTTCGCGAAGTACGTGGCCGACGTCACCGACCACTTCGCCCGCCAGGGCGTCCGGCTCGACTACATCAGCCCGTTCAACGAGCCGACGAACAGCTTCGACTCCTGCGGCCAGGAAGGCATGCTCGTCGACCCGTCCCAGCGCGACGACATCGTGCGCGCGCTCGGCGCCGAGCAGCGGGCCCGGCACCAGCGGACCTCGATCATCGCCGACGAGTCGACCAGCACGGTCAAGTTCAACTCCGAGGTCCCGCAGTGGATCTCGCAGCCGGACACCGCCCAGTACGTCGCCAGGCTCGCCCACCACACCTACGACAACCCGAGCGACGCCGACCGGGCGAAGGTCCACGAGACCTCGCGGGCGGCGGGCAAGCCGTCCTGGTCGACGGAGATCTGCTGCTTCGGCAAGGGCGGTACGGGCTGGGCGCAGGAGTACGACCCGACCATCGACGGCGGGCTGAACCTCTCCCGCATCGTCTACCAGGACTTCGCGACGGCGCACGACTCGGCGTTCCAGTGGTGGGTCGCGCTGTCGGAGATGTCCGGCAGCGACCCGCTCGCGCGCAACGACGACGGCTGGAACGACGGCCTGATCTACTACGACCCGAACTACGCCAAGAACGGCAACCAGAGCCTGTACTTCACCAAGCGCTACTACGCGCTCGGCCAGTACAGCAAGTTCGTGAAACCGGGCGCGGTCGCGCACAACGTGACGGGCGCGCCGGACGGCGTGGAGGTGTCGACGTACGACCGGAACGGCACCTGGGTGGTCGTGGTGAACAATCACAACACCACCGACACGGCGTTGAACCTGCACTTCAACGGCAAGTCGCCGGCGCGGGCGGCCAGGGCGGTGCGCACCTCGGCCGACGAGAGCTGGGCGGACGTCGCGAAACCCGCCGTGCGTGGCGGCACGGTCTCGGCGACGCTCGCGGCCCGTTCGATCACGACCTACGTCTTCGACCAGAAGGGGCACGGGGGTTCCGCGTTGACCGGCGCGCTGGTGGGCAGGCAGTCGGGCAAGTGCCTGACCGCCGACGCCGCGGGCGCGGCCATCGCCTCGTGCACGGGAGCGGCCGGGCAGTCGTGGTCGTACGACGCCCGGGGCACGCTCACGGACGCCAACGGCTATCTGACCGAGGGGAGTTCGGGTCCGACCGCGACGACCGTCGCGACCGGTGATGGCACCCAGCGCTGGCTGCTGAACTCCAACGGGCAGATCGTCAACGAGGCCTCGGGGCGGTGCCTGGACGTCAGCGGGGAGGCGACCGCGGACGGCAGCAGGGTGATTCTCTACAGCTGCAACGGCGGTGGCAACGAGGCCTGGACCAGACGGTAGTCACCCAAGACCGGTATCAAGGGCTGAGCTAGGAGACCGATGTCTTTCCGCACGACCTCTCCCACTCCCGACTACGTCGAGGACGTCTCACCGGGCAGCGGGGCGCTGCCGCCCCGGGCCTGGTACGCCTCCTCCGACGCCGCGTCACTCTCCCTGAACGGCGACTGGCGCTTCAGGCTGTCGCCGACGGCCGACGCGCAGGACGACTCCTTCGCCGAGGAGGGATACGACGCCGGCGCGTGGGACGAGGTCCGCGTCCCCGGCCACTGGGTCCTCCAGGGCGAGGGCCGGTTCGGATCCCCGATCTACACCAACCACCTCTACCCCTTCCCCGTCGACCCGCCCCGCGTCCCGACCGAGAACCCGACCGGCGACCACCTGCGCGTCTTCGACCTGCCCTCCCACTGGCCGGCGGACGGCGGCGCGGTGCTGCGGTTCGACGGCGTGGAGTCCTGCGCCCGCGTCTGGCTGAACGGCACGGACATCGGGGAGTTCAAGGGGTCCCGGCTGCCGCACGAGTTCGCGGTCGGGCACCTGCTGAAGCCGGCCGGCAACGTCCTCGCCGTCCGCGTCCACCAGTGGTCGTCGGGCTCGTACCTGGAGGACCAGGACCAGTGGTGGCTGCCCGGCATCTTCCGTGACGTCACCCTGCTGCACCGTCCGACGGGCCGTGCCCTGGACTTCTTCGTGCACGCCTCCTACGACCACGTCACGGGCGAGGGCACCCTGCGCGTCGACTCCGACACGGACGGCCGGGTGACCGTGCCGGACCTGGGCATCGACCTGGCGACCGGCGAGACGGCGACGGTCGCGGTGCGGCCGTGGACGGCCGAGACCCCGCGCCTGTACGACGGTGTGCTGGCCACCGAGGGCGAGCGGGTGCCGCTGCGCATCGGCTTCCGGACGGTCGAGCCGGCCGACGGCCTGATCAAGGTCAACGGCAGGCCCGTCCTCCTCAAGGGCGTCAACCGGCACGAATGGCACCCGCAGCGGGGCCGCGCCCTCGATCTGGAGACCATGCGCGAGGACGTGCTGCTGATGAAGCGGCACAACATCAACGCGGTGCGCACCTCCCACTATCCGCCGCACCCCGCCTTCCTCGACCTGTGCGACGAGTACGGTCTGTGGGTCGTCGACGAGTGCGACCTGGAGACCCACGGCTTCACCGAGCAGGCCTGGCGGGACAACCCGGTCGACGACCAGCGCTGGACTCCGGCCCTGCTCGACCGTGCCGCCCGCATGGTCGAACGCGACAAGAACCACCCCTCGGTCGTCATCTGGTCGCTCGGCAACGAGGCGGGCACCGGCCGCGGTCTGACCGCGATGGCCGAGTGGATCCACGACCGCGACCCGTCCCGGCTCGTGCACTACGAGGGCGACATCAACTGCCGTGACACGGACGTGTATTCACGGATGTACGCCGGCCACGCCGAGGTCGAACGGATCGGCCGCGGCCTGGACGGCGGCCCGCACAGGCGCCGCGAACTCCCCTTCATCCTGTGCGAGTACGGGCACGCCATGGGCAACGGACCCGGCGGACTCGCCGATTACCAGCGGATCTTCGAGTCCCACGAGCGGCTCCAGGGCGGCTTCGTCTGGGAGTGGATCGACCACGGCATCAAGGACGAGCGGTACGGCTTCGCGTACGGCGGCGACTTCGGCGAGGAGCTGCACGACGGCAACTTCGTCTGCGACGGCCTGCTGTTCCCGGACCGGCGGCCGTCCCCGGGTCTGGTCGAGTACAAGAAGGTGATCGAGCCGGTCCGGATCGAGGGCGACGGCGCTGACGGCACCGTGCGCATCACCAACCGGCACGACTTCGCCGATCTGTCCGCGCTGACCTTCGAGTGGTCGTACCAGCTGGACGGCGAGACGGTCGATTCGGGTGCCCTCGCGGTCCCCGCGCTGGCCCCCGGCGAGTCGGCCGACGTGAAGCTGCCCCAGCCGCCGGCGGCCCCGGGCGGAGCCGAGACGCACGGCACGGTACGGGCGCTGGCCGCCGACGGAACCGCGTGGGCGCCGAAGGACCATGTGGTCGCCTGGGGACAGTTCCCGGTGTCGGCACGGCAGGTGCCGTCGGTCGCCGCGAGCGACGGGCCCGTACCCGGCGAGGGGCTGATCACCCTGGGACCGGCCTCCTTCGACGCCCGTACCGGCGCGCTGCGCACCATCGGCGGCGTGGCCGTCACCGGGCTGCGCCTGGACGTGTGGCGGGCCACCACCGACAACGACGACGGCGCCGCCTGGCAGTCCGACGTCCGCCACGGACCGCTGTGGCGCAAGGTGGGCCTGCACCGCATGCGGCACCGCCTCGACTCCGTGGAGCCGGCCGACGACGCGCTGACGGTACGCACCCGGGTGGCCCCGGCGGCCCGGGAGCTCGGGCTGTCCACGGTGTACCGCTGGACGTCGGACGGAAGCCGACTCCGGCTGACCGTGTCGGTGCGTCCGGAGGGCCACTGGACGGTGCCGCTGCCTCGGCTCGGCATCCGCTTCGGGCTGTCGGCCGCCGACCGGGTGCGGTGGTTCGGCGGCGGCCCCGGTGAGGCGTATCCGGATACCAGGACGGCGTCGGTGCTCGGCCGTTGGCAGTCGACCGTCGACGACCTGCAGACGCCGTACGTCCGTCCCCAGGAGAACGGTGCCCGCCCCGACGTCCGCTGGGCGGAGCTCGGCGGACTGCGGATCGAGGGCGACCCGGAGTTCTGGCTCACCGCCCGGCGCTGGACCACCGAGCAGCTGGACGCCGCCGCCCACCTCACCGATCTCACACCGACCGACACGGTGTGGGTCAACCTCGACCACGGCCAGCACGGCATCGGCTCGCAGTCCTGCGGCCCGGGCCCGCTGCCCCAGTACCACCTGCGGGCCGAGCCCACGCAGTTCTCGTTCGTCTTCTCGGAAACCGGCTGACCCCCACCGTTCTTGCCGCTAGGCACCCTAGGAAATCAACTAGGTACCCTAGGTTCGGGTACTCGGCGAGCGAGTACCCGAACAGGAGGTGTCGTATTGGCCCGCGCGGGGCTCACCGCCGACCGGCTGGTCGCGGCGGCCGCCGAACTCGCGGACGAGGTCGGCTTCGAGAACGTGACCCTGTCCGCGCTGGCCCGCCGCTTCGGTGTGAAGGACGCGAGCCTGTACTCGCACGTGCGGAACCTGCGGGACCTGCGCACCCGGCTCGCGTTGTTCGCGGGCGCCGAGTTGATCGACCGGATCGCTCAGGCGGTGGCCGGGCGGGCCGGAAAGGACGCGCTGGCCGCCTTCGCGGGCGCCTACCGCGCGTACGCGCTGGAGCGTCCGGGCCGCTACGCGGCCACCCAGATCCGCATCGACCAGGAACTGATCGCGGACTCCCCCGAGTTGCGCCGCACCGCCGACCTCACCTACGGCATGCTGCGCGGCTACGGCCTCGACGAACCCGACCTCACCGACGCGGTACGCCTGCTGCGCAGCACCTTCCACGGCTACTGCGCCCTGGAGTCCGCCGGCGGCTTCGGCGCCGCCCGTGACGTACAGGCCTCCTGGGACCGGGCGATCGACGCCCTGCACGTCGCGCTCACCCACTGGCCGAAGGAGCACAAGACCGATGACTGAGCCCTGCCACGACGTCATGGGAGGCGGGCCCGTCCTCCTCGTCCTGCCGGGCGGCGCCGGGCATCCCATGGGCCTCGGCCCGATGCTGGAGCGCCTCGCGGAACGCTTCACGGTCGTGACGTACGACCCGCTCGGCCTCGCCCACGGACGACTCGGCCTGCCCGTGCCGGACCAGCGGGTGGCGGACTGGAGCGACGGCGCCCAGCGGGTGCTGGAGGCGGTCCTGCCGCCGGGCGAGTCGGCGTACGTCTTCGGCACGAGCTCCGGCGGCATCACGGCCCTCGACCTGCTGGCCCGGCACCCGCTTCGGCTGCGGCACGTGGTCGCCCACGAGCCGCCGTGTGTGACCCTGTTGCCGGACGGCGTGCGGCAACGGGCCGCGCTCATCGCCCAGTTGGAGCGGCATGCGCCGTCGCGGGAAGGCGTGCCGAGCAGCCCCATGGCCGTCTTCGTCGCCCATGTCCTGCGCCCCTTCACCGCCTACTCCCCGGACCGCGCGCTCTCCTCCGCCCGTCTCACGGTGACAGCCGGCTCCGACTCGCGCGGTCAGGTCCTGCACCGGACCGCCGAGTTGGTCGCCGAGCGGCTCGGGAGCCCCTTCACCGAGTTTCCCGGCGGGCACCTCGGCACCCTGGAACACCCCGTGGAATTCGCCGACCGTCTCGCGGAGACTCTGGTTCCGGAAGCACCCCAGGGGCACCGCTGACCACTTAGACTGGAAGCTTCGCGAAGGTCACGTGCGACCCCGGGGGAGGGAGCGCGCCTTGTCCCAACAGCAGCTCGGACGCGGACCCTTGAGGTCCGACGGCGCGAACCCGGCGCCCCCCGACGACCGCGACCCACCATCGGCCCGTTTCGTCGGCCGGCTCGGCAGCCTCGGTTGCGCGGCCGCCGGATACGGCGTCTTCCAGGCCCTGTTCGGGATACTGCCCGACTCCCTCGGCGGAACACCGGCCAAATGGCTGGTCTCCCTGGTCAGCGGGGTCGGTACGGCCCTCGCGGCCTGGCTGGCGGCGGCGCTGCTGCGGACACGGTCCGCGGGACCCACCCGGGTCGTCGCCGTGTCCGTCCGCGCGGCGGCCGCCGACCCGGGCCCGCTGCCCGGGGTCTTCGCCGCCACCTACGGGGCGCTGGCCGACCAGGTGACCGTGGTCGACGACCCGGTCCGCGGCCGGCTGACCGGCTGGTCGCACGCGCTGGGCGAGAGCACCCCGTCCCCGCCCACCCCCATAGGCACCGCCTACGGGCTGCACATCATGCTCGACCTGGGCGTGCCCGACGGCCGGCTGAGCACCGGCGACCTGGTGGACACGCTGTGGCGGCTCAGGCTGCCGGACGGCGGCTGGTCGGCGCGGTCGCAAGGGGCCGAGGCCCGGCCCGAGGTCACCGCGATGGTGCTGGGCGCGCTGGCGCGGGCGGGGTCGTCAGGCGACCGCCTGGCGGCCGAGGTGGACCGGTGCACGGCCGCCTTCACCCGGGAACTCGACCCGGCCGGACGGGACTCCACCCACGTCGTCACGACCGTGCTGCGCGGCCTGCTGCGCGCCGCGCCCCGCTCCCCGCTGCTGCCCGCGCTGCGCGAGGTCCTGATCGACGGCGCGATGGACGACGAGCGCCGAGAACACCTGCGCTGCTGGGGCTACCGCCTCCACCCGCCGTACGGACCCCCGTCCCCGCTGCACACCGCACAGACGGTGGTCGCCCTGGACCGGGCGGCCCGGATCCTGGGCGAGCCGGCGGGCGCGCGGGCGGCACGCCAGGACGGCGTGCGCTGGCTGCTGTCCTGCCCGGAGGCACGGCACCACACCTGCCTGGACGTGGAGAACCTGCGCGAGGAGGTGCGCCGGACGCGCAGCGACGACCCCAACCACCACGAGGTGCTGAACGTACGGCACTTCACCGCGACCTGGACCGTGCGCGCCCTGCTCTCCCCCGGCGCCCGGGAGGTGGCCCGCGCGGACGGCCTGGAGGCCGAATGGCGGGAGCGGCTGGACGGGGCGGTCGCCGCCGTGTGGGCCGGGCAGACCGACGGCATCTGGACCTGGGGCCGGGGTGACGGCTCCGAGCTGCGGCGGCCCATGTGGATGACCTATCAAGGACTTTCGGCGCTGCGGGCACATGCCGTATGGATGTATCAGCCGGGTGAGTGAACGCTCTTGTTCGCAACGGGTCCGGAACAGGTCCGCGAGGGGTCCGCGAGGGGTCCGAGGGCGATCCGCGGGGGAATCGAAAGGTGAGTGCATGGGTGGTCGGCAGGTCCTGGCGGCACGGCGGTTGCTGGCCGACACCCTGGGCGGAGAGCTGTCCGAGCACGGGACGCTGATCGCTGCCCGTGCTGTCGTGGCCGAACTGGGCTCGTCAGAACGGCTGTTGGAGCTCATCGCCGAGCTCGCCTCGGGCGAGGGCGATACCGAGGGCTGCGCCCGTCTGTCGTACCGGCACGTCCTCGGCTTCGACAAGCTGCTGCTCATCGACGGCGGCCCCCGCCAGATGCTGCGCGTGCACGTGTGGCATCCCGGCATGGGGGCGATCGGCAAGGAGGACGTCCACAACCACCGCTCCCCGCTGGCCTCCTGCGTGGTGCGCGGCCGGCTGGCCATGGAGCTGTACGAGTCCGGCGGCGACGGCGAGCTCACGGCCGACCGCTACCAGGAGTCCCTGTCGGACGGGTCCGCCGACTGGCTGCTGGAGCCCGCCGGGCGGGCGCGGCTGCGGCTGACGCACACCGGGCAGTACGCGGCGGGCAGTTCCTACGCCCTGCCCGCCCGCACCCTGCACCGGGCGTGGTGCGACACGGCCGCGCCGACGGTGACGCTGTTCCTGGAGACGGGCGCCGAACGGCGGCGCCACACCGATGTGTTCACGGCGGCCGGACCGCACACGGGTGCCGTGGCCAAGGTACCGATGGACGCACGGGACTACCTGTCGGCTCTCGGCGACCTGGCGGAACTGCTCAGGAGCTCGTGAAGGCCTGGCGTACGACGTCCAGGTTGTAGGCGTCGATGTCGACGGACGTCAGCTCGTCCCGTCCCAGCCAGGCGTACTCCTGGTCCGGTTCGGGCAGGGAGACGTGCCGGGTGAGCGGCTTGACCAGGAAGTTGTCCTGCCAGTTCTTGACCTCGTGCCCGCGGTAGTCGCTCACGAAGGAGGACTCTCCGACCCGGCGGACGACGTCTCCGAGCAGCCCGGTCTCCTCCTTGAGCTCGCGCAGCGCGCCGTCCCGGGGACTCTCGCCCGCCTCCAGCTTTCCGCAGGGCACGCCCCACACCCGCGGCAGGAACCGCTCCCGCTCACTGCGCCGCACCAGGAGCACCCGCCCCTGCTCGTCCATCACGACGGCGGCCGCCAGTCGCCTCTCGCCGGGGATCTCCATGTCCATGGTTCCTCGGTCCCTCGCCGGAGATGAGTCCAAAGGGTCTGATACCCAGAAAGCCTCCACCGTACCAGGGTCGGCCGTCCCCGGCTGTGCTCACGGCCTCACCGGCCGCGCCGCTCCAGCGCGCGTACATCGTCGTACGAGGGGGTGGTCCCGCCCGGCACCCGACCGCCGACGATGTCGTCCATCGCGTCCAGGGCCGCGCCCAGCGCCCGCCGGTACAGCAGCGAGCCGAGGCTGATCCTGCGGACCCCGAGGTCGGCAAGGTGGGCGATGGCCGGGCCCGTCGGCGAGTACAGGACGTTGAGGGGAGCGTCGAGGCGCCTCACGAGCGTGGCGATCCGGTCGGGATCCGTCACACCGGGGACGAACACCCCGTCCGCACCCGCCTGTTGATAGGCGTCGAGGCGGCTCAGGGTCTCCTTCTCGTCGCCGTCGCCCAGCCAGTACGTGTCGGTGCGGGCGTTGACGAAGAGCCCGGGGGCGGCCCGCTTGACCGCGCTGATCTTGGCGGCGTGCAGATCGGTGGGACCCAGCCCGTCCTCCAGGTTGATGCCGACGGCTCCCGCGGCCCACAGTGTGCGGGCGAACTCGGCCACGCACTCCGGATCGTCGCCGAAGCCGCCCTCCGCGTCCACGGAGAGCAGGAACGGCTCCGAGCCGAGGGTGAGGGCCAGGCGCAGGGTGCGCTCGGCGGTCACCCCCGCCCCGTCGGGCAGCCCGACCGCCGCCGCCACGGCGAGACTCGTCGTCCCGATGGCCGCGAACCCGCGCGCCGCCAGAGCGGCGGCCGAGGCATGGTCCCAGGCGTTGGGCAGGAGAAGCGGTTCACCGGGGCGGTGATGAAGGTCGGCGAAGGCGGTCATGAGAAGTCACCCGGGGCGTCGGCGTAGGAGCGGGATTCGGCAAGGTGGCGGGCGAGTACCCCACCGGTACGGCGTCGGCACTCATGACAGGAACGCTAGGCGCCGGTCGCTTCGGTGCGCGCCGAAGTGTCGGTCGGCCGCTAGCGGCCGCGTTCCGCCGCGCTGCGCTCCACGCAGAACTCGTTGCCCTCCGGGTCGGCGAGGACCGCCCAGCCCCTGCCGTCCTCCCGGCGCTGGTCGTCGACCAGGGTGGCGCCGAGGGCGAGCAGCCGCTCGACCTCCTCGTCGCGGGTGCGGTCCTGCGGCTGGAGGTCCAGGTGAACCCGGTTCTTGACGGTCTTGGCATCCGGCACGGTGACGAAGAGCAGCCCCGCGCCCTCGATCAGCGCCTCCGGGTCACCGGGCTTGTCGTCGTCGTGCAGGGGCAGGTCCAGTACCTGGGACCAGAAGGTGCCGAGGGTGAAGGCGTCGGCACAGTCGACCGTGATGTGCTGAATCTTGGAAGTCATGCCCGGGATTCTGCTGGCCCGCCGTCCGGCAGGACAACCCAATTCGGCGGCCCCTCCCCGTCCGCCGCCGTGAACCGGAAGGTCCTGGGCCCGTCACCACCGGCCCACCGCACGTTCACCTCACGGTCCCCGTGCGTCTCCACGCTCACCACGTCGGTGAGCGGCCGGGGATCCGGCTCCCCGGTGAGCCGGACCAGGGCGACGAACAGGGTCCCCTCCGACTTGCCCGTCACGCCCGACAGACCCCTCACGCCCGACTCGCCCACCGCGTCCTCCGACAGGCCGACGACGGGGGCGAGCTCGGCCCACAGGCTCTCCCCCGCCGCCCAACCCGTGATCCGTACCGTCGTGTTGGCCGCCGCGCCCACCACCCGATGGGCCCGCACCTCCACCGCGCCCTCGGCCACCACGACGCTGGTCACCGTCACCCCGTCCCGCACGGTGTGCCGGGAGGCCGCCCAGCCGTCCCCGACGCCCAGCGGCACGATGTCCGTACGGCTCGGATCGCCGTCGACGAGCACGCTGTTGTCGTACGAGGCGGAGGGCCGGGTGGCGGTCGAATAGGCGAGCCGCGTGTAGTACGGGTCGTAGCGGGGGTCCTCGCTGCCGTGGTTGTGCAGGCGGACCAGTCCGTCGGAACGCGTGGACTGCACCAGCCAGTTGGGGCCGCCGATCGGCGTCACCGCGTCGCCGCGCTCGGCCGGTCCCGGCTCCTCCACCGCCGTCCACACCTCGTGGTCCGCGGGCAGCAGGAGCCCCACGAAGCCCTTGCTCGCCCAGTACGGGGACGCGGGCCCCGAATACCCCTGCAGCACGGACTCGTCGGGGCCGAGCCAGCCCAGCGACAGCAGGCCCCGCGCGTCGACCGCGCCCCGGTCCAGGAAGTACTTCAGCGCGCCCGACGCCAGCCGCCGCGTCTGCCCCGGCGACAACGGCGTACGGCCCGTGAGCGTGCCCAGCCACAGGGGTGCCGCCGTCGCGAAGCGGTACGTCAGCGAGCGGCCCTGGTGCATCGGGGCGCCGTCACCACCGAACAGGCGGGCATAGTCGGCGAGATGGCGTTCCAGCCGGCCCCCGTATCGGTCGAGGAGGTCGGCGTCGTCGGCCAGCCAGGCGTGCAGCACCGGGTAGAGGTGCATCGCCCAGCCGTTGTAGTGGTCGAAGGCGCGGCCGGGGCCGTCCGCGTACCAGCCGTCGCCGACGTACCACTGCTCGATGCGTTCCAGGCCGCGGTCGATCGCCTTGCCCGAGGCCTCGGTCTCGTAACCGATCTCCCGGAGGAAGCCGCCGACGGTGACCGGGAACAACTCCCAGTTGCAGGGCCAGGGTTCGGCGGTGAGCGCGTCCGCCAGCCAGGCCGCCGCGCGCTCGCGCACGGGCTCGTCCAGCCGGTCCCACAGCTGGGGCCGGGTCAGCCGCAGGGCGAGGGCGATCGAGGCGGCCTCGACGAGGGGCTGGGCGCGGTCCCCGATGCGCGGCCAGACGCCCGAGGCGCCGGCGGCCAGGCCCTCGGCGTAGCGTCCGAGGGTGTTCTCGTCGCGGCGGAAGGCGGCCAGCAGCAGGGTGCGGGCGTACCCCTCCAGACCGTCGGAGAGGCGGCCCGACCAGCTCTCGTGGTCACCGGGGAGGTGGTAGAGGGCGCGGTCCTCGGTGGCGTACGGCTCGACGGCGGCGAGCAGGGCGTCGGCGGCGGCCTCCCAGTGGGCGCGGGTGTATCCGGTGCGCGGGCTGCGGGTGCGGTCGGCCGGCGGCAGGTGCATCGGGGTGCCTCTCCTTGCGGCGGTGCGGGCCTGGGACGCCCCGGTTCCGGTCGGGACGCCCCAGGTGCTCAGCGGGTACCGGGGTTCATCCCACCCGAACCCTGCGCTCCTGCGCCAGATGGCCGGGCCTCAGACGACGCAGCCGGCGAGCAGCCGCCGGGCATCCCGTGCGGACAGGATCAGCTCCTCCTCGCATCCGGCGTCGATGACCAGCATCACCTCGTCGGTCGGCCAATGCGCTGCCAACTGCCGCAGGGTGACGGGCCGATAGCAGGGCACCTGGGGGAACGCCCTGAGTATTTCCTCCTCCGAGGTGAACACCATGACCGCGGGGTCGTCGTGCACCCTCTCGATCACCGGCAGCACCAGCCGTACGAACTCGGCGCGGCCGCGTGTGCAGCGGATGCCGCCGATCGCCGGGATCAGCACATCGCAGCCCGCCAGCGCCGCCAGCGCGCGGGAGTCGGGCGCTGTGGCCAGGTCCCGCAAGGCCTCGCGCGCCACTGCCTCGAACACTTCCGCGGGGATCTCGGTCATAGCGCCACACCTCTGTCACAGGACCTCGTCTGCCACCGGACCCGTTCTGTGGCGGGACCCCGTCTCCCGCCACTCGGCCGATCGCCTACCCTCGATCGGCCCGATCATGCGGCCGCCGACGCCGCCGGGCACGGCGACCGCCGGTGCGCCTGGCGACCGTACGCACAAGCGCCTTGCGCCCCTCACCGGTTGGTGCGGGTCTCAGCGTCCGCGCAGGGTGCTCGCCGTGGCTCCGGTGCGCTCGCGGAGCAGGATCCGGAGCGTGTTGGCGTGCTCGTAGCCGACCTTGCGGGCGATGACCTCAAGGGGCAGGCCCGTGGTCCGCAGCAGGTGCGAGGCGCGTTCGACGCGCAGGTCCTGGACGAAGCGGACCGGCGAGGTGCCCAGCGTGCGGCGCACGGCCCGCTGGAGCGTGCGCTCGCTGACGCCGATGGCCCGCGCCCCGTCGGCGATGGAGACCGGCTGGTCCAGATGCTCCCGGGCCCAGCGCTCGAAGGCGGCCAGCGTCGGATCCGCCTGCGCGAGGGCGGCGGAGATGGTGTACGCCGCCTGGGACGGGCGTTCGTCGATGACCAGATAGCGGGCGACGAGCTCGGCGAGGGCGGGGCTGTTCATCCGGACGATCGCGAGCGCGAGGTCGACGTGCCCGAAGGCCGCGCCCGCGGTGGTCACGCCGTCCGACGAGGTGACCATCCGGGTCTCGTCGACCGTCACCGCCGGGTAGCGCCCCCGGAAGTACGGGGCGAGCCACCAGCTCGTGGTGGCGTGCAGCCCGTCGAGGACGCCGGACTCGGCCAGCAGGAAGGTGCCCGTGCAGGCGGAGGCGATGGGAGTGCGGCGGGCGCGCGTCGCGGCCACCAGGCGCCGCGCGGGGGCGGCGGCCGGCCCGGAGACGTGCGCGAGCAGGGCCTCGGGCCGCCGCTCCGCCAGCGCGGGAACCAGCAGCAGGTCCGCGTCCTCGGCCGCGCCGACGGGAACGGTCTCGACCACGTGCCCCGCCCCCGTACGGACCCGTCGGCGGAAGCCGATCGTGGTGACGTTCCAGGCGGGCGGGGGCTGCGCCAGCTCGCCGCGCATGGCGTTCGCCGCCTCCAGCACGTCGAGGAGGGCGGCGAGCCCGGAGTCGAAGACGCCGTCGTAGGCGAGCACAGCTATGTCCATGTCGGAAACAGTATCGACCGCGTCGTTTCCGACACTGGGTGGGGCGGCTTCGGAAGCCTAGATTTCTCGGTGTCCGGACGAGATCCGGTGCCCGGTACCGGCACCGCACCTTCCATGCCATTCGCACCATGAAGACCAACCACGGGAGTGCACCATGACGAAGCTCGGACTGCTGGCGCGGATCGAGGCCAAGCCCGAGTACGCCGACAAGGTCGAGGGCCTGCTGCGGGACGCGCTGCGGCTCGCGCAGGAGGAGGACCACACCGTCACCTGGTACGCGTTCCGCCAGAGCGCCACCACCTTCGGCGTCTTCGACACCTTCGAGAACGAGGAGGGCCGGCAGGGGCACCTCCAGGGCAAGATCGCCGCGGCGTTGATGGAGGTGGCCCCGACCATGCTCAGCGAGGCGCCGGACATCCGGCCCGTCGACGTCCTGGCGGTCAAGCTTCCCTGACCGGGAGCCACGTCTCTGATCGGGAGCGCGGGCGGCGGCGTGAATCGCGCTGCCGCCCGGCAGACCGCCGCGTCGACTAGCGTCATGACATGACCAGCGACGCCCCCGGCCTCGCCGACGCCCTAGCCGCCGGCCCGGTCGTGCTCGACGGCGGCATGTCCAACCAGCTCGCGTCCGCCGGGCACGACCTGAGCGACGAGCTCTGGTCGGCGCGGCTGCTCGCCGAGCGGCCCGAGGCGGTGACCGAGGCGCACCTCGCCTACTTCACGGCGGGCGCGAACGTGGCGATCACCGCCAGCTACCAGGCCACCTTCGAGGGCTTCGCCCGGCGCGGCATCGCGCGGGCCAAGGCGGCCCGGCTGCTCGCGCTGAGCGTGGAACTGGCCCGGGAGGCGGCCCGGCAGGCCCGCGACGAGGGCATCGTGCGCCCGCTGTGGGTGGCGGCCTCGGCCGGGCCGTACGGGGCGATGCTCGCGGACGGCTCCGAGTACCGGGGCCGGTACGGGCTGAGCGTCGGCGAACTGGAGCGTTTCCACCGGCCGCGCCTTGAGGTGCTGGCCGCCGCCGCACCCGACGTACTGGCCCTGGAGACCGTCCCGGACACCGACGAGGCGGCGGCGCTGCTGCGGGCGGTGCGCGGACTGGGCGTGCCGGCCTGGCTGTCCTACACCGTCGACGGCGAGCGCACCCGCGCCGGGCAGCCCCTGGACGAGGCGTTCGGCCTGGCCGCCGACGCGGACGAGGTGATCGCGGTCGGCGTCAACTGCTGTGCCCCCGGGGACGCGGAGCACGCCGTCGCGACCGCGGCCCGGGTGACCGGCAAGCCGGTCGTCGTCTACCCCAACAGCGGCGAGACCTGGGACGCCTCGGCCCGCGCCTGGACCGGCCGCTCCACCTTCACCACGACACAGGTCACGTCCTGGCGCGACGCGGGCGCGCGCCTGATCGGCGGCTGCTGCCGGGTGGGCCCGAAGGTGATCACCTCGATCGCCCGGACAGTGGCCGGGGCCTGAGGGCCGCGCCCCGCACCGTCGGTCCGAGTTCGCCCACAGCAGCACTTCCGGCCGGTCGGGCGTGATCACCGGCACCCCGCCTCATCGGTCTCCCAGATCCGGCTCACGTCCAGCGTCAGGGAGTGCAGTTCCTCGGTGCGCCCGTCGGACGCCCGGTAGGGGACGATGCCGCGCAGCCGCTCGCGCTCGCCGCACGGCCACGCGTGGTGCCACGTCCCGGCGTCGGCGAACTCCCCCTCGAACAGCTCGCGCAGCGCGTCCGGTGCGTCCGGCGCGTCGGGCCCAAATACCGACACCAGGAATCAACGGCCATGAGGCCACCGGGATTTCCCGCCCGCGGGTCAGTGCCGCCGCGTGCCGACCGAGCGCCGGAGACGACGCACCGCCGACGCCAGTTCGGTGCCGCGTACCGGGATGCCGTCGGCCGGGGCGGCGGCCGCCTCCTGGGCGGTGGCGTCGGCCGCCCACAGGGCGAACTCGGCATCGCGCGGACCGTCGACCGTACGCGGTTCACCGTCGCCCAGGATCCGTACCGGATGCGAGGGGCCCCAGGGCTCCCACCCGGGGTCCCCGGTGGCCGCGAACCGCACCCACGCCCCGTGCATCGTGTCGCACAGCTCCCGCGGAGCACCCTCACCGGCGAGCTTCGCGCTGTCCGGTGCGTCGCCGGTGTCGAAGACGAAGCCGAGCTCCAGGGCGTGGCAGGCACCGAGGTCGGGCAGGTTGGAGGGCCAGGCGAACTCGTAGACGTACGACGATCCCGGGCGGGCGTCGGCCAGGCTCTGCAACGGGATGCGCAGCAGGTGGTCGGTGACCATCTGCCCGACGATCTCGGCGGTGGCGGCCCTCGGCCGCAGGGCGCGGTAGCCGCGCGGCACCTCGTGGCCGCAGCGGCAGCGGGCCATGGCCCCGGCGAGGGCCACAGGCCCGAGCCGGTCGACGCGTTCCAGCAGCCCGCCCGGCACGAGCCACAGCCGGTACTCGTCGCGGGTCCACCCCAGGAGGAGGTCGACGCCCCGCGCGGCCTCCCCGGCGACGAGGGCCTCCAACGGGTCGCGCGGGACGAGGTCGCCGTCGACGACGATCCCGAAGGCGGGGCCGCCCAGGACGGGGCTGCTGAGCCTCCCCACCTCGGCCTGGGCACGCAGCAGCCGCTCGCGGTCGACGGCGGCGAAGGCCTCGGCGGTGGCGGGGATCTTCAGCCGGGCCGCCATGCGGCGCACCATCCGCCGCACCTTGTCGCGGTCCGAGACCTCGGGCGGACCGCTCTGCAGCACCGCCCGCCTGACCAGGCCCTGCGCCTGGGGCGCGGCGATCAGGGCGCCGGTGCTGATCGCGCCGGCCGACTGCCCGGCGAGGGTGATCCGGTCCGGGTCGCCCCCGAAGGCGGCGATCGACCGGTGCACCCAGTGGAGCGCGGCGAGTTGGTCGCGCAGTCCGAGGTTGGCGGGGGCGTCGGGGAACAGGCCGTACCCCTCGACGCCGAGCCGGTAGTTGACCGAGACGAGGACGACGCCGTCGCGGGCGAACGCGTGTCCGTCGTACACCGGCACGGCCGAGGAGCCCCTGGTCAGGGCGCCCCCGTGCAGCCACACCAGGACGGGGAGCCGGGCGCCGGGACCCGGTTCGGGGGTCCAGACGTTCAGGTTGAGGCAGTCGTCGCCGGGCACGACCGGGTCGGAGAGGTAGTGCGCGAAGGCTTCGGAGTACGGCGGTTTCGGCGCCGTCGGCCCGAAGGCGCCCGCGTCCCGCACGCTGTCCCAGGGCTCGGGCGGCTCGGGCGCGCGGAACCGGCGGGGGCCGAAGGGCGGGGCAGCGTACGGGATGCCGCGGAACACCGCGATCCCGCGTTCCCGCCGGCCGCGCACCGCGCCGTACGGCGTGCCGACCACGGGGGCCGCCCGGTCTGCCGTCATCCGTCCACCAGCTCCTCCCGCGCCCGCGCACCGGTCCTATCAGAGCACCACACCAGTCATGGGTATTCCGGCGCTGGGGCCGCGCTGGGGGCCGTTCGGGTGACGAACCCGGAAGATCGCGCCCGACACGGCGCCAGCACGCCTCACCCACCCCCGTCCACGAGGAACTGCGTTCAGGCACAGGCAAGTTGATGTGCGAAGCTGTCGTCACCGTGCGCGGGCAAGGGGGCCGCGGCGGTCGTCGAGAGGAGCGCAGCGTGAGCCGGGACGGCTTCCGTGCCGAGGAGATAGACACGAGCAGGCCGCATCCCGCGCGGATCTACGACTACCTGCTGGGCGGCAAGGACAACTACGAGGTGGACCGCGAGGCCGCCGACGAACTCGCCGCCGTCGCGCCCGAGGTGCGCATCAGCGTGCGGGCCAACCGTGACTTCCTGCGCCGCGCCGTCCGCCATGTCGTCGGCAGCGGAGTGCGCCAGATCCTCGACGTCGGCACCGGGCTGCCCACCTCGCCGAACGTGCACGAGACCGCGCAGGAGGTGGCGCCGGACGTGCGCGTCGCGTACGTCGACAACGATCCGATCGTGAACGCGCACGCCGACGCGCTGCTCAGCCGCTCCGGCGCTACCAGCATCGTGCCGGCCGACCTGCGCGACCCGCGGGCGATCCTGGACCACCCCGACGTCCGTCGGGTCATCGACTTCGACGAGCCGATCGCCCTGCTCCTCGTCGCCGTACTCCACTTCCTCACCGAGGCGGAGAAGCCCGACCGGATCGTCGCCACCCTGCGCGACGCGCTGCCCGCCGGCAGCTTCCTGGTGCTCTCGCACGCCACCGGCGACTTCGCCGACCGCGCCGCGGCCCAGGCGGTCTACAACCGGGCGACCGCCACGATGAACCTGCGGACGCGCACGGAGGTCGAGGGATTCTTCGAGGGCTTCGAACTGGTCGACCCCGGCCTGGTCCAGGTCCCGTTCTGGCGCCCGGACGGCACACCGCCGCCCCGGTCGGGCGAGATCGGCTTCTACGGGGGCGTGGCGCGCAAGGCCGACTGAGTCGTCGCGCGAGGACCGGCCGTGGAGGACCGGCGTAGTAATACGTCCGCCCCGAGCGATGCCGGGCATCGCTCGGGGCGGCCCGTGCGGCGCGTCCGCGGGGAGGGTCGGGCACGCCGCGTCCTGGGGGCGGTGTTCAGGCCTTCGCGGCTCGCGCGGTGATCGCCTTGCTCGCGCCCGGGTTCAGCGGCACCGGGTCGGTCTTGCCTGCGTCGGCGACACTGTTCTCCTTGGCGGCGGCGTTCACCTTCGCCAGCTCCGCCTGACGGTCGAAGAGCAGGTCGACGAGCTTCCCGGCGAGCTCGGGGTCGAAGCCCTTCTTCACCAGGAGCACGTTGGGAACGACGATCGTGGGTATGTCACCGGGCTGCTTGTAGGCGGCGGCGGGGATGGTGCCGCGCTGGTAGACGTCGCCGTACTCCTTCCGCAGCGGCGTCAGTTCGGGGGTGACGTCGAGGAAGTGCACCTTCTTCCCCAGCGTGGTGGTGAGGTCGGTGATGCCCGCGGTCGGCACCCCGCCGGACCAGAACAGCGCGTCCACGGTGCCGTCCTTCATGGCGTCGACCGTCTCGGGCAGTCCGAGGCGCTGCGCCTTGACGTCCTTGTCGATGTCTAGCCCGGACGCGTGCAGGAGCCTCTTCGCGATCACCTCGGTCCCGGAACCGGGCGCCCCGGTGGAGACGCGCTTGCCCCTCATGTCCGCCAGGGACGTGATACCGGAGCCGTCCCGCACGATGACCTGCGTGTAGTTCGGGTAGAGCCGGGCCAGCGCCTCCACCGGCTGCGGCTCGCCGAACGTGTCCTTGCCGTGGATCGCGTCGCTCGCGGTGTCCAGCAACGAGAAGCCCAGGTCGTAGTCGCCCTTGACGAGGCCCTGGATGTTCTGCACCGACCCGCCGGTGGCCGTCGCGGTCGCCCGGTAGCCCTTGAGGTTCTCGGAGATCTCCTTCGCCAGTCCGCCGCCCAACTGGTAGTAGACGCCGGTGGTGTTGCCGGTGGCGAGGGTGAGCCGGCCGCCGGCTCCCTGGTCCGCCCGGTCCTGCTGTTTTCCGCTGCATGCGGTGGCGGTGACGGCCAGGGCGAAGGCGGCGGCGATGCCCATGGCACGGAGACGTCGCATGATCACTGATGGAGACCTTTCATCGGGAGAAGAGCCCTCAGAGGGCGTCGGGCACCGTGTGCGCACGGGCCCCGCGGCCGCGCAGCAGGTGCAGGCCGAGAGCGGTCGCCAGCAGCACCGAACCGGTGAGCAGCGACAGCGGCTTGAGGTAGAGGAGGAGCAGGGCGGACCCGGCGCACAGTCCGCGTTCGAGCCGGGTGCTCGGCCCGAGCAGCCAGCCTCCGGTGGCCGCGGCCAGGGCGGCGACCGCGAGGGCGGAGACGGCGGTGACCCAGGCGATGTCCGTGAACGCGCCCTGGCCCAGCAGGCGCGCGCCGTTGTCGGTGAGGACGAACGAGAACGGCACCAGGAACGCCGGCAGGGAGTACTTCCAGGTCTCGGTCATCGTCCGCATCGGGCTGCCGCCCGTGATGGCCGCCGCCGCGGCGGCGGCCAGCGCCGTCGGCGGGGTCACCTCGGAGAGCACGGCGTAGTAGAAGATGAACATGTACGCCTCGGGAGCGGTGACGCCGAGGGTGGTCATCGCGGGGGCGATGATCACCGCCGAGATGATGAACGACGCGGTCACCGGAACCGCGAGCCCGAGGACGGTGATCGAGACCGCGGCGAACAGCGCCGTCAGGACGAGCGTCACGGTCGGATCGCTGCCGAAGGCGCCGGCGGACTCGACGATGATCGTGGCCAGGTTGAGGCCCAGCCCGGTCTGGGTGACGACCGCGACGATGATTCCCGCCGCGGCACAGGTGGCGATGACCGGGAGCACCGACCGGCTGCCCTGCGCCAGGGCCTCGTAGAGCCGTCGCGGTGTCAGCCGGTGTGCCGGGTCGAGGAACGAGAGCACGACCTGTACGCCGGTCGCATAGACCACTGCCTTGAAGGGCGGCATTTCCGCCGCCATGAAGCCGATGATCAGGAACATCGACACGAAGTGGTAGCCGAACCTGGCCAGCAGCCTCAGCGGGGACCGCCGCTCCACCTCGACCGTCGTGGTCAGGCTCTTCCGGGCGTCGATCTCTATCGCCAGGATGATGCCGAGGTAGTACAGGACCGTGGGAATGGTGGCGTAGAGCAGGACGGTGAGGTAACTCTCGCGCAGGTACTCGGCGATGATGAAGGCGGCGGAGCCGAGCGTGGGCGGGGAGAGGATGGCCCCGATCCCGGCGGCGGCGAGGATGCCGCCCCCCTTCTCCCGGGAGTAGCCCGCGCGGCGCAGCACGGGCCAGGCGACCGTTCCCAGGCTCACGGCCGTGGCGGTGCCGGAGCCGGAGACCGTGCCCATCAGGAAGCCCGCGGCCGTCACGGTACGGCCCGAGGCACTGCGGGAGCCACGGAAGGCGGCGAAGGACAGCTCGATGAAGAAGGCGCCCGCGCCGGACAGATCGAGCACCGCGCCGAAGACGGCGAACAGGACGATGTAGGTCGCCGCCACGTTCAGCGGTACGCCGTAGAACCCGTCGGCGCCCATGAAGAGGTTGGCGAGGATGGCGTCCGCGTCGAAGCCGCTGTGCGCCAGGGGCCAGTCGTACGGCAGCAGCCCCCCGTAGTACGCGTACAGCAGGAAGCCCACGCAGAACAGCGGCAGCGCCCATCCGGTGGTCCTCCGGCACGCTTCGAGGACCAGGAGCAGCAACACCAGCGCTACCGCGGTGTCCAGGGCGGTGGGCAACTGCCGGCGTTCGAGGAAGCCGTCGAAGTCGAACAGCGGGTAGGCGCAGACCGCCAGGGCGGCCGCGGCCAGCACCCAGTCGAGCGCCCGGGGACCGTCGGCCGGCCGGGCGGCGGACCGGCCCTCGTCCGCCGTCTCCGCGCCGGCGTCCCGGGCGCCCGCGCGATAGGTGAGGAAGCAGAGCGGAAGCGCCGCGGTGAGAAAGACGGTGACGTAGAACTGCGGCCCTTGCTCCAGCGGGAAGAAGACCGCGTAGAGCGAGAAGAGTGACAGGGCCGCACAGACCACGGACACCACGGCGGACAGCCGCGGCGAGAGCCGGCTCATCGGCCGTTCCTGGTCGTACTGGGCCACCAGCTCTTCGACGGTCGGCTGCGCTGACACCGCGGATTTCCTGTTCTGCAAAGGGACTTGAGGGCCACCGGAGGCATGGGGCGCAACGGGGACAGGCGCGAAGGGCGACAGCGATCTTCGGTTGTTCCCCCGTGGCACAAAGCCATACAACGGGAGGCGGAAAGCGTTGACCACCGCAAAGTGACCGGTCAGTTCAAACCTTTCGGTAGGGAACGGCGGATGTTTCGGCGCACGTCCGGCGGCTTGCCGCGCCCCGTACGGGCGCATGACGGTGACCCCGCGCACCCAAGATCGTTCCGTGGGCATGAAGATCACCAAGCGCACCGCAGCAGTCATCGTCCTCGCTCTCGCCGCGGCGGCCCTGGCCGCGGCCCTCGGCACGGCCGAGGCGGCGAACCGGAACCTTCCTCACCACCTCACCGCACCGGCCCTGTCCCCCGCCGTCGATACCCCCGAGGACGTGGAACTCGACGAGGCGGGCCGCCCCGACCTCCGCGAGGACTGACCGGGACGGCGGACGACGGCGGCCGGACACCGCCCGCACGGGGTGCCCGGCCGCTGTACCGGTTCCGGTCGCTGTGTCGGCGCCGGCCGCTGAGCGGAGTCCGGCCGCTCCGCCGGCTCCGACCGCCGCCCCGGTTCCGGTCGCTCTCAGTCCTCCCCGTCGTGGTCCTCCGCTCCGACGAGGGCCTCCATCAGGTCGACGGCGCTGCCGTCGTGATCACTGCCGGCGGTACCGCTGCCCGTCTGGAGGTTGGCCGTGCGGTCGACCTCCAGGATGGAGTCGGCCTGTGAGTTGTCGAGAACGGTGATCAGGCTTCCGTCCGCGACGGCGGGCCCGGCGGCGGCACCGAGCAGCGCGGCCGCGAGGACCCCGGCCGTACGCAGCCGGGGTGTCGCCCGCTCCACACGCCTCACATGCCTCACACGCCCACGCCCTCGCGCTCGCCCCGGTCACGGGCGATGTTCCGCTCCAGCAGCCGCGTCGACGCCTTCACCCCGACCCCGCTCGCGGGATCGACCTCGGGCAGCCGCCCGTCCGCCGCCCTCAGTTCGGCGAGGGCGGAGTGCATCGCCTCGTGGGCCGCGAACAGGCACGGGGTGCTGTAGATCGCGACGTCGACCCCGAGATCGGTGAGCTCGCTCAGCGACAGCCGGGGCGACTTGCCGCCGGCGATCTGGTTGAACAGCAGCGGCTTGTCCCCGACGACCTGGCGGATCCGCCGGATCCACTCCACGCTGCGCACCCCGTCGACCAGCACCACGTCGGCGTCGGTGGCCGCGAGCCGCTCGGCCCGATGCAGGATGTCGTGCTCGTCGGTGGCGTCCGTACGGGCCACCACCACCAGATCTTGACGCGTCGCCAGCACCTTCTCCAGCTTCTCCAGGTACTCGTCCAGCGGCAGCACCTGCTTGCCGTCGGCGTGCCCGCACCGGCGCGGCCGCTTCTGGTCCTCCAGGATCACCCCGGAGGCACCGATCCGCTCCAGCCCCTCGACGACGTGGCAGGCGACCTCCGGGTCGACGTACCCGTCGTCGATGTCCACCAGCAGGTGGTGGCTCGGGAACGCCCCCCGCAGCCGCTGGACGAACGCCACCATGTCGGGCCAGGCGATGAACCCGATGTCCGGCAGCCCGTAGTACGAGGCCGCGAAGCCGAAGCCGGAGACGAACATCCCGTCGTAGTGCTCGGCCGCGATCGACGCCGAGTACATGTCGTACACGCCGATCAGCGGTGTGGTCTCCGGCCCGGCGATCTGCTCGCGCAGCTTCTGTCCGTACGTCACCGTCTGGCTCCTCCTGTGCTTGAAATGGCCCTTTACCAGCACTAGAGGATTCCTAGAATTGAACGTGACCCTCTCCTTATGCGGGCTTTACTCACCCCATTGGCGCAACCGGTTCACCGGAGAAACGTCACTGGTACCGCCGGGCACCCGTACAACTCGTCTGTACGAGTGCAGGACGGTGAACGTACGCGCGCGGTTGGGGAGTTTGGTCTCATGGGCACGACTCGACGGTCACGGAGGAACGCCTCGGCGATGAAGATGGTGGGCGCGCTGCTCGCCCTCCACCGCGAGGCCGCCGGATACACACAGAGGACGCTGGGCGAGCGGTTCGTCGTCGGCGAGCAGCAGATCGCGTCGATCGAACAGGGTCGATCGAACAGGGCAGACGCCCACTGAAACCGGACCTGGCCGGAGGAGTATTTGGATCGGGAGCGGGAGGCGATCGTGATCTCGTGGTACGAGAGCCTGCTGGTGCCTGGCCTGTTACAGACGGAGGCGTACGCACGGGCCGTTTTCCGCAACAAGGTCCCGGTCTACGACGAGGACGAGATCGAGCAGCTTGTGGGGGCACGTATCGATCGCCACGAGATCCTGCACCGCAAAGCTCCACCGATGCCGAGCTTCGTGATCTGGGAAGCGGCACTACGAGACCGTCCGGGCGGGGACGAGGTGTACGTCGCACAGCTACGGCATCTGCGGGAGTCCGCCGACCTGCCCGGCCTGACGCTGCAGATCCTGCCGCTCGGCCGCACCTCTCACGCCGGGCTCGCTGGCCCGCTCATCCTCCTCGAAACCCCCGAACACCAGCGGCTCGCCTACACGGAGAACCAGCGCGGCAGTCAACTGATCGCGGATCCAGACGAGGTGGCGATCCTCAACCAGAAGTATGCGATGCTGCGGACACAGGCCCTCACCGCCGAGGACACGAAGAACCTGCTGGACCGTCTTCTGGGAGAGCGATGAGCAGCACCGCACTTGAGTGGTTCAAGTCGAGCTACAGCAGCGAGGAAGGCGGAGCCTGCGTCGAAGTCGCCCGCCGGCCGACCACCATCCACATACGCGACTCCAAGACCCCCTCCACCCCCCACCTCACAGTCTCCCCCACCGCCTGGACCGCCTTCCTGGAGCTGTCCCGGGATTAGCCACCCTCCCCCACGCTGTTGTCAGGAGCCCCGTCTCCGTTCGAGGGAAGGTCGCCCCGGCGGATCGGCTCGGTGGGGGTCGGGGCGGGGCTGGGGAGGAGCTCGGCGAGTTCCTTGGCAGAGGGGCGATGGACGGCGTGAGCCGCCTCGCGCAGGACCGCGCGGGAGACCTTCTCCCCGCTGATGTGGACCAGTTGGCCTTTCGCGGGTGCCACGCACTCCTCCTGCTTAGGGCAGCCGGCGGCGGTCGCGGTGCCGCTGTCGACGTAGAGGTGGAGGATGCCGCCGTCCTTCGACCAGTAGGAGACGGACCAGCCGTCGTCGCCGTTCACACCGACGGACTGCTGGGCGGGCACGAATCCGGACGCGTCGGTGACGTAGACGAGCTCGGGCGCGACGCCCAAAGCACGTACACGGGAGTCGAGTTGGGCCGTGTCGGGGGAGGCGGAGGCACCCCCCTCGGCTCTGACGTCGGCCTTCTTGGTGCCGCAGCCGACGGCGAGCAGGGCGGGGAGGAGAAGTAACACCGGCAGAACTCTCGCGGTACGGATCATGTGTTCATCCTGCCGTATGTCACTTGATGGACATGTCTCTTGAACGGGGACACGGGCGCCCTTAGCCTCGGCCGGAATGAATGCCATCCCCCCGCTACTGGACCACCTCGTGCTGGCGACCCCCGATCTGGCATCCACGGTCGCCGAGTTCGCCGGACGGACCGGTGTGACACCGGTCGTCGGCGGTGCCCACCCGGACCTCGGCACTCGCAACTACCTGGTGTCGCTGGGCGGCAGCAGCTACCTGGAGATCATCGGCCCGGACCCGGAACAGTCGCTGCCGGAGGGCGCGCACTCGTTCGGCGTCGACGGGCTCACCGAAGCACGCACGGTGACGTGGGCGATCAGCCCGCCGGACCTGGACGCGGCGGTGGCGGCCGCGCGGGCCCAGGGCTACGACCCCGGCACACCGCACCCGATGAACCGCCGCAGACCCGACGGCACCCTTCTGGAATGGCGCCTGACCGACAGCGACACGGCCCACCCGTCCGGCCTGGTGCCGTTCCTCATCGACTGGGGCGCCTCACCCCACCCGACCACTTCGGGCCTCCCCACCACTCCTCTGCGGGAAGTCTCGGCCACGGCCCCCGACACGGACGAGATCCGCACCCTGCTGACGGCCCTGAACACCGAACTCCACCTCAGCGAGGGCCCGGTCGGCTTCACCTTCACCGTGGAGACACCGAAAGGACATGTGACCTTCCGCTGAGTCCCCCTGGTCACTGTCGGGCCAATGGGAAGCCCCGCCGGATTCATGGAATCAGACGGGGCCCGTACCCACTATTCGAAGTTCACCGAAAATCGTTCGGCCAATCCGAATGATTCATCCTGCAGTTGGACGCGAAGGAGTACGTCGCGAATGCGCTCGAACTCCGCCCCACCCATGGCCGCCTTACTGAGCTCCGAGTTGGTCCATACGATTTCGACCGGTCGCTCGACGTCCGTTGACAGCCGATCCCACAAGGCGCTCAGGTTCGCCCCATAGTAGGGGCCGAAATCCAGAGCACGCGACAAGAGCTCATGGAGATCTGCCTCGGATCGAATTTCTGCACCATCGATTTCTACCCTCATGCTTTTCACTTCCAGTTGGGCAGCTGATAGAAGCTCGCATAGTGATCACTGGTCACATACGTGAGCCCATCATTCGAATAGACCAGTCGAGTTCCCGGCTGCTTCGAACGTTTCATCGAGCTGTCGATCGCCACGTCCGCCTCAAACCACGTACGCCCTGTGGCGGCGGGCAGCATCTTCAGATCGTCGTTGAATACGTCACCACCGATCTGGCCGCCGGGAACCTTGTTCGCCAGAGCCTTCCCAGGCTCCCAACCGGCAGCCTTGGCTTGGGCCTTCGTCACATAGTTGCCGGGCAGCTTACCCGTCGCCCGAAGACTTTCGATCAGTGGATTGGCTGCCTCCGCAGTGGCAAGTATGACGCTGAGCGGGGTGCTGCACGACGCATTGTGCACGAGGACCGGAGTGGCTCCTGCAAGCACAAAGTACGTGTGGACGATGTCGACGGTGAGGTTGTAAGTGCGCGCGTGCCGGGTGTAGGTGCGGTTACCGACGATGACGACAGTGGCGCCGGTGTCGGTACGGAGGGTCATGCCGGGATTGAGCTCGCCAGCTTTGATCCACTTTGCTTCGGACGGAGACCAGAAGGGGTGTTCGTACGTCGCGGTGAGCTTCTCGGTTCCGTGCTTCGCGCCGATGGACAGATCAGCGAAATGCTTGTCACCCTCGGTGACGATACGACGAACAATCTTGCGGGGTACCGTCTTACCGGATTTGGGATCGGTGGCGAGGACCTCGTCACCGACGTTGATCTCCTCAATTGCCTTGGCGGTGTGGTCGGCCAGCAGAACTTCGGTTCCAGCGAGGAAGCACGAGCAACCGCTGATGCCAATTCGGCCCGGCTTAGGGGATTCGAGGCCAACCCTACTACCCCACGCTTCGGCAAGCCCCCTACCTTCAGCCGGATCCGGCTCGGCCGCGGGCGCTCACGTCCGATTCGTTCAAGACCGCGCCCCGGCCGGAGGCCTACCGTGGGGCCATGACTCCACGATTCGCCGTGATCGGTGTGGTGGCCTCCGACCTGGCCGCCTCGCTTGCCTTCTACCGTCGTCTGGGGCTCGTGTTTCCCGAGGGGGCCGAGGAACAGCCGCATGTCGAGGCCGAGTTGCCCGGTGGGCTGGTGCTCGCTCTGGACACCGAGGAGACCGTTCGTTCGTTCCATGCCGGGTGGCGGGCGCCCGCCGGTGGGGGCCGGGTGGCGCTCGCCTTCCGGTGCGACTCGCCCGCCGAGGTGGACGCCGTCTACGAGGACCTGGTGGGCGCCGGGTACCACGGGGAACTCAAGCCGTGGGACGCCTTCTGGGGGCAGCGGTACGCCACCGTGCACGACCCCGACGGCAACGGCGTCGACCTGTTCGCGCCGCTTCCGTAGGCCGCCCGGCGCTCGTCACACGCCCAGGGCGTGGCCGAAGCGGAAGAGATTGCGTGGGTCGACGGTGCGCTTGACCTCGCGCAGGCGCGCACAGGCGGCCGGAGTCCAGTTGGCCGCCAGTTCCTCCGGCGTGGTCTCGCCGAGGAAGGTGAGCAGCGCGGTGCCGGTGGTCCAGGGCTTCAGGGCGTTCAGGACGCCCGTGCCCAGCGCCGGAACGGTCTTCTCCAGGCCGGGGAACATCGGTCCGACCACGTGCACGGAGTACGCGCCGTCGCGGCCCGCCACCGCGTTGGGCGGGGCCGCGGGACGCGCCAGCGCGCCGCCGAGCTGCCGAAGTTCCACGATGAGGGGCGGCAGGTCCGCCTCCGGTGCGGCGGCGTCGAGCAGGGTGTCCACCGTGTCGGCGTCGAGGGAGTGCAGCTGGGCCCCTTGGTGCCAGCTCGGGATGGGGTCCTTCGAGTCCTGGTGCACCGTGTCCACGGCCTGGAACGGGATCTCCCCCACCTGTCCCATGATCGGCTCCGCGACCGCCCGCATCGGCGCCAGCAGCGCCTCCCCCTCCCGCGCCGGGCCGTGGTGCGAGAACCGCAGGTGGAGCAGGGACTGTCCGCGCAGGTGCGCCGGCACCGCCTCCAGCGGCGGCAGCCGCAGCTGCAGGGCGACGGAGCTGCTCGCGGGCTCGGGGAGGGTGGGCGCCCAGGTGCGGTAGGCGTGCAGCACCCGGGAGGCCGCCGAGGAGGGGAAGAAGAGCCCGCCCGCGTACAGGGTCTTCACCGGGAAGAGCCGTATGTCGAGGGCGGTGACCACGCCGAAGTTGCCCTGTCCGCCGCGCGCGGCCCAGAACAGCTCCGGCTCGCTGTCCGCCGTGATGTGCCGCAGCCGGCCGTCGGGGGTCACCAGGCCTATCGCGAGCACGTGGTCGGCGGCGAAGCCGTACTCACGGCCGAGCAGTCCGACCCCGCCGCCGAGCGTGTAGCCGACGACGCCGACCCCGGAGGACGAGCCGCACAGCGGCGCGAGGCCGTGCGCGGCGGCGGCGTCGACCACCTCGCGCCAGCGGGCTCCGGCCTCCACGCGTGCCACGCGCCGCTGCGCGTCGACCGTGACCCGGTGCATGCGCCGGGTGCTGATGATCAGCGATCCCTCGGAGGCGCCGGCACCGTGCCCCGTGGACCGGACGTCGATCGGGACACCGCGCTCGGCCGCCCACTGCACCGCGTTCTGCACGTCCCGCGAACCGGTGACGGCCACCACGGCGAGCGGCCGGTGCACCACGGCCGGGTTGAACCCCGCGATCTCGTACGGCAGTTCGGGGTCGCCCGGCGCGAACACGGAGCCCGTCACGCCGGAGCGCAGCGACTCCAGGCCGTCGGCGGTGTGCTGGACAGAGGCCAGTGACATGGGGATCAACTCTCCGGTCGGGCGACAGGCTTCGGGCCGTCCGGCCGCGGGGCCGGGCGGTGTGCAGAGTCTGGCCGTCCGCTCTGGAAGCCTTCTCAAGCCGGAGTCGACCTCAAGCCGGGGTCGACGCGTTGCCGATCGCCAGGTAGCCGCTCGGCGTCATGCCCGCCAACTCCCGTACGTCACGTGAGAGATGCGCCTGATCGGCATAGCCGGCGCGCGCCGCCGTCTCCGCGAAGGGCACCCCGGCCCGGGCCAGCGCGAGAGCCCTGCGCATCCGCAGGATCCGGGCCAGGGTCTTGGGGCCGTAGCCGAAGGCGGTCAGGCAGCGCCGGTGCAACTGGCGGGCGCCGAGGCCCAGTTCGTCGGCGACGGCGGCCACCGGGCGGCCCGCCTCCAGGGCCGCGACGAGCCGGCCCAGGTACGCCTCGGGCGGATCGACCTCCGCCGCCCGCTCCAGCGCGATCTCCTCCAGCGCCGCCGCCGGGTCCGGCGCCGCCTCCAGCCGGGCGCGCAGGCGTCGTACCGCACCGGCGGGCCACAGATCGGCCAACTCCACGCGCCGGTCGCGCAGTTCGTGCGCCGGGACGCCGAGGTGGGCGGGCGCGGCGCCGGGCCGGAAACGGACGCCCGCCCAGCGCGCGGGCGGGCCCCCGGGGACGTACGCACGGGTGTCGGGGCCGGCCACCAGCAGCCGCCCCTCGCTCCACAACAGGTCCATGCAACCGTCCGGCAGGACGGGCCGCACGACCGGATCCTCCAGGGTGCGCCACCACACCACGGCGCCGGTCAGCCGGGACGCCCGCTCCTCGTACACGTACGCCAGGCTACGCCGCGCGCGTCCGGTGCTCCTGAGGGCTCACGCCGTACACCCGCTTGAAGGCGCCGGACAGGGCGAACGCGCTGCCGTAGCCGACCTGGCGGGCGATGGCGGCGATGGTGTCCTCGGAGTCGCGCAGCCGGTCGGCGGCGAGCGCGAGCCGCCAGCCCGTGAGGTACGACATCGGCGGCTCGCCCACCAGATCCGTGAAGCGGCGGGCGAGCGCGGCGCGCGACACCCCGGCCTTCGCGGCGAGGGACGCCACCGTCCAGGGGTGCGCCGGGTCGTCCTGGAGCAGGCGCAGCACACGGCCGACGACGGGGTCGGCCAGCGCCCGGTACCAGGCCGGGGTCTCGGCCTGAGGCCGGGAGAACCAGGCCCGCAGGGCGGCGATCACCAGCAGGTCGAGGAGCCGGTCGAGGACGACCTCCTGCCCCGGCTCGTCGCGCACGATCTCCTCCATGAGGAGCGGGGTGAACGGGCAGGGCCACTCGTCCGCGGTGAGGGACAGCAGCGGCGGCAGCGCGTCCAGCAGCCGGCCGCTGATCTCGCCCTGCATCAGGTACGTGCCGATCAGCATGACCGTCGAGCCGTCCAGGCGGTCGCCCCAGGTGCGCACGCCCAGGTCCATGGAGCCCCGCAGGGAGGTCCCGTCGGGGTAGTTGCACTCACCGCCCGGCAGGATCAGCGCCTGCGGGGCGGTGTCCGGGGCGTCGGCACAGGTGTACGGGTCGGGGCCGCGCGCGATGGCCAGGTCGCCGGCCCGCAGCCGGATCCGCTCACCGCCGCCGTCCGGCGTGATCCAGGCGTCCCCGCGCACCATGAGCATGACCGTCAGCGGGGCGTGGTCCTCCACACGGACGGACCACGGCGGGTCGAAGCACGCCCGGATCATGAAGGCGCCACGCGCGCGTGGGCCTTCCAAGAGGCCTGCGAGGGGGTCCATGGGGGTCAGCGTAGACGCGCGCGTATGGGAATGAGCCGTTCAGCGATGGCCGGTGAGAACCCGCGGAGGTTGACTCGATGGCATGACACAGGACAGGCGGAAGATGACGGTGGTGGTGACGGGCGCCTCGGGTCGTACCGGGCGTCGGGTGGCGGAGTCCGCGCAGGCCGCGGGGCTGACCGTGCGGCCGGCCACGCGGGCGCACGGCTTCGACTGGACGGACCGGTCGACCTGGGCGGACACGTTGCGCGGGGCCGACGCGGCGTATCTGGTGCACCCGTCGGATGTGGGGTCGCTGGACGCGGCCCGGGCGGTGGGGCTGCTCGCCCATGAGGCGGTGTCCCTCGGGGTACGGCGGCTGGTGCTGCTGTCGGCGCGGGGCGAGGAGTCGGCGCGGCCGACCGAGGAGGCGCTGCGGGAGTCCAACGCCGACTGGACGGTCGTCCAGGCGTCCTGGTTCATGCAGAACTTCAGCGAGGGACCGCTGGTGGAGGGGCTGCGGGAGACCGGGGAACTGGTGTTCCCGGCCGGGGAGGTGCGCGAGCCGTTCGTCGACGTGCGGGACATCGCGGACGTGGTGGTGGGGGTGCTCGCCGCGAGCGAGCGGTACATCGGACGGTCCGTGGCGGTCTCGGGGGCCCGGCTGCTGACCTTCGGGGAGGCGGTCGCGGAGATCGGGGCGGCGGCGGGGCGCGAGCTGACGTACCGGCCGGTTCCCGCGCGCGAGTACGGCGAGATCCTGGCCGGTTTCGGGCTGCCGGCCGAGGAGGTCGAGTTCCTGGTCGACGTGTTCGAGTCGCTGCTCGACGGACGGAACGCCTACCTCTCGGACGGCGTGCAGCAGGTGCTGGGCCGCGCGCCGCGCGACTTCACGGACTTCGCCCGGGAGGCCGCGGCGGCCGGAACGTGGAAGCCCTGAGGGCGAAAAGGACCACCCCGGCGGGCCGGTGAGGCGCCGAGGTCACTGGTCGGGGTGCGTCGTCTTCCCGTTGGTCTGAGCCGTGCCCCCGCCGGGCTTGTGGGTGTGGTGGTGCGTGCTCTTCACATGGGCGCGCAGCCGGGCCGTGACGTCCTCCGGGGGCAGGAAGCGGGACCAGCGTTCCGGGAACTCTGACGGCATGTCGGGGTCGTCGGGGTCGGCCTCGCGGGCGGCGGCGGCACGGGCGACGTACTCGACGACCTGGGCCTCGCGCAGCCGCTCGTTGGCGGCGCGGGCCGCGGCCGTGGCGGCGGCCGGCCAGACCCGGTCGATGGCGGCGTTGACCGCCGCGCCGACGAGGACCGCGAAGGCGGACACACCGATCCACAGGAGCACGGCCACGGCGGCCGCCAGGGAGCCGTAGATCGTCGCGCCCTCGATGGTGTTCGTCAGGTAGATGCGGAGCAGGAAGCTGCCGAGCACCCACATGGCGAGGGCCACCAGGGCTCCGGGCACGTCCTCGATCCACGGGGAGCGCACGGGTACGGACACGTGGTACAGCGTCGTCAGGAACACGATCGACAGGACGATCACCACGGGCCAGTACAGGACCTGCACCACCGTCTCCGACCAGGGCACGATCCGCACCACCGCGTCCGGCCCCGCGACCATCAGCGGCAGCGCGACCGAGCCGATCAGCAGCGCCACGATGAACAGCAGGAAGGACATCACCCGGGTCCTGACGATGCCCCGGACGCCGTCGAGGCCGTACATCACGGTGATCGTGTCGATGAAGACGTTCACCGCGCGGGAACCCGACCACAGGGCGAACAGGAAGCCGATGGAGATGACGTCGGGCCGGCCGCCCCGCATCACGTCGTGCAGGATGGGCTCGGCGATCTCCTTCACGCCCCGGTCGGACAGCACGGTCCGCGAGGCCTCCAGGAGGTTGCTCTCCAGACTCTGGATGGTGTCGGCGCCGGTCCAGTCGTCGACGTAGCCGAGCAGCCCGATGAGGCTGAGCAGCAGGGGCGGCACCGACAGCAGGGTGAAGAACGCGGCCTCGGCGGCGAGACCGAGGATGCGGTACTCCATGCACGAGTCGACGGTGTCCTTCAGCAGCAGCCAGACGGTCCTGCGCTTGGAGACGTTCCGGTACAGGGCTCTGGCCCGGTGGAGGCGACCCTCGGGCCGCTCAGAGGATTCACTTGCTGGCTGCACGACCTAAAGGTATCCGCCGCGCCGCACCGCACTCACCTCGTGGCAGTCTGGTGACCACCGCCGCCGCCCCGGGTAGGTTCGCAGACATGGCACGCATCACCACCCACACCGTGACGAACCAGCCGCCACCGCTGGTCGGATACGACGTCTTCGGTGCCGACCGGGCCCTGGTGGAGGCGGTCGAACGCCACACCGACCCCGCTCTGCTCGACGAGGTGCTCGACGAGTTGTCCGCGCTCGGCCGGTCCGCGGGCTCCGCGCAGGTGCAGGAGTGGGGTGTGCAGGCCAACGAGAACCCGCCCCGGCTGCGCACGCACGACCGCTACGGCCGGCGGATCGACGAGGTCGAGTTCCATCCGTCCTGGCACCGGCTGCTCGGCAAGGGCGTCGCGGCGGGGCTGACCACCGCCTGGGTGCGCCCGGCCGGGCACGTGCGGCGGGCGGCCGGGTTTCTCGTCTGGACGCAGGTCGAGGCCGGCAACGGCTGCCCGCTGTCGATGACCCACGCGGCGGTGCCGGCGCTGCGCACCGACCCGGAGCTGGCCGCCGCGTGGGAACCGCGGCTGACCTCCACCATCTACGAGCGCGAGTTGCGGCCCGCCCACCTCAAGGCCGGCGCGGTCTTCGGGATGGGGATGACCGAGAAGCAGGGCGGCAGCGACGTACGGGCGAACACGACCGCCGCGCGGCCGCTCGCCGAGGACGGGACGTACGAGCTGACCGGACACAAGTGGTTCTGCTCGGCGCCGATGTCCGACGGCTTCCTGGTGCTGGCCCAGGCACCCGGCGGGCTGACCTGCTTTCTCGTCCCCCGGATCCTGGCCGACGGCACCCGGAACACGTTCATGATCCAGCGGCTGAAGGACAAGCTGGGCAACCGGTCGAACGCCTCCGGCGAGGTCGAGTTCGACGGGACCTGGGCGCGCCGGGTCGGCGAGGAGGGGCGCGGGGTGCGGACCATCATCGAGATGGTCGCCGCGACCCGGCTCGACTGCGTGCTCGGCTCGGCGGGGCTGATGCGGCAGGCGGTGGCCCAGGCGGTGCACCACTGCGCCCACCGCGAGGCGTTCGGCGGCAAGCTGGTCGACAAGCCGCTGATGCGCAACGTCCTGGCCGACCTCGCGCTGGAGTCGGAGGCGGCGACCGCGCTCGCGCTGCGGCTGGCGGCCGCCTACGACGACGACGGCGAGCAGGAGCGGGTACTGCTGCGGCTCGCGGTGCCGGCCGCCAAGTACTGGGTGACCAAGCGCTGTACGCCGGTGACGGTGGAGGCGGCCGAGTGCCTGGGCGGCAACGGCTACGTCGAGGAGTCGGGGATGCCGCGCCTGGTGCGCGAGTCGCCGCTCAACTCCGTCTGGGAGGGCGCCGGGAACGTCCAGGCGCTGGACGTGCTGCGGGCGCTGCGGCGCGAGCCGCAGGCGCTCGACGCCTTTTTGGTGGAGGTCGGCCGGGCGCGGGGCGCCGACCACCGGCTCGACACGGCGGTCAAGAACCTGCTGACCGAACTCGGCGACCTGGAGCGGGTCGAGGGCCGTGCGCGGCGGCTCGTCGAGCGGATGGCGCTGGTGCTCCAGGGGTCGCTGCTGGTGCGGTACGCGCCACCGGAGGTCGCCGACACGTTCTGCGCGTCCCGGCTGGGCGGCGACCGGGGCGCGGCCTTCGGCACGCTGCCGGACACCCTGGACCTGGCCTCGATCGTGGCTCGGGCCCGGCCGCTGCCCTGACCGCCGAGCAGCGCCGGGGCCGGAGGCGGGCGTCGCGGGGGTGGTGCTGCGCCGACACGGCACCACCCCCGCTTCCTGGCCCGTTCGAGGCCACGAACGCCGCTCGAGGCGGCGCTGCTCAAGTTTCAGACACCCTCCGCCCGTCCACCAGGGTTGCAAGGGGTTGCAACTTGCTGGCATATATGCGCGGAGTGCCTCCCTCCTCCGCGAGCAAACGGCAGTATGAGAACTGGAGTCGGACCGGAAACCGCCGCCCGGACCGCTTGACAGACGAGTGTTCATATGTCCGTTCCAGGAGGATTCCTGTGGCGAACCCGCCGCTGAACGTGGCACGACTCGCCGCCGTCGACGCGGCACAGGCGGCACGGCTGCTCAGCGAGCTGCGCGAGGCCACGCTCGCCGGAGAGCCGGCGCGGATCGCGCCGCGCCCGGTGATCGAGCAGTCCTGGGGCCGGATGCTGCGCGGCGGCGTCGACCCGGACCACGACTTCCGGACGGGGCTGCTCAGTCCCGACGAAGTCCGGCGCAGACGGGAGGAATCGCCCCTGCGGCATGTCCTGCCGGTGCTGCGCGAAGGCCTGCTTTCGGTCGCCGACGTCACCCAGCACATCATGGTGATCGCGGACGCGGACGGCCGGGTGCTGTGGCGCGAGGGCTCCGCGCCGGTGCTGCGCAAGGCGGACGGGATCGGCTTCGAACCGGGCGCGGACTGGCGGGAGGACGTCGTCGGCACCAACGGCGTGGGCACCCCCGTTGTGGCGCGCCGGCCCGTCCAGGTGTTCGCCGCCGAGCACTTCGTACGCTCCTACGCCTCCTGGACCTGCACCGGCGCCCCCATCACCGACCCCAGGGACGGCAGCCTGATCGGCGTCGTCGACGTCAGCGGACCGCTGGAGACGATGCATCCGGCCACGCTCGCCTGGGTCGCCTCGGTGGCCGGGCTCGCCGAGGCGCGGTTGCGGGAGATGCACCAGGAGGCGCTGGAGCGGCTGCGCGCGGTGGGGGCGCCGGTGCTGGCCCGGATCGACGGGCGGGCCCTGGTGGTGGACCGGGACGGCTGGACCGCCGCGGTCACGGGGCTGGCGTACGTCCGGCGCGTCGGGCTGCCCAAGTCCCCGGCGGCGGGCCGCCGGTGGCTGCCGACGCTCGGCCTGTGCCAACTGGAGCCGCTGGCCGGGGGCTGGCTGGTGCGCCCGGTGGACGAGCCGGTGCCGCCGGCCGCGACCCGGGTCGTCCTGGACCTGGCCCAGCCGCGCCACTGGTCGGTGACGGTCTACGGCTCCGCGGGCTCCTGGTGCCGCGAACTCAGCCCCCGGCACGCCGAGTTGCTCTACCTGCTGGCCGTGCGCCGGTCCGGCCGCAGCGCGTCGGGCCTGGCCGAGGACATGTTCGCGGACGCGTCCCGCACGGTGACGGTCCGTGCCGAGATGTCCCGCATACGGCGGTATCTCGGGGCGGTCCTGGACCATCGGCCGTATCGTTTCTGCGAGGACGTCGACGTCGAGGTGCTGCTGCCCGACGACCCCCGTGACCTGCTGCCGCACTCCACGTCCCCGGCGGTGCGCCACCCCTGAACAGGGTGACCGATTCGGTGCATCCGGGGAGCATCTTCCGCATAATTGCGCGGTCTTCACCTTCCGGCGGGCCCGACTGCCGTAGCATCGCTCTACGGGTCACCCCACCTGCTCCTCGGTCAACGTACGGACCACCAGGCGCAGTTGGCCCGCCTCGGGAGGAAGCATGAAGCAACGCGGCAAACGCGGAAGACACCGTCGACGCAAACGGGGCCGGGCCCTACGGGGCTTCCTGGCGGGAACCGCGCTCGCGCTCACCGCGGCCGCCACCATGATCACCGCTTCACAGGCCACGGTCGCCGACGACCCGGGCGCCCTGAAGCCGCTCACCTCCCCCTCCGACACCGCACCGCTGCGCCTGCGGGAACACCTGGTTCCGCGGCGCACGCTCGACCGCCTGGCCACGGCGATGGGCCGCCCGGTCGGCGTCGACGCCGTCCTCAGGAGCGCCGACCGCGCCCTGCTCGATGCGGCCGACTGCACCTCCGCCGAGCGGGCGACGCTGCCCGTCGCCCCGGCGGCCACCCGCGCCTACTGCTGGGACCCCGCCGACACCGCCACGCCCGACTGGCGGCCGGCGTCGGTGACCGCCTCCGGTGACGCCGCCCACACCGGCACCCGGGAATCGCACGGGGTGATCCTGGCCGGCTGGACCCACAGCGCCACGGCCGGATCGAGCACGGAGCGCGGACTGGCCCGGGTCGCCTTCGTGGACGCCACCGACCCCGCGCGCCTCGCCTACCGCTGGGTGCTGCTCGCCGTCCCCACGGCCGACGGCCGCGACTACCGCGGCCTCGTCTCCCCCGTCTCCGGAATGGTCCGGTACCAGGACAAGCTCCTGGTCACGGCCGGCCGGGGGACGGCCGAGGCCCTCTACGTCTACGACCTGAACCGCATCCAGCGCACGACCGTGGCGGCCCCGGCGATCGGCAGGGTGCCCGGCGGCTGGTCGGCCGACGGATACGGGTACGTGATGCCCGCGGTGGGCAGCTACCGGTTCACGACCGGCCCGTGCGGGTCCGACGACACGGACGCCCCGTGCCCGGGCACGCTCTCCCTCGACCGCGGCCCGGCGACGGCCGGCCTGGTCGCGAGCGAGTGGACCCCCGCCGACAGCGACCACCGCGCCCGTCTGTGGCGCTATGCCTTCAGCGTGGACCCGTCCCGCGCGGGCCTGCTCGACACCGACGCGGCGGGGCGGGTGAAGGCGGTCGAGGCGTACCGGACCCGGGCAGCCGGGATCCGGGGCGTGCTGGCCTACCACCGGACCGGGTCCGCGCGGCCCGCCTTCTACCTCGGGCGCGTCCCCGACTCCCGGTCCGGCCACGGCGGCCTGTGGCGCCAGGACACGGACGGCGCGCGGGCCACACGCTGCGGCGCGGACGCGACACACCTGTGCTGGGCCCAGGAGCCCGGATCCCTCTCCTACGGGCAGGAGAGGGGCGAGGTGTGGTCGCTGTCGGGCCGGATGCTCTTCTCCGTCCCGCTGGGCTCGATCGACAGTTCGCTGGGTTAGATGATTCCCTGACCCGCATGAGCACCATCAGCGTCACCACCTGGTCCCTGGAGCAGACGTCCCCGGCCGACCTCCTCGCCGCCAGCGCTCCCGACGGTGACGTCCGGATCGTCCGCGCCGAGGTCCCCTCCCCCGAGTTCAGCCGGTTCCTGTACGCCTCGGTCGGCGGCGACATCCTGTGGACCGACCGGCTCGGCTGGACCTACGCCCGGTGGCGGGAGCAGCTGGAGCGGCCGGGCGTGGAGACCTGGGTGGCCTACGACCGCGGCACGCCGGCCGGGTACGTGGAGCTCGACCCGCAGGACGACGGTGTCGTGGAGATCGCCTACTTCGGCCTCGTTCCGGCCTTCCGGGGCCGGCGCATCGGCGGCCACCTGCTCGCGTACGGCACGGCCCGCGCCTGGGATCTGGCGGAGCGCTGGCCGCAGCGGGTCCCCACCAAGCGGGTGTGGCTCCACACGTGCAGCAAGGACGGCGAGTTCGCGATGGACAACTACCAGCGGCGGGGCTTCAAGCTGTTCGCCACCTTGGTCGAGCCGGAGCAGGAGAAGCAGACCCCGGGTCCCTGGCCCGGCGCGTACCCCGCCTGAACCGCCGCATACCGTTCCTGACCTGCATCGACAAGACCTCGTACCAGCTATGTGATCGACGCCACCCTTGTTCCGCATTGTGGGACAAGGGTGTCCACATGACGGACGAAGCTGGACTGTGTCCAGATTGCCATGACACGCTTCCGTCATGCCTGGAACTGGAATTGCCTTGGTGAGTCGGCGGCACGTCGACCTCGGCCGCATGTCCAGCGCCATCTGTCCGGCGAGCTGACCGCACCGGCGAACGCCGACATCTTCTGCTTCCCCCTCCCCTGCGCAACGACGCGCGCGTATGCCCGCATGCGCCCATATGCGCAGGTCAGAGCCGCTTTCCGCCTGTCCCGAAGGACGTAGAACCATGGCCGCCACCCCGCAGAACCCTGCCGCGCCCGCGCCCCGCCGCAAGGTGAGCCGTCACCGCGGCGAGGGTCAGTGGGCCGCGGGTCACTTCACCCCGCTCAACGGCAACGAACAGTTCAAGAAGGACGACGACGGTCTCAATGTGCGGACACGCATTGAGACGATCTACTCCAAGCGCGGCTTCGACTCGATCGACCCGAACGATCTGCGCGGGCGTATGCGCTGGTGGGGGCTCTACACCCAGCGCCGGCCCGGGATCGACGGCGGCAAGACGGCGATCCTGGAGCCGGAGGAGCTGGACGACGAGTACTTCATGCTGCGGGTGCGGATCGACGGCGGACGGCTGACCACCCAGCAGCTGCGCGTCATCGGCGAGGTGTCGCAGGAGTTCGCGCGCGACACCGCCGACATCACCGACCGGCAGAACGTGCAGTACCACTGGATCCGCATCGAGGACGTGCCCACCATCTGGGAACGCCTCGAAGCCGTCGGGCTGTCCACCACCGAGGCCTGCGGTGACACGCCCCGCGTGATCCTCGGTTCGCCGGTCGCGGGTATCGCCGCCGACGAGATCATCGACGGCACGCCGGCCATCGACGAGATCCACCGCCGGATCATCGGCAACAAGGACTTCTCCAACCTGCCGCGCAAGTTCAAGTCCGCGGTCTCCGGCTCGCCGCTGCTCGACGTGGCGCACGAGATCAACGACGTGGCGTTCGTCGGCGTCGTCCACCCCGAGCACGGGCCCGGCTTCGACCTGTGGGTCGGCGGCGGTCTGTCCACCAACCCCAAGATCGGTGTCCGGCTGGGCGCCTGGGTGCCGCTGGACGAGGTCCCGGACGTCTACGAGGGCGTCATCTCGATCTTCCGGGACTACGGCTACCGGCGGCTGCGCACCCGCGCCCGCCTGAAGTTCCTGGTCGCCGACTGGGGCGCGGAGAAGTTCCGGCAGGTCCTGGAGGACGAGTACCTCCAGCGCAAGCTGGTGGACGGACCGGCGCCCGCGCAGCCCGTGGAGCGCTGGCGCGACCACGTCGGCGTGCACCGGCAGCAGGACGGGCGGTTCTACGTCGGCTTCGCGCCGCGCGTCGGACGGGTCGACGGCACGACGCTCGCCAAGATCGCCGACCTCGCCGAGGCGCACGGCTCCGGCCGGGTGAGCACCACCGTCGAGCAGAAGATGATCGTGCTGGACGTGGCGGAGGACCAGGTCGACTCCCTGGTCGAGGGGTTGCAGGCGCTGGACCTCACGGTGCACCCGTCCCCGTTCCGGCGCGGCACGATGGCCTGCACCGGCATCGAGTACTGCAAGCTCGCCATCGTCGAGACGAAGGCGCGCGGCATCTCGCTGATCGACGAGCTGGAGCGCCGTATCCCGGACTTCGACGAGCCGATCACCATCAACCTCAACGGCTGCCCGAACGCCTGTGCCCGTATCCAGGTGGCGGACATCGGTCTCAAGGGGCAGCTGGTCCTCGACGACCAGGGCCGGCAGGTCGAGGGTTTCCAGGTGCACCTGGGCGGCGCTCTCGGCCTGGAGGCCGGGTTCGGCCGCAAGGTCCGCGGCCTGAAGGTGACGTCGGAGGAGCTGCCCGACTACGTCGAGCGCGTGCTCAAGCGGTTCCAGAAGGAGCGCGAGACCGGCGAACGGTTCGCCACCTGGGTCACACGGGCTTCAGAGGAGGCGTTGTCGTGAGTGAGCGGGCCGCTCCCTTCTACTGCCCCTATTGCGGTGACGAGGACCTGCGACCGAGTGAACAGGGCCACGGCGCCTGGGAATGCGCGGCGTGCAACCGGGCCTTCCAGCTGAAGTTCCTCGGCCTGCTGGCCCGGGGTCTTGAGCGAGCCGACGACGGAGGGGACGAGCGGATATGACCACGGCTCAGCAACAGCGTACGGACGACGAGTTGAAGGCGCTCGCCGAGCGGGCGGGACGCGAGCTGGAGGACGCCTCCGCGCTGGAGATCCTGCAGTGGGCGGCCGACACGTTCGGCCGGAGCTTCTGCGTGACCTCCTCCATGGAGGACGCGGTGGTCGCCCACCTGGCCTCCCGGGCGATGAAGGGCGTGGACGTCGTCTTCCTCGACACCGGCTACCACTTCCCGGAGACCATCGGCACCCGTGACGCGGTCGAGGCGGTGATGGACGTCAACGTCATCACGCTCACCCCGCGGCAGTCGGTGGCCGAGCAGGACGCGGAGTACGGCCCGAAGCTGCACGACCGCGACCCGGACCTGTGCTGCAAGCTGCGCAAGGTCCAGCCGCTGGAGGAGGGCCTGAAGGACTACCGGGCCTGGGCGACCGGTCTGCGCCGCGACGAGTCCCCGACCCGGGCCCACACACCCGTCGTCGGCTGGGACGAGAAGCGCCGGAAGGTCAAGATCTCGCCGATCGCCCGCTGGACCCAGGACGACGTGGACAGGTACGTGGCCGAGCACGGCGTCCTGACCAATCCGCTGCTGATGGACGGCTACGCCTCCGTCGGCTGCGCCCCCTGCACCCGCCGCGTCCTGGCGGGCGAGGACGCGCGCGCCGGCCGCTGGGCCGGACGCGCCAAGACCGAGTGCGGGCTGCACGGCTGACGATGACCGACACACAGGAGAACGACGTGACGACCGGAGCCACCGTCTGGCTCACGGGTCTGCCGAGCGCCGGCAAGACCACCATCGCGTACGAGCTGGCCGGCCGGCTGCGCACGGAGGGCCACCTCGTCGAGGTGCTCGACGGCGACGAGATCCGCGAGTTCATCTCGGCGGGCCTCGGCTTCAGCCGGGAGGACCGGCACACCAACGTGCAGCGCATCGGCTTCCTCGCCGAACTGCTGGCCCGCAACGGCGTCAAGGCCCTGGTACCGGTCATCGCGCCCTACGCGGACAGCCGCGAGGCGGTCCGCAAGCGCCACGAGGAGGGCGGCACGGCGTACCTGGAGGTACACGTGGCGACCCCGGTCGAGGTGTGCTCCGAGCGCGACGTGAAGGGTCTGTACGCCAAGCAGGCCGCGGGTGAGCTCACGGGCCTCACCGGGGTCGACGACCCGTACGAGGCACCCGAGACGCCCGACCTGCGGATCGAGTCGCAGAACCAGACGGTGCGGGAGTCCGCGGCGTCGGTGCACGCCCTGCTCAGCGAAAGGGGACTGGCATGACCGCCGCCGTGAAACTCGAAGGGGGCACGGACAGCCCGTACGCCCTCAGCCACCTGGACGCGCTGGAGTCCGAGGCGGTGCACATCTTCCGCGAGGTGGCGGGTGAGTTCGAGCGGCCGGTGATCCTGTTCTCCGGCGGCAAGGACTCCATCGTCATGCTGCACCTCGCGCTGAAGGCCTTCGCCCCGGCGACCGTGCCGTTCTCGCTGCTGCACGTGGACACCGGCCACAACTTCCCCGAGGTGCTGGAGTACCGGGACCGCACGGTGGAGACGTACGGGCTGCGCCTGCACGTGGCCTCCGTGCAGGACTACATCGACCGGGGTGTGCTCAAGGAGCGTGCCGACGGAACCCGCAACCCGCTACAGACGCTTCCGCTCACCGAGAAGATCCAGAGCGAGAAGTTCGACGCCGTCTTCGGCGGCGGGCGCCGGGACGAGGAGAAGGCGCGGGCGAAGGAGCGGGTGTTCTCCCTGCGCGACGAGTTCTCCCAGTGGGATCCGCGTCGGCAGCGCCCCGAGCTGTGGAACCTCTACAACGGGCGGCACGCGCCCGGCGAGCACGTCCGCGTCTTCCCGCTGTCCAACTGGACCGAGCTGGACGTCTGGCAGTACATCGACCGCGAGGGCATCGAGCTGCCGCAGATCTACTTCGCGCACGAGCGCGAGGTGTTCCGGCGCGCCGGCATGTGGCTGACCGCCGGCGAGTGGGGCGGCCCGAAGGACGACGAGACCGTCGAGAAGCGCCAGGTGCGCTACCGCACCGTCGGCGACATGTCCTGCACCGGCGCCGTGGACTCGGACGCGGTGACGCTGGACCAGGTCATCGCCGAGATCGCCGCGTCCCGGCTGACCGAGCGCGGCGCCACCCGCGCCGACGACAAGCTCTCCGAGGCCGCGATGGAAGACCGCAAGCGCGAGGGGTACTTCTAACCATGAGCACCACCACGACCGAGGAACTCTCGGCCACCACCCTGCTGCGGTTCGCCACCGCGGGCTCCGTCGACGACGGCAAGTCCACCCTCGTCGGCCGGCTGCTGCACGACTCCAAGTCGGTCCTCGCCGACCAGCTGGAGGCCGTGGAGCGGGCCTCGGCGAGCCGCGGCCAGGACGGCCCCGACCTGGCGCTCCTCACGGACGGCCTGCGCGCCGAGCGCGAGCAGGGCATCACCATCGACGTGGCCTACCGCTACTTCGCCACGCCCCGGCGCCGGTTCATCCTCGCCGACACCCCGGGCCACGTGCAGTACACCCGCAACATGGTCACCGGCGCCTCCACCGCCGAGCTCACCGTGGTCCTCGTCGACGCCCGCAACGGCGTCGTCGAGCAGACCCGGCGGCACGCGGCCATCGCCGCCCTGCTGCGCGTCCCGCACGTGGTCCTCGCCGTCAACAAGATGGACCTGGTCGGCTACGAGGAGTCCGTGTTCGCCGCCATCGCCGAGGAGTTCACGGCGTACGCGACCGAGCTGGGCGTCCCGGAGGTCACCGCGATCCCGATCTCGGCGCTCGCCGGTGACAACGTCGTGGAACCCTCGGCCGTCATGGACTGGTACGGCGGCCCGACGGTGCTGGAGCACCTGGAGACCGTCCCGGTCAGCCACGACCTCGCGCACTGCCACGCCCGGCTTCCCGTGCAGTACGTGATCCGGCCGCAGACCGCCGAGCACCCGGACTACCGGGGCTACGCGGGCCAGATCGCCGCCGGAACGTTCCGCGTCGGCGAGCGGGTGACGATCCTGCCGTCCGGCCGGACGACGACGATCGCCGGTATCGACCTGCTGGGCGAGCCGGTCGACGTGGCCTGGACGACGCAGTCGGTGACCGTCCTGCTGGCGGACGACATCGACGTCTCGCGCGGCGACCTGATCGTGCCCGCCAAGGACGCCCCGCCCACCACCCAGGACGTCGAGGCCACGGTCTGCCACGTCGCCGACCAGCCGCTCACCGTCGGCCACCGGGTGCTGCTCAAGCACGGCACCCGCACGGTCAAGGCGATCGTCAAGGACATCCCGTCCCGGCTCACGCTCGACGACCTGTCCCTGCACCCGCACCCGGGACAGCTCGTCGCCAACGACATCGGCCGGGTGAAGATCCGTACGGCCGAACCGCTGCCGGTGGACTCCTACGCGGACTCGCGCCGCACGGGTTCCTTCATCCTGATCGACCCGAGCGACGGCACCACGCTCACGGCGGGCATGGTCGGCGAGTCGTTCGCCGCCCCCGAGCCGGTCAAGGACGAGACCGAAGACGACGGTTGGGACTTCTGACCATGAAGGCGACGGATTTCTTCTCGTCGTTCGCGAAGGAGGGCGGCCGTGTCGGCAGCGGCGCCCTCGGCAGCGGGCAGGGCGGAGTCGCGCGATGTGTGCGGTGACGTACGCGCACTGCCCGCGCGCCCTCGCCCCCCACCGCAAGCGAAGACCCGCCGATCTCCCGGCCACGACCTGACGGACCGTGACCGCCGGGCCAACGAGAGGAACCCCTCCCGTGCCTGCCTCCCGCTCATCGCTCCACCGCCGCGGCCTGGCCGTGGTCGCCGCCCTCCCCCTGCTGGCGCTCGCCGCCTGCGGCTACGGGTCGAAGGCCGACGACAACGCCGCCGACGCGCAGGTCGCCGCCGGCGCCAAGAAGATCGACGGCCTCGACTCCGTCAAGATCGGCTACTTCGGCAACCTCACCCACGCCACCGCCCTGGTCGGCAAGCAGAAGGGCTTCTTCCAGAAGGAGCTCGGCGCCACCCGGGCCGCGTACCAGATCTTCAACGCGGGACCCTCGGAGATCGAGGCCCTCAACTCGGGCTCCATCGACATCGGCTGGATCGGTCCCTCCCCGGCGATCAACGGTTACACCAAGTCGGACGGCAAGAACCTGCGCATCGTCGGCGGTTCGGCCTCCGGCGGTGTGAAGCTCGTGGTCGACCCGAAGAAGATCAAGTCCCTGAAGGACGTCAAGGGCAAGCGGATCGCGACCCCGCAGCTGGGCAACACCCAGGACGTGGCGTTCCTGAACTGGGTCGCGGAGCAGGGCTGGAAGGTCGACGCGCAGAGCGGCCGGGGCGATGTGTCGGTGGTCCGCACCGACAACAAGGTGACCCCGGACGCCTACAAGTCCGGTTCGATCGACGGCGCCTGGGTGCCGGAGCCGACCGCGTCCAAGCTGGTCGCCGAGGGTGCCAAGGTGCTCCTCGACGAGTCGGCGCTGTGGCCGGACAAGAAGTTCGTGATCACGAACATCGTCGTGTCGCAGAAGTTCCTCAACGAGCACCCGCGGGCCCTCGAGGCGGTCCTGAAGGCCTCGGTCGAGACCAACAAGTGGATCAACGCCAACCCGGACCTGGCGAAGGCCGCGGCCAACAAGCAGCTGGGGATCGACTCCGGCAAGGAGCTGCCGGCCGACGTCCTGGACCCGGCGTGGCAGTCCATCCAGATCACCGACGACCCGCTGGCCGCCACCCTCGACACCGAGGCTGAGCACGCTGTGAAGGCGGGTCTCCTCGAGAACCCGAAGCTGGCCGGCATCTACGACCTCGCCCCGCTGAACAAGGTCCTCGTGGCCGCGGGTCAGCGCTCCGTCAACGACGCCGGTCTCGGCGTCAAGTAAGTCCGGATCCGAGATTCCCAGGAGGTGACGATCATGGCAACCGCCCTCGCCAAGGCCGATGACGTCGAGGTGGTCGAGTACGCCGCCCGCATCGAGCACGTCTCGAAGTCCTTCGCCGGGCCCGTCGGGCAGCAACTCGTCCTCGACGACATCACGCTGGATGTCGCGCCCGGCGAGTTCGTCACCCTCCTGGGGGCCTCGGGCTGCGGCAAGTCGACCCTGCTGAACCTGGTGGCGGGGCTGGACCAGCCCTCCGCCGGCAGCATCGCGACCCATGGGCGCCCGGCCCTGATGTTCCAGGAGCACGCCCTGTTCCCGTGGCTGACCGCGGGCAAGAACATCGAACTCGCCCTGAAACTGGGGGGAGTTCCGAAGAACGAGCGGCGCGGCCGGGCCGAGGAACTGCTCGAACTCGTACGGCTGGGGGGCTCGTACGGCAAGCGGGTGCACGAGCTGTCCGGCGGTATGCGCCAGCGCGTGGCGCTGGCCCGGGCGCTGGCGCAGGACAGCCGGCTGCTGCTGATGGACGAGCCGTTCGCGGCGCTGGACGCGATCACCCGTGACCTGCTGCACGACGAACTGACCCGGATCTGGGCGGAGACGGGGCTGTCCGTCCTGTTCGTCACGCACAACGTGCGCGAGGCGGTGCGGCTCGCGCAGCGGGTGGTGCTGCTGTCGTCCCGTCCGGGCCGGGTGGCCCGTGAGTGGCGGGTGGACATCCCGCAGCCGCGGCGTATCGAGGACGCGCCGGTCGCCGAACTGTCCCTTGAGATCACCGATGTACTGCGTGGGGAGATCCGCCGTCATGGCCAGCACTGAGACGAAGACCGCCACCGACGCGGGAAGCGTCGAGGCCGGCCTGGACGCGCTGGAGACCGCCGTCACCGGCCGGACTCCGTTCCGGCAGACCTTCACCAGCAAGATCCTGCCGCCGCTCGTCGCCACCGCGGTGGCGCTGGTCGTGTGGCAGGCGCTGATCTCGTTCAAGATCGTCGACGATCCGACGAAGCTGCCGTCGCCCGCCGACGTGGGCAACGAGTTCAAGCACGCCTGGCTGGAAGGCAAGCTGCTCGGCTACATCTGGACGAGTGTCTCGCGCGGTCTGCTGGGCTTCGCCTTCGCACTGGCGATCGGCACCCCGCTCGGTCTGCTGGTGGCCCGGGTGAAGTTCGTGCGCGCGGCCATCGGCCCGGTGCTGTCCGGACTGCAGTCGCTGCCGTCCGTGGCCTGGGTGCCCCCGGCGGTGATCTGGCTGGGCCTGAACAACTCGATGATGTACGCGGTGATCCTGCTCGGCGCGGTCCCCTCCATCGCCAACGGCCTGGTCTCCGGCATCGACCAGGTGCCGCCGCTGTTCCTGCGGGCCGGCCGCACGATGGGCGCGACGGGCCTGAAGGGCGCCTGGCACATAGTCCTGCCGGCCGCGCTGCCGGGCTACCTCGCCGGTCTCAAGCAGGGCTGGGCGTTCTCCTGGCGCTCGCTGATGGCGGCGGAGATCATCGCCTCCTCCCCCGACCTGGGCATCGGCCTGGGCGCGCTGCTGGAGAACGGCCGCAACGCCAGCTCCATGGCCATGGTGTTCGAGGCGATCTTCCTGATCCTGTTCGTCGGCATCGCCATCGACCTGCTGATCTTCAGCCCGCTGGAGCGGTGGGTGCTGCGCAGCCGCGGCCTGCTGGTGAAGAGCTGATACCCATGTCCCCCAAGCCGGTCCTTCTGGTCATCGCCCACGGCAGCCGCGACCCGCGGCACGCCGCGACCGTGCACGCCCTGGTGCGGCGGGTGCGGTCGCTGCGGCCGGGGCTGCGCGTGGAGACCGGCTTCCTGGACTTCAACGTCCCGTCCGTGCACGGGGTGCTGGAGTCCCTGGCGGCACAGGGCGTACGCGACGTCGTGGCCCTTCCCCTCCTGCTGACCCGCGCCTTCCACGCGAAGGCGGACATCCCCGCGGTGCTGCGGGACGCGCCACCGCGGCTGCGGATCCGGCAGGCGGAGGTGCTCGGCCCCTCCCCGCTGCTGCTGTCGGCGCTGGAGCGGCGGTTGTACGAGGCGGGGCTGACACCCGCCGACAAGTCCTCGACCGGGGTCGTTCTGGCCTCGGCGGGGTCCAGTGACCCGGAGGCGATCGCAGTGATCGCAGAAATCGCGCGGGAGTGGCGGCACACCGGTTGGTGCGCCGTGCGACCTGCGTTCGCCTCCGCTGCATTTCCCGCGGGGGTCCCCCGCACCGAGGACGCCGTACGGGAGCTGCGCGCCCTCGGCTGCGAGCGCGTCGCCGTCGCCCCGTACGTCCTGGCCCCCGGCTTCCTGCCGGACCGCATCGCGCGGGGCGCGGCCGAGGCGGACGTCCTGGCCGACGTGCTCGGCCCGGCGCCGGAGGTGGCACGGCTGCTGCTGGAGCGGTACGACGCGGCGCGCGCCCCGATGCTTGCCGCCGTGGGCGCCTGACGACCGTGGGCGCCTGACGGCTGCGGGTGTCTAACGCCACAACTCGTCGCCCAGCCGGGTCCGTGCGTACCGGACGATCCTGCCGCTGCGGGTGCGGCCGAGGAGCCCCGCGTCGCAGAGGACGGCCAGGTGCTGGCTGACCGCGCCGGCGGTGACGCCCAGGCGGAGGGCGAGTTCCGTGGTGGACGCCGGTTCCGCGAGCAGCAGGAGCAGGCGGGCGCGGGGGCGGCCCAGGAGCCGGATCAGGGCGCGGTCGGTGACCGGCGGCGGTTCCTCGGAGAGGATGGCCCGGCCGCGTGCCGGATAGATGAGCACCGGGGGCAGCGAGTGGTCCAGCACCGTCTGCGCGCCCTTGGCGAAGATCGTCGGCATCAGCACCAGGCCGCGCCCCCGATGCGGATGTCACCCGAAGGCCAGGGGGCGGTGTCCGGCGGGCGGGTCAGCGACAGGTGCTCGTCGCTCCACACGAGCCGCGGATCGAGCCCGGAGAACAACGCCCCCGCGCCCTGTTCCGCCAGCACCCTTGCCTGGTGGGCGAGATCGGCCTCCAGGATGGTCTGCACCCGCGGCCACCAGTCGGCGGCGAGACAGGTGCGCCAGTAGGCGTCGACCGCGTCCGCGAGCCGGACGAGGAAGGCCGCGGGGTCGGCGAGGCCGCGCGCGACGACGGGCGGCAGGGCGTCCTCGGTGCGGTAGGTGGCCCGGAAGTCGGCGACGACCACGTCCACCGGAGTGACGCGGACCTGGTCCAGTTCGTCGGCGAAGGCGGGGCGGGGCGGGCCCGGCGCTGGTCACGGTGACCGCGATCCAGCACGGCAGGCTGGGCTGGGCGCTGCTGGGCGTGATGTTCGCGGCGGCCGGTCTCGCGGTGCGTCCCGCCGTGCGCTGGGCACGACGGGACGGTGACTGGCGGGGCGAGCCCGCCTGACGGGGCGTTGGGCCGTCCGCGGTCCGGCGCTCCCCTGTGACGTCGGTCCGCGGACGACCGGTCGGCACACGGCTACCGGCTCGCACGAGCCGGTATGCCGCATCCCGCTTTTGATACTGCGTCGCCGGCGCCGAACGTGTCACACCAGGGGAGTTTTCCGTCGCGGTCGAGCCGAATTGGCCAACAGACCGCCGCTACGGGGCAGTTGCTCGGGTCGTCGCGGTGACCGTGGCCGCGGGTCCGGGGCCGGCCGCCGTCACCGCCGCGACGGTCACGGTGTAGGACGTGCCGGGCCGCAGCCCGCCGATCACCCGGAACATGCCCTTGGCGGAGGGCTGGGTGACCAGGACGTCCCGGCCGGTGACGCCGATCGGATCCCGGCCGTCGGAGACCGTCACCCGGTAGCCGACGACCTTCGCGTCGCCCGTGGCGGTCGGCGGGGTCCAGGCGAGGGTCGCCGCGGTTGCCGCCGTACGCAGCTTGGGACTTGTCGGCGCTCCGGGCAGCGTGCTCGCGGCCGTCGGTGCCAGCGATGCCGAGGCGAGGGACGGGGCGCTGCTGCCGTGGGCGTTGGCCGCGGTGACCGTCACCCTGAACGGCCCGCCGGACGAGGGCAGTCCACCGATCCGCACCAGCGCAGTGCGCCTGAACTCCACTGCCGAGACGGCCTGTTCGGCGACCTGGACCCCCGACGTGTCGTAGGCCCGCGCCGTGTACCCGGTCACCGGTGAACCCCCGTGAACGAAGCTGGGGTTGAAGGTGACGTACAGGGCGTCCGCGCCCGCGGTGGTCGTCCCGACCCGGGACGGCGGTTCGGGGACGGACGGCGCCGCCACGGTGCGCTCCAGCAGGGCGCGGTAGGGCTGCTCCAGTCCGGCGTTGCCCAGGATCTCCGGTGGGACGTCGGAGGGGGACGCCATGATCCGGTTGCCCTTGGTGACGAGGCCCTTGTTGTCGCCGTCGGCCGTGCCCTCCTCCCACCAGTTGTCCTGCACGAGGGTCGGGTCGTTGTTGCCGAGGCCGTCGCGGTAGTCGGTGTGGCGGGAGGCGACGTTGGCGTAGGAGGCGTGGTGGAGCACGTTGCCCCGGACCGTCTCGTAGGTGCAGCCGTTGTCGGTGTAGACGCTCTTGCCGAGGCCCCACTGGTCGTGGACGACGTTGCCGGTGACCTTCTCGCCGTCGGCCATCGAGGTGCCGGTCAGTCCCTGGGTGTAGATGCCGCCGCCGTCGTCGAGCATCTGCATGTAGTCGAAGATCAGGTTGTCGCGTACGGCGTTGTCATGGCTCGGGTTGGGGGTGGCCGGGTCGCCGATCTTGTCGGGCCAGCCGCCCCAGCCCAGGGAGATCGCGGAGTAGCCGACGTGGTCGATCTGGTTGTGGGCGATGGTGTCGTCGTGGGTGTAGCCGTTGAGGACGGCGACTCCGCCGTGGTACTCGCGGGGCAGGCCGTAGAGGTGATTGTTCGTCACTGCCACGCCGGACGCCGGGGTTTGCCCGTCCACACCGCCGATCTCCAGACCGTTGCCGGAGATGTCGGTGAAGATGCTGCCGGTGACGGCCGCGTCCTCGCTGCCCGTCCCCAACTCAAGTCCGGAAGCGCCGAGATGGGCGAAGACGTCGTCGGCGAACTCGATGCGCTGCCCGTGCGTGACGGACACGTTGCCCGGCATCTTCGTCCAGGACGCGAAGGGGCAGGTGCCGCCCTCGACGTACCGGCACAGCCCCTGGGTGGCCCATCCCTTGTCGCCGGTGATGGTGTAGCCGGCCTGGATCTCCGAGAAGCCCTCCGGGGCGGAGGGGGTCAGCCAGGTCGCGTAGCTGAACCGGAGCCCGCGCAGGGCGATGTCGTGGACGGGGGCGTCGGCGGTGCCCCGCCCGTCGAGCAGTTTCTCGGCGGCCGCCGCCTCGACGTCGGCGCGGGCGAGGTCCTCGCCCTTGCGGGGCAGGTAGTAAACGGTGCGGGACCCCGTGTCGAGGTACCACTCGCCGGGCTGGTCGAGGAGTTCGTAGGCGTTCTCGACGTACGACGGCTTGCCGCCGTTGGTGAGGTGCCCCGGGCCGACCATGCTGACGGTGCGGCCGGGGATGTCGGGGAACTCGACCCGCTTGTTGGAGTTGTCCCAGCAGGGCTGGGCCATCGTGATGGTGGTGCCCTCGGCGGAGCCGACCGGGCAGCGGGGCTCGGTCCACTGGCCGAGGCCGCCCCGCTCGACGTTCCACAGGGCCTCGCCGCTGGTGTAGACGAACTCGGCGTCGGCCGGACGCTTCCAGTGGGCGAGGGTGTCGGAGGACGCGGTGTAGCCGGTGGCGGTCTGGGTGAGGGTGACCGGCACGGCCCCGCGGGCCCGCTGGGCGCGCACTCCGTCGACGTACAACTGCCGTGTGGCGCTCAGCCCTTGGGGTGCGCGCGCGGACCACAGACCCGGCCGTCCCGGTACCGGGTGCCAGCCGGTGACCCGGCGGCCGCCGCTGATGACGGTGTCGCCGGTGCCCTGCCAGATCACCCGGTGGCCGTTCGTGCCGGAGTCCCGGGCGTCGAGGACGAGCGGCTCGGTGCGGCGGTAGGTGCCGGGCGCCAGGTGGACCGTGAGGTCGGCGCTCAGGTTCCCGGCCCTGGCGCGGACCAGGTCGCGGGCGCGCTCCAGGGTGCGGACGGGATGTCGGAGGGTGCCGTCGGCGTGGTCGTCGCCGGCGGGTGAGACGTGGACGTCCGAGGAGGCGACCCGCGGCGGGGCGGCGAGGGCCGAGGGCCCGGCCACCACCCCGAGGACGAGGCCGGCGGAGGCGAGGGTGACGAGGGCGGCTCTTCGGTGCGTGGGCATGTACCCCTCCCGTGGGATCAGCCTGTACCCAACGCCCGGAAAGGTAGGAGCACTTGGACGCGCCAGTCAATGAAAGAGACCGGAAATGACGCGGATCCCCCGACTGGCCGAGAAGTCATCCGATCAGTCGGAGCGGAGCGCTCCCGTGCCCAGCCGGGGATCCCGGCCGCTCGCCGCCAGCGCCCGGTCGAAGACGGACGCGTCCTCGGGCACGGGCACCGGGTCGGCGAAGCCGTCGTACTGCCGGTAGAGGGCGCCGTGGGTTTCGACCACGTCGTGGACGAGGCGGGCGGCCCCCTCCGAGACGCGGTACTCCTGGCCGGTGGCGGTGGCGACGTCCCAGCCGTGCACCGCCATCTCCTTGATGATCATCGAGGCGAGTTCGGCGGCCGGCATCTTCGCCATGCCGAGATCGACCTCGCCCTCCCACACCGCCGGGTCCGCCCAGAGGGCGACGGCACGGTCCAACTGGGCGGCGTAGACCTCGGCCCAGTCCGCGTCCGCCGTGAAGTCGCGGGCGGTCAGCTCCTCGGGGAGCTGGGTGCGCCGGGCGCGGTGTTCCAGGCCGTAGGAGGTGTAGAGGACCCAGTGGTTGACGAGGGCGCGCACGTCCCAGTCGGGGCAGTGGGTGGGGTCGTCCAGCCGTGCCGCCGGGACACCGCGTGCGACACGCGCGGCCTCGGCGGCACATTCGATCATGTACGGGTGCATGTCTTCGTGCGTCATGCGCCCCACGCTAGGCAGGCCGCGCTCAGCCCTCTTGAACAAACGCGACAGCCTCGTCCGCCCGCCGGACGAGCTCGGCGAGGGGCATCGAGCCGGGGGCCCGTCGCTCCCGCGCGAACGCGTTGGCGAGCCGCTGGAGCAGGTCGTTCAGCGGGGTCGGGACGCCGTGCAGGCGCCCCAGCAGGACGATCTCGCCGTTGAGATGGTCGGCCTCGATGGTGCCGGTGCCGCGGCTCAGCGACTGCCAGGAGGAGCCGCCGCCGCGCGGGGCTCCTTCGAGCGGGACGAGGGTGACCTTGTCACCGCGCGCCTCCTGCTGCTCCTCGGCGCTCACGTGGGCGATCCCGGCGGCGTCGAGCACCCGCTCGCCCTCGGCCCGCACCCGGGCGTACAGGGCCCGCGCGGCCTCGTCCTCGACGGGGCCGCTGATCGCCTCGACGGCGTTGCCGAGGTTGCCGAGCAGCTTGGCGTACTGCCAGCGGGCGACGTCGGCCACGACCGGCGCCTCGAAGCGGGCGGCCGCCAGGTCGGCGGCGATCCGCCGGGCGGTGTCGTCGCTGCCGTGCGGGTAGCGGCCGAGGTGCAGGATGCCGGTGAGGGGGGTGCCGGCAGCCGAGACGACCCCGGGTTCGACGAAGGTCGAGGGCAGCCAGACGCAGACGCCGTACACCCGCCGGAAGCGGCGCAGGGCGAGGCGCGGGCTCTCCACCCCGTTCTGCGCGCACACCAGCGGCAGTCGCTCCTGCGCCGTACCGCCGCCCGCGACCGGCACCGGGCCCCAGGTGTCCAGGGCGGCCACGCTGTCCTGCGTCTTCACGGCGAGCACGAGCACGTCGTCGGCGCGCAGTTCGCCGAGCGGGCCGGGCCCGTCCACGACGGGCAGCCGGTACGTCAGCTCGCCCTCCGGCACCCGCAGCCGGAGCCCGCCCTCGTCCAGCGCCGTGTGGTGCTTGCCCCGCGCGACGAGCACGACCTCGCGCCCGGCCTGGGCCAGCCGTCCCCCGACGGTGCCGCCGACCGCGCCTGCCCCGATGATGATGTAGCGCATACCGAGGAGCCTCGCACAGTTGACCTTGTCCCTGGGGCAGAGTCGAGGGTGCGGGCATGGACGACCTCTATCTGCGGCAGACGCCGTACAGCGACCCGGGCGCCCTCGACGTCGCCGGCCTGCCCCGCGATCCGCGTGAACTCACCGCTGTCGTACGCGGTCTGATCCTCCATCGGCTGGAGGGCGAGCGGATCGGGTACGACATCCCCGAGGAGCGGCTGCACCACGACGGCGAGTCCCGGTACGTCGCGGAGATCCTGCGGATCCTGCGCTCCCGCAAGGACGCGCCGCTCACCGAGAAGCGGTCCTACGACGAGCAGTTCGTCGGCACGTGCCGCGACTACGCCCTCCTGCTGTGCTCGCTGCTGCGGGCGACCGGGACCCCGGCCCGCCTCCGGGGCGGCTACGGCACGTACTTCGTCGACGGCTTCCACGACGACCACTGGGTCACCGAGTACCAACAGCCGGGCGGTACTTGGCGGTTGGTCGACCCCCAGGTGTCCGCCGACCTCTACGACGTACCCTTCGACCCGCTGGACGTGCCCCGGGACCGGTTCGTCGTGGCGGGGCAGGCGTGGCGGGCGTGCCGGGCCGGTCAGGCCGATCCGGAGACGTTCGGGGTCTGGGTCGATCCCGGGCTGCGGGGCATGTGGCTCGTGGTCAACTCCGTCGTCCTGGACCTCGCGGCCCTCAACGGCACCGAGCCACTGCCCTGGGACGGCTGGGGGCTCGCGGGGCCGGAGAGCTACGCGTCGCTGACGGAGGACGACTTCGCCCTGATCGACGCCGTTGCCGCGGCCGGTACGACGGAGGAGTACCGGCGCCTGCACGAGGACCCGCGACTCGCCGTACCCCGCGAGATCCTCTCCTGCTCGCCCTTCCTCGGTCCGCGGACGGTCACTCTTCCCTGGCGGTGAGCTCCACCAGCTTCATGACGGTGTTCCAGTTCCGGGTCGTGGCGATCAGCCCCTTGGTGATCCGCGGCCGGGACAGAACCGCCGCCAGCCTGGACTGGCCGAGGCCCGCCGGGACGTACAGGTACAGCGCGCGGTCGCCGAGCCGGAACTCCTCGGGGAGGTGGGCGGCCTGGTCGATCTCCGCGAAGCGCTCGGCGGTGACCGGCGCGGAGAAGTACGTGACGTGGAGCTCCTTGCCCTGCAGTTCGGCCGCCGGGAAGGGGCAGGCGTCGGCCACCGCCGCCAGATAGGCGTGGTCGCGCACGATCACGTCGACGGAGAATCCGAAGTGCTTCTCGATCGCCTCGGTGAGTTCCGCGGCCAGGGACTCCTCGTCGCCGTGGCCGGCCGCGAACACGGCCTGGCCGCTCTGCAGATGGGTGCGTACGGCGCCGTGGCCGAGGCGCTCCATGAGCGCGCGCAGCTCGGCCATCGGGACCTTCTTGCTGCCGCCCACGTTGATTCCGCGCAGCAGCGCCGCGTACATCGTCATCCGGACACCATAGAGCGGCCGTCGTGCCCCGTGGGGGTGGGCACGACGGCCGCCACCCGTCGCCGGGCTGCGCGAAACTCTCGCCGATCGGGCGGCCCGGATCAACCGATACACGCAGCTGTGACTTGTTCAACAAGCTTTCGTAATCACAAAGTGGATCTCTGCCGACGGATCGGACGTCCTACGGGTGCGAGCTCACCCCGTCCCTGATCACCGTCCCCGAGAAGCGCGGATAGATGTAAGGGGCCTTCATCCTCCTCAGCGGTGAGAGACCGGTGCCGGACTTCACCGGGCAGCAGGACGAGACCTTCTTATCCGGCCCATACCTTCGAATCGAACGAAGTACGGAGCGCAACGTGGCGGCAGGGACCGCCACCGCACACGAGGGGGAGAGCCCGTCATGGGGAACGGAGACACGCGGGTCCGGGGCATAGCAGCCCGGGCCGGCGGCTGGAGCGCACGGCACCGGTGGGCGGCGGTCGGCATATGGGTGCTGTTCGTCTTCCTGGCGATGGGACTCGGTTCCGCGGCGGGCCGGGTGGACGTCGACCAGGCCGACCAGCTGCAGGGCGAGACGCACACCGCAGCGAAGATCATCGACGACGCGGGGATCAAGAACCCGGCCGGCGAGTCGGTTCTGGTCCAGTCGAAGGACGGTTCGGTCAAGGCAACGGACGCCGCGTTCAAGGCCGCCGTCACCGACGTCGTGAAGGCGGTCGAGAACACCGGCAAGGTCACGGGCATCACCTCGCCCTACGACGCCGGGACCATCTCGAAGGACGGCCGCAGCGCCCTGGTGCAGTTCGACATCCGCGGTGACGCGGACACCGCGGTCGACCGGATCGAGCCGGTGCTGAAGGCCGTCGCGGGCGTGCAGAAGGCCCACGGGTCGGTGCGGGTCGAGGAGATCGGCTCGGCCAGCATGCAGAAGCAGTACAAGGACGCCTTCGGGGACGACTTCCAGAAGGCGGAACTCTCCGCCGTGCCCGTCGCCCTCGGCATCCTGCTGATCGCCTTCGGCGCCCTGGTGGCCGCGCTGCTGCCGGTCGCGCTGGCGATCACCGCGATCATGGCGACGATGGGCCTGATGGGCATCGTCAGCCACCTGCAGCCGATGAGCGACACCGCCAACTCCGTGATGCTGCTGGTCGGTATGGCCGTCGGCGTCGACTACTGCCTGTTCTACCTGCGCCGCGAGCGCGAGGAGCGGGAGGCCGGGCGCGACGCGGGTGCCGCGCTCAGGATCGCCGCCGCCACCAGTGGCCGCGCGATCATCGTCTCCGGTGTCACCGTCTGCGTCGCGATGGCGGGCATGCTGTTCACCGGGCTCCCCGAGTTCGAGGCGATGGGCCTGGCCTCGCTGATGGTCGTGGCGGTCGCCATGGTCGGTTCCGTGACCGTCCTGCCCGCGCTGCTCTCGCTGCTGGGCGAGCGGGTCGAGAAGGGCCGGATCCCCTTCCTGCGCCGCCGCAAGCGCGCGGGCGGCTCGGAGAGCCGGTTCTGGACCGCCGTCCTCAAGGGTGTGCTCGCCAAGCCCCTGGTCTCGGTCGTCGTCGCGACGGGCGCGCTGCTCGCCGTCACGGCTCCCGCGCTCGGCATGAAGACCTCGCAGCTCACGCTGGACCAGGAGTTCGGCGACTCGCTGCCGATCGTGCAGACGTACGACCGGGTCAACGACGCCTTCCCGGGCGGCTCCGAGCCGGCCCAGGTGGTCGTCAAGGCGAAGGACATCAACGCGCCCGAGGTGCGTCAGGCGCTGGCCGACTTCAAGCAGCGGGCGATCGACTCGGGCGCCTCGCGCGGTCCGATCGACATCAAGCTCCACGACGCGCAGAACGTGGCCCTGGTGTCCGTGCCGCTGGTCGGCGGCTCCGACATGGACAAGGCGGGCCAGAGCCTTCAGAAGCTGCGCGACGAGGTGCGGCCCGCCACGCTCGGCAAGGTCGACGGCGTCCAGGCACCGGTCACCGGACAGGTCGCCGGCAACCACGACTTCAACGACCAGCTGATCGGTTCGGTCGTGCCGGTCTTCGCCTTCGTGGTGGTCTTCGCCTTCCTGCTGATGCTGCTGTCGTTCCGCTCGCTGACCGTCGCGATCACGTCGATCCTGCTGAACCTGCTGTCGGTGGGCGCGGCCTACGGCATCCTCGTCGCGGTCTTCCAGCACGGCTGGGGCGCCTCGCTGGTGGGCGCGGAGGGCGTCGGCGCCATCGTCACCTGGCTGCCGCTGTTCCTCTTCGTGATCCTGTTCGGCCTGTCCATGGACTACCACGTGTTCGTGGTCTCGCGGATCCGTGAGGCGCGGGTGCGCGGCCGCAGCACGAAGGACGCGATCCAGCACGGCGTGGTCACCACGGCCGGCGTCGTCACCAGCGCCGCCGTCATCATGGTCGCGGTGTTCGCGATCTTCGGCACGCTGTCCATGCAGTCCATGAAGCAGATGGGCGTGGGCCTGGCGGCCGCGGTGCTCATCGACGCGACGATCATCCGCGGTGTGCTGCTGCCCGCCGTGATGGCACTGCTCGGCGAGCGCAACTGGTACCTGCCGAAGTGGCTGAACCGCATGCCCGACCTGACCCACGACGAGTCGCCGGAGGCGCACGCCCCGGTCAGGTCCGGCGAGAGTGAGCCGGTGCGGGTCTGATCCGACCGCACTACTCCCTGACACACAGGGCCCGTTGGTTTCCCGGGGGGAACCAACGGGCCCTGTTGTCTTGTGCGTCGACAGCGACGCCGTTACGCGGGCAGTGCCGCCTCGATGAGGTCGGCCGCCCGGCGGGTGCCACCCTCCTCGGCCATTCCGGCCTGGATGTCCCGAAGCCGCCGGGCGACTTCGGGGTCGTCGGCCAGGGCGAGGGCGACAGCGCGCAGGGTGTCGGCGGTGGCCTCCTCGGTGGGGAGTGCCGGGCGACGCCCAGGGCCGGGAGCATGTCGGCGTTGCCGAACTGGTCCACGGCCCGCGGCACGGCGATCATCGGCGTGCCGGTGGCGAGGCCCTCCTGACTGCCGCCCGCACCGGCGTGCGTGACGAACAGGTCGGCCTGCCGGAGGATCGCCAACTACGGTACCCAGGACCGTACTTCGACGTTGTCCGGTACGTCCCCGAGCTCCGCGGGGTCCACGTGCCGGCCGATCCGGAGCACGAGGTGCCAGCCGGGGGTCCCCGAAGGCCCGTACGCACTCCCGGTAGAAGTCGGGCTGCTTGGTGAACGCGGACCCGAGCGACACCAGGACGACCTTCTCGGCGCCGGCCGGCCGCTGCCAGTCGCCCAGCCCGGCGCGGTCGCCCTGGCAGGCGCCGACGAAGGTGTGGACGTTCCGCCAAAGGTGCGGACGTTCCCCCAGAGGGGGGGACCCACCGTCCGCACCGCGCTGCACGCCCAGCACCGGTACGGGTACCGCTTCCTGCCCGAGCTGCAGCCGCTCCTCGACGAGGGCGTCGCCCTGGACCCGGCCGCCGGAACCGGCCCGCTCGCCCGCGCCCTCTTCGACCGAGCGAGCGCCCTGACCGCCGCCCTGCGGTACACCGACGCGGGCGCGGACTTCCGGGAGGCCCGTGCGCTGCGTGCCGCTCGGCGCTGACGGCATCGCCACCTTGTCCCGCCACTCCGGGTGACCGCGCACGGGCCCGCTCGGCGTGCTCGTGGGCGTGCAGGCGCGGTTTCCCGTCAAGGGCCCGCACACACGGTCCGACCTGTGCGAATGCAAGACTGGTCGATGCCGGACACGGCAGGACGGCGCAGGTCGGGACACGGAGGCGGACGATGGACGAGGCACGGGCGCGGAACGTGCTGGCCTCTGCGGACGTGCTGCCGGGCCCGGCAGCGGACGCGCGGCTCCTCGCCCTCGGCGAGAACGCGGTGTTCGCCGCCGGTGACCTGGTGGTCAAGGTGGGCCGCGACGCCGAACTCCTGGACCGGGCCCGGCGCGAGCTGGAGATCGCCGGATGGCTGGCCGAGGCGGGCGTGCCGGCGGTACGGGCGGCCGAGCCCGTACCACTGCTGGTGGAGGAGCACCCGGTGACCGTCTGGCACCGGCTCCCCGAGCCCGTACGGCCCGCCGAGCCACGGGATCTGGCCGAACTGCTCCGGCTCGTGCACGCGCTTCCCGCCCCCTCCTTCGACCTACCGCCCCGCGAGCTGCTGGGCGGGGTGGAGCGCTGGCTGCGGCTCGCGGGCGACGCGATCGACCCGGCGGACGCCGCCTACCTGCGCGAGCGCCGGGACGGCTTCGCGGCGGCCGCGGCCGCGCTGACGCCCCGGCTGCCGCCGGGCCCGATCCACGGCGACGCGCTGCCCCGCAATGTGCACATCGGCCCCGACGGGCCGGTCCTGGTCGACCTGGAGACCTTCTCCGCCGACCTGCGCGAGCACGACCTGGTGGTCATGGCCCTCTCCAGGGACCGCTACGGCCTGCCCGCCGAGGCCTACGACTCCTTCACCGAGGCCTACGGCTGGGACGTGCGCGCCTGGGAGGGCTGCTCGGTGCTGCGCGGAGCCCGCGAGACGGCCAGCTGCGCCTGGGTCGCCCAGCACGCCCCGGCCGACCCCAAGACGCTGGAGGAGTTCCGGCGCCGGGTGGCATCCCTGCGGGACGGGGACGAGACGGTGCGGTGGTATCCGTTCTGAGCCGCTCCTGAGCCACGCGCCCCTCAGGCGGTCGCCTCGCCCTGGATGGTGCGTGCCGCTCGCCCCAGTTCCGCCAGGACCGTGCGGACCGCCTTTCTCGCCGTGCGCTCGGGGCGGCACAGGACGTCGATGTGCCGGGTGGCCCGGACGCCGCTGAGCGGCCGCAGGACCAGCGCCGGATGTCGGCGCACGGTGAAGCGCGGCATCAGCGCGATCCCGCCCCCGGCGGCGACGACCTCGGCGACCACCGCGAACTCGTTGATGCGATGGGCCAGATGGAGCCGTCGGCCGGCCGCCGCGGCGATGGCCTCGATGGTGGCCAGGACCGGGAACCCGTCGTGCACGGTGATCCACGGCTGGTCGGCGACGTCGCGCGGCGTCACCCGTCGCTTGGCGGCGAGCGGATGCCCGGCCGGCATCGCCACGTCGAGCGGCTCGCGCAGCAGGGTGGTCGCGGTCACCGTGCGCGGCCAGGGCGGGGCGTGGTCCAGGCGGTGGGCGAGGACGAGGTCGTACACGCGGGTCAGCCTCGGGAAGTCCTCCTGCGGCACGTCCTCGTCGGCGAGCGCCACCCCCGGCGCGTCCGGCCCGGCGAGTCCGCGAAGCAGCAACGGGAAGAGGGCCGCGCCCGCGCTGTGGAACGCCGCCACCGACACCTCGCCGTCCGGCCTGCCGACGAACTCCTCGACCGCGTGCCGGGCCCGGGCCAGCGCCGACTCCACCCCGACGGCCGCGTCCGCCAGCGCCTGCCCGGCGTCGGTGAGCACCAGGCGCCGCCCGTGCCGTTCGGTCAGCGGCACGGCGATCGCGCGCTGGAGCAGCCGCAGCTGCTGCGAGATCGCCGAGGGGGTCACCAGCAGTGCCTCGGCCACCGCGGTGACGCTGCCCAGCTCGCCCAGCTCCCGCAGGATCCTCAACTGCCGTTCGTCCACGCCGTCAGTCTAGGACGACCATGTAGCCTCCCTAAAAGATCGTTTAAGAAAGTGGTCCTGGGCTTCAGATACTCCGTCGGCGCACCGTGGGCGGGTGACCGACGCCCGCCGTACCGACGCGGTACTTCTCCTGGTCGCGCTCGTCTGGGGTTCCAGCTATCTGTCCGCCCAGACAGCCGCGGCCGCCCTGCCCGTCCTCCTCGTCCTGTTCGCGCGCTACGCCCTCGCCGCGCTCCCCTGTCTCGCTCTCGTCGCCGCCCGGGGCGGGCCGCGGTGGACCCGCGACGAGGTCCGGGCCGGGCTGCCGCTCGGCCTCACCCAGGCCGCGGTCCTGGTCGTGGAGACCTACGGCGTCGCCCACACCACGGCCGCCAACGCGGGCCTGATCATCAGCCTCACCATCGTGCTCACCCCGCTCCTCGACCGCGCCGGCCGCCGCGGCGGTCCGCCGCCCGTCTTCTTCGCCGCGGCCGGCGTGTGTGTCCTGGCGGTCGGTCTGCTGATGTGGGGCAACGGCTTCCGGGCGCCGCGCCTCGGGGACCTGCTGATGCTCGCCGCGGCCTGCGTCCGGGCGGTCCACGTGGCCCTCGTCGGCCGACTCACCGCGGGCCGGTCGATCCGCCCCCTGCATCTGACGGCGATCCAGACCCTGGTCGGCACGGCACTGTTCCTCGCCCCCGCCGCCCGCGACCTTCCGGCACTGGCCCACGCGGATGCGGCGACCTGGACGCAGCTGGTCTATCTCGCCCTTTTCTGCAGCGTGTTCGCGTTCCTCGTCCAAACCTGGGCGGTGCAGCGCACCTCCGCGAGCCGGGCCAGTCTGCTGCTCGGCACCGAGCCGGTCTGGGCGGCGGCGGTGGGCATCGTCCTCGGCGGCGAACGCCTCACCCCGCTCACCGCCCTGGGCGCGGCCCTGATGGTCACCGGCACGTACTGGGGCCAGGCCGTGGAACGCACCCACCGGACGGCCGGAGCCGTCGAGGCCGCCGGGTCCGTCGAAGCCGTCGGCAACCCCGCGTCGGTGTGACCGCCCGGCTCAGACCTTCTCGTCCGCCAGGTTCACCGGCTCACGCAGCGGCCACACGCCGTCCACCACCGCGTCCGCGTCCCCCTTGCCGCGCAGGAACTTCTGGAAGTCCGCCGCCCACTCGGCGTACCACCCGATCTGACGGCGGTGCAGCTCCGCCGGGCCGAGGGCCGCGATCTTGGGGTGGCGGTCGGCTATCGCGCGGGCCAGGCGGGCCGCGGCGAGGGCGTCGGCCGCGGCGTCGTGGGCGGAGTCGAGCGCGACGCCGTACTCCGCGCAGACCGCTTCGAGGTTGCGCTTGCCGCGGCGGTAGCGGTCGACCCGGCGGTCGATCGTGTACGGGTCGACGACCGGTGCCGGGTCGATGCCGCCGAGGCGGTCGGACAGCGACGGCAGGCCGTACCGCCGCAGTTCGGCGGAGAGCAGGGTGAGGTCGAAGGCGGCGTTGTAGGCGACGACGGGCACGCCCGTCTTCCAGTAGCCCGCGAGGACGTCCGCGATGGCGTCCGCGACCTGGTCGGCCGGGCGGCCCTCGGCCGCCGCGCGCTCGTTGCTGATGCCGTGCACCGCCACCGCGTCGGCCGGGATCTCCACGCCCGGGTCGGCGAGCCACTCCCGCCGTCCCACGGGCTGCCCGGCCCGGATCTCGATCACGGCCCCCGTGACGATGCGTGCCTCGCGCGGATCGGTCCCGGTCGTCTCCAGGTCGAAGCCGGCGAGCAGCTCCTGGTGCCAGCCCATGGGCGGCCCCCCTTCTTGGTGGTGCTTTCCCCCAGTGATCTCCACCATCGCATGCGCCACTGACAATCCGAGGATCGCGTTCCGTTTGTCCGCCCCGACAGTTCAGGACACAGGCCGTGAATCAGCCCAGGTGAACTCGAATTCCTCGCGGTATGTCGGGAAGAGACCCCCTTCGTCCGCTCCGGGCACATCGCCCGACTTGACCACGCGGCTTCCGTTGCGCAGCACCAGCACCGGCGACTCCATCCCCCGCGCCCCGCGCAGATAGGACTGCACCACGGCGACGCCGTCCGCGCCGTCGCCGTCCACGAGGTAGGCGGTGAAGCGGGGCGTCTCGTCGTACACCTGGATCTCGAAGGCGCCGGGATCGCGCAGCCGGGACCGCACCCGGCGCATGTGCAGGATGTTCATCTCGACGGAGCGGCTGAGTTCGCCCCGTTTCATCCCGAGCTCGCGCTCGCGACGCTTGACCGCGCTGGAGGCCGGGTTGAGGAACAGCAGCCGCACCCGGCAGCCGGACTCGGCGAGCCGCACCAGCCGCCGGCCGGAGAAGTTCTGCACGAGCAGGTTCAGGCCGATGCCGATGGCGTCGAGGCGGCGGGCGCCGCCGAACAGGTCCTCGGCGGGGAACTGGCGCATCAGCCGCACCCGGTCGGAGTGCACGGCCACGACGTCCGCGTACCGGTCGCCGACCAGGTCCTCGACCGCGTCGACGGGCAGCCGGCGCGCGGAGGGGACGTCGCCGCCCGAGCCGAGCATCTCCAGGAGCCGGGCCGAGGCCCGTTCGGCCTGGTTGAGGACGGCCTCGGACAGGGCCCGGTTGCGGGAGACGACGTTGCGGGTGACTTCCAGTTCGTCCAGGGCGAGTTCGACGTCCCGGCGTTCGTCGAAGTAGGGCTCGAAGCAGGGCCAGTGCTGCACCATCAGCTCGCGCAGCTGCGGCAGCGTGAGGAAGCTGATGACGTTGTCGTCGGCCGGGTCGAGCAGATAGCCCTTGCGGCGGCTGACCTCGCGCACGGCGACCGCGCGCTGGACCCACTCCTGCCCGGCGGGACCGGCCGCGGCGACCACCCAGTCGTCGCCGTGGACGGGTTCGTAGATGGGACGCAGAACAGCGGCCACGACCGCGCGCAACCGCTGTTCGACGAGGTTCAGCCAGATGTAGGCCCGGCCGGCCCGCTGTGCGCGCGTACGCACTTCGAGCCAGGCGTCGGCGTCCCAGTCCAGTTCCGGCCCGATGGCCCCGGCGTCCATGGGCCGCGCCAGGGACACCGCGCCGGGCGGGACCTCCGTGGAGTTCCCCTCGTGACCCTCGTCACCAGGGGGCAGCTCCAGCCCTCCCGAGCCCACCCGTGCACCGCCTTCCGCTCCCCCGAGCTCTCCCCGTCTCAACGATCAAGGAAGGGTACTCCGCAAGCGGTCGACGGTGCAGCCGGATGGACAGGTCGTTTTCTCAACTGCGGGGCCGCCAGTGGCCGTTCTGCCAGGCGAGCTCGTCCGGAGTGAGCGGATTCATAGCCGTGACGTCGCGCGGAGCGATGGAGAATCCCTGCCAGTGGACCGGCATGGGCTGCTGGTCCTCGTCCCGGGCGATGTGGTGGAAGCCGACATTCATCCAGACGATCGGGTGCGTGAGGGTCTGCCCGTTGACCCACTTGTCGACGGACTTGCCCGCCCCGGCCGGGCAGTTGCCCGGATTGTTGCTGGCGAACTGCTCGCACTTGTTGTACTCGGTGAAGTACACGTCGTGCTTGGTGAAGCTGCGCCCCGGGTACTTGGTGGTGGGCCCGGGGACGATCTCGTACGAGCGCGCGTGCCCGTCCTTGTTCTTGCCCGTGGCGCTGACCATCCGCCACCAGCGGTAGGTCTTGGCGTCGCCCGCGAGTTCCTTGGTGACCTTGGTGCGGGTGGTCTTGTTGGTCGGGGCCTCCTGGCCGGGCCGCGGCGCGGTGACCGCGGAGTCGTACTGCTCGACCTTGCCCTTGGAGGAGCCGTCGAGGCCGAAGTCCAGCCGCCAGAAGACGTTGTGGCTGTGGCTGGTGGCGTAGGCCTTGGCGCCCTTGCCGATGGGCCAGCCGCGGCCGTCACCGGCGTCGTAGTCCTCGTAGGAGAGGCTGCCGGTGGCGCCGACGTTCATGTTGATCGTGCCGTCGTCCTGGAAGCGCCACTCCGTCATGTACTCGTACCAGCCGACCTGGTTGACGGTGTAGACGAGCAGGTCCTTGCCCTGGGCCTGGTAGACCTTGTTCGCGCTGTTGCCCTGCATGCGGTAGGCGTGACCGCGGGAACGGGTCGTGGTGCACAGGCCGTTGACGTTCGGGTGCTGCGGGTCCCAGGCCTCGGGGACCTTGACGCTCTTGATGGTGCCGCCGGGGCACTCGCCCGGTGCCAGGTTCACCAGGCCCTGCGCGAAGCCGAAGCCCGTCAGGTCGTCGTACTCGACGCTGCCGTCGTCGTAGGGCACGTCGATCTGGCCGAGCCGGGCGCTGTTGAGGACGTGGATCGGCTTGGCCTCGCCCTTGGGCTGGTACGAGACGTTCTCCAGGACGAGCCCGGCCTTGCTGTCGTAGCGCCAGCACATCCGCCAGGTCGTACCGGTGGAGAGCTTCTGCTCGATCTGGTAAGCGGCGCTGCACTCGGCGGTGGCGGCCGAGCCGGCGGTCTTCGGCTGGGCGACGGCCGGTCCCGCGCCGGTCGTCGCGCCGGCGGCCAGCGCGGCCACGGACAGGCCCACGGCCGTCCGCCTGCGGGCACGGCTGATTCTGTTCACGCGCATGAAGAGATGACTCCCTAGCATGAGGAGCAAGTCGGAAAGGTGAGCTGAAGGGCCTACGGCCGGGCGGCGGCTCAGCCGCGGTCGAGCTTGGCGACCTTGCGCGCGCTCAGGTCGATGATCAGCGACCTGGCGTCGATCCACGCGCCGTTCTTGACCTTCGGGAACAGCCGCACGCAGCGGTGTTCGCCGCACTTGTCCAGCGCGGCGGGCTGGGCCCCCGCAGTCGCGCGGTAGACCGCGCCGTTGAGCAGCAGCTGGTCCGCCGAGGTGAGCTCCTGGCCGGTGGCGTCCTTGTAGTCGGCCTTGAGGCCCGCGCCCAGCGGGTCGGCGATCAGGAGGTTCGCCGCCTCGGCGTTCTCCGCGCGCGTCAGCGGCGGCTGGACGCCGTGCTGCGTGGAGGTCTGCTCGACCTTCCCCGTCGCCAGATCGACGATCTTGGTGACAAGGGTGTCGGTCTTGTAGTCGTAGAAGGTGACGTCGGCCCGACGCGGCGCGTTCGGGTCGTCCACCTCGTCGGCGTCGGGATCGGCGAGGTCGACGCTGAGCCGCTGCGGACCGTGGTCCCCGTCGACGTTCTCGCTCGAATTGAGCAGCTGACGGTTCACCGCGATCTTCTCGACCCGCGAGATCTCGTCATCGGTCAGCGGGTCACGGCCCTTGCCCGTCTTGCCCGCGGCCGGTGCCTGCTCGACGACGCCGGGCCGCACGCCGCCCTGGCCCTGCTCCTGTCCCGCCTGCTGCGCGGACCGGGCGTTCTGGCCGCTGCCGCCCGAATCATCGGCTCCCGCGGTGCCCGGCAGGGTGATCCCCACCATGACGGCGGTCCCGGCCACCGCTATGGCCGCACCGGCCACCACCTTGCCCAGATGGCGGTGCACTATCTTGCGCACATCTTCCCCCTACTCCCCCTGTCCCCGGGAGTACGTGTCTGCCCCACTGGTTCGGCACACGCGGTCGCTCTCGTCGCGGTGTGCACTGGTCGCCCGCTAAGAGGGGCATAAGTCACAGGGGGTTCCATCACTTTCCGGCAGACTCGGAGCCAAGGGACCCCCGGCGGCGCGGGACACCTGGAAGAGTCGTATCCATGCAGGTCTGGCCTGGAGAGGCGTATCCGCTCGGTGCCACGTACGACGGTGCCGGGACCAACTTCGCGGTCTACACGGAGGCCGCGAACCGAGTAGAGCTGTGTCTGCTGCACGACGACGGCTCGGAGACGGCGGTGGAACTGCGCGAGAGCGACGCCTTCGTACGGCACGCGTACGTGCCGGGCGTCATGCCGGGGCAGCGGTACGGGTTCCGGGTGCACGGCCCGTACGACCCCGGGCGCGGCCTGCGCTGCAACTCCGCGAAGCTGCTCCTCGACCCGTACGCGAAGGCGGTCAGCGGCTCGATCCGCTGGGGCGAGGAGGTGTACGGCTACCACTTCGACACCCCGGAGCGGCGCAACGACCTGGACTCGGCGCCGCACACCATGACGTCGGTCGTGATCAACCCGTACTTCGACTGGGGCGACGACCGCCGGCCGCGCACCGAGTACCACCACACGGTGATCTACGAGGCCCATGTGAAGGGCCTGACCATGCGCCACCCGGGGCTGCCCGAGGAACTGCGCGGCACCTACGCGGCGCTCGCGCACCCGGCGGTCATCGAGCACCTGACGGAGCTCGGCGTCACGGCCCTGGAGCTGATGCCGGTGCACCAGTTCGTCAACGACCACCGCCTGGTCGACATGGGCCTGAACAACTACTGGGGCTACAACACCATCGGCTTCTTCGCCCCGCACAACGCCTACGCCTCCTGGGGCGACCGCGGCCAGCAGGTCCTGGAGTTCAAGTCGGCGGTCCGGGCGCTGCACGAGGCCGGCATCGAGGTCATCCTGGACGTGGTCTACAACCACACCGCCGAGGGCAACCACCTGGGCCCGACGCTGTCCTTCCGGGGCCTGGACAACCCCTCCTACTACCGCCTCGCCGACGACCCCCGCTACTACACGGACACCACGGGCACCGGGAACTCGCTGCTCATGCGGTCCCCGCACGTGCTCCAGCTGATCATGGACTCGCTGCGCTACTGGGTCACCGAGATGCACGTCGACGGCTTCCGCTTCGACCTCGCGGCGACGCTCGCCCGGCAGTTCCACGAGGTGGACCGGCTGTCCTCGTTCTTCGACCTGGTGCAGCAGGACCCGGTGGTCTCCCAGGTGAAGCTGATCGCCGAGCCGTGGGACGTGGGCGAGGGCGGGTACCAGGTGGGCAACTTCCCGCCGCTGTGGACCGAGTGGAACGGCAAGTATCGCGACACGGTACGGGACCTGTGGCGGGGCGAGCCGCGCGCGCTGGCGGAGTTCGCGTCCCGGCTGACCGGGTCCTCGGACCTGTACCAGTCGGACGGGCGGCGTCCGCTGGCCTCCATCAACTTCGTGACCTGCCACGACGGATTCACGCTGCACGACCTGGTGTCGTACAACGACAAGCACAACAGCGCCAACGGAGAGGACAACCGGGACGGCGAGAGCCACAACAGGTCCTGGAACTGCGGGGTCGAGGGCGACAGCGACGACCCGGACGTGCGGGAGCTGCGGGCCCGCCAGATGCGGAACTTCGTCGCGACGCTGATGCTGTCCCAGGGCGTGCCGATGATCAGCCACGGGGACGAGTTCGCGCGCACCCAGCGCGGCAACAACAACGCGTACTGCCAGGACAACGAGGTGTCCTGGCTCCAGTGGCCCGAGGACGGGGCCGGCCTGCTGGACTTCACGCGCGCGATGGTGTGGCTGCGCAGGGACCACCCGGTCTTCCGCAGGCGGCGCTTCTTCCACGGCCGGCCGGTGGAGGGGACCCACGACGAGCTGTCGGACATCGCCTGGTTCACCCCGCAGGGGCGCGAGATGACGCAGCGGGACTGGGACTCGGCGCAGGCCTCTGCGCTCACGGTGTTCCTGAACGGCAACGCCATCTCCGAACCCGGGCCGCGCGGGGAGCGCATCGGCGACGACTCCTTCCTGCTGATGTTCAACGCCTCACCGAAGCCGCTGGACTTCGTCGTACCGGTCGACCACGGCCGGCAGTGGCAGGTCGTGGCCGACACGGCCCGCGTCGACGGCGTACCGCCCGGCACGGGCCCGAAGGTGCAGGCCGGGGAACGACTGACCCTGGTGGACCGCAGCCTGACGGTGCTGCAGCGGCCCGCCTAGAGGTGGCGCGGCCGGGGGCTCGCTCGAATCCCGGTCGCGCCCGTAGGTCGTGTGCCCGGGCCTCGCTCGAATCCCGGTCGCGTGCGTGGGCCGTGTGCCGGAGGTGATGACACGAAGGGCGGCGGGATGGGTACGTAGGTCTGCATGACATCTGAGCGACCCGATCCGGTGGTGCCGACGGCGACCTACCGGTTGCAGCTGCAGCCCGAGTTCCCGTTCGCGGCCGCCGCGGCGGCCGTCCCGTACCTGGCGTCGCTCGGGGTCTCGCACCTGCACCTGTCCCCCGTCCTGGAGTCCGTCCCGGGCTCCACGCACGGCTACGACGTCGTGGACCACGCGCGCGTGCGCGACGAACTGGGCGGTGAGGACGGCCTGCGCGCGCTGTCGCGCACCGCTCGGGAGCACGGTCTCGGCCTGGTGGTGGACATCGTGCCCAACCACATGGCCATGGTCCCGCGGCACAACCGCGCCCTGTGGGAGGTACTGCGGGAGGGCCCCAAGTCGCCGTACGCGCGCTGGTTCGACATCGACTGGGAGGCCCAGGACGGCCGGGTGCTGCTCCCGGTGCTCGGCGGCCCGCTCGGCGCGGAGCTGGGCCGGCTGGTGGTCGACGGCGACGTCCTGCGCTACCACGACCACGTCCTCCCCCTCCGGGAGGGCACCGAGGAGCTTCCGCTGCCGCAGCTCCTGGACGCCCAGTGGTACCGCCCGGCGTGGTGGCGGCTGGCCCGTACGGAACTCAACTACCGGCGTTTCTTCAGCATCTCGGAGCTCGTCGGCGTGCGGGTGGAGGACCCCGAGGTCTTCGAGGCCACGCACGGCAAGATCCTTCAGCTGCTGCACGAGGGCGTGGTCGACGGGCTGCGCATCGACCATCCGGACGGGCTCGCCGACCCCGACGGCTACCTGGCCAGGCTGCACGAGGCGACCGGCGGACGCTGGACGGTCGTGGAGAAGATCCTGGCCGACGACGAGCACCTGCCGGCCTCCTGGCCGGTCGCGGGCACCACCGGTTACGACGCCCTGCGGCAGGTCGACGGCCTGTTCACGGACCCCGCCGGGGCCGGTGAACTCCGCGGCCGGTACCGGCGGTTCGCGGCCCCGCAGACCGACCGGGGCGGTGACTGGGAGGCCACGGTGCGCCGGGCGGCGTACAAGGTGATCACGCACGAGCTGGCCGCCGAGACGGAGCGGCTGACCCGGGTGGCGCACCGCCTGTGCGCCGGCTCGCCGGACCCGGCACTGCGCGACCGTGCCCCCTGGGCGCTGCGGACGGCACTGGAGGAACTGCTGGTCCGGCTGCGCGTGTACCGGCCCTACGCCTCCGGTGACGTGGCCTGCGTCGTCACGGAGGAGGCAGCCGAGGAGGCCCGGCGGGCCTTCGTCGTGCCCGAGGAGGCCGAGGTGGTCGACGTCGTGCGCGGGCTGCTGGTCGGGGACGCCGGGCACGGGCCGGAGCTCGCCGAGTTCCGCGCCCGGTTCGCGCAGACCTCGTCGGCGCTGCGCGCCAAGTCCGTGGAGGACACGGCGTTCTACCGCTATGTGCCGCTGCTGTCGGCCACCGAGGTGGGCGGCGAACCGGGCCGCCCGGCCGTGTCCCCGCAGGACTTCCACGCGTACTGCGCGCGCGTGCAGCGCGACTGGCCGGCCACCGGCACGGTGGTGACGACGCACGACACCAAGCGCAGCGCCGACGTGCGGGCGGCGCTGGCCGTGCTGACCGAGTGCCCGGGGCGCTGGGCGGACGTGCTCGCCGAGGTGACCCGCGACGGCGCGGGCGTGCCGGACGCGCAGCTGGCCTGGGCGGCCTGGCAGACGGTGTTCGGGCTCGGCCCGGCGGCCGCGGAGCGGGTCCAGGGCGCCCTGCTGAAGCATGTGCGCGAGGCCGGTCTGTACACGAGCTGGACGGAGCAGGAGCCGCCCTACGAGGAGGCGGTGGCGGCGTTCGTCGCGGCGGGGCCGTGCGGGGCGCCCGGCGAGCGTGTGGCGGCCTTCCGGAGCTCCTTGGAGGAACACGTCCGGGCCAACGTCCTGGGCACGGCCCTGGTCCATCTGACGATGCCCGGGGTACCGGACGTGTACCAGGGCACGGAGAGCGAGTACCGGGCGCTGGTGGATCCGGACAACCGGCGTCCGGTGCGGTTCCCGCCCGAGGGGGCCGGTGAGGGCGAGGCCGGCGCAGCCGATGCCGGTGGAGCCGATGCGAAGGCCGGGGTGACGATGGCCGCGCTGCGGCTGCGGGCCCGGCGGCCCGAGGTCTTCGGTGACAGGGCGACGTACGCCCCGCTGACGGCGCGGGGCCCGGCCGCGGGGCACTGCGTGGCGTTCGCGCGCTCCGGGGAGGTGGTCACGGCCGTGACGCGGCTGTCGCTGCGGCTGGCGGAGGCGGGCGGCTGGCGGGACACGCTCCTGCCGCTGCCGCCGGGGCGCTGGGCCGATGTGCTGGCTCCGGAGCGGGAGTTCACGGGGCACGCGCGCGTGGTGGACCTGCTCGGGCCACTGCCGGTGGCGCTGCTGGAACGGGTCGGCGACGCGGACTGAGGGGCTCGCTCTGCCGGCCGTGGCGCCCGGGGACGGCCATGCCTCGCGCAGGATGTCCACGAAGGCCTCGGCCGCGCCGGTGGGGGGCACGCGCGCGTGGACGGTGAGGGCACGCTTCCAGGGCGGGTCGGTGGTGAGGACCACACAGTCCTCGCCTACGGCCCCACGCACGATGTGCGAGGGCGCCACGCACACCCCGACCCCGGCGGCGGCCGTGCGCACCGCCGTGGAGGTGTGCTCGGTGCGCACTGCGGTGGCCGGCTCGAAGCCGACCTGTCCGCAGGTCCGGTCGAGGAAGCGCTCGCCGTGGACGACGGGTTCCATGGCGCAGCGGATCCAGGCGCGGTCCGCGAGTTCCGGCAGCTTCACCGGCGTACGGCCCGCGAGGCGGTCGTCCAAGGGCACCACGAGGACGAGTTCCTCCTCGCCGGGCCAGCACATCCACCCGCACCCCACGCTGTCGGAGGCGGTCGGCGAGACGTTCCTGACGCTCGCCGGACGCGGCCTGCACCAGCAGTGACCGGTGCGCCCGGCGTGAATGCACCCGGGCGCCCCCTGGAGCCTCCCCCTCACCCTTCTTGACAGTTCACCTAACGCGTGGGGGACTGGGCAGAGCGAAGCCGGGCGGACAAGACGGGGAAGCCGGGCTGACAAGTCGGGGGTGAGTCTCCTGCCGGAGCTGCGTTACCCCAGTGTTCCCGAACTGGTCGCAACCGCTCGGGCGTTGGCCGATCAGCGACCGGATCTGTGCAGGCTGCGGCAGGTGGGGGTCTCGCGCGCGGGCAGGCCCCTGCACCTGCTGTCCGTGGGCCGCTCCCGGCGGGCCGTGCTGGTGGTGGCGGGCGCCCACGCCAACGAGCCGACCGGGGGCCGCACGCTCCTCGTACTCGCCGAACGGGTCGCACGCCAAAGGGAGTTGCGCGCCGACACCTCCTGGCATTTCCTGCTCTGCGCGGACCCCGACGGCGCGAGCCTGCACGTGACCCCGGCGCCGCGCAGCCTGTTCGACTACCACCTCGGCTTCTACCGCCCCGCCAGCCCGGAGCAGCCGGAGTGGTCGCCGTCGGTCCTGCCGCCCGACCGGCTGCCGCCCGAGACCCGCGCGCTGACCGGGGTGATCGACGAACTGCGGCCCTACCTCCAGGTGACGCTGCACGGCACGGATCTGGGCGGCAGCTGGGTCCAGTTGACGAGGGACGTCCCCGGGCTGGCCGAGCCGTTCGCCAAGTCGGCGGCCGAGCTGAACATCCCGGTGGAGACGGGCGCCTCGGACGCCGCGGGCTGGCCCGCCTCGGGGCCCGGCGTGCATGTGATGCCCGGACCGGAGTCGGGCGTGCCCTACCCGAGCCTGCCGGACGACGCCCGGCACAGCACCTGGTACCACGCCCACCGGTACGGCGGCCTGACGGCGGTGGTGGAGGTGCCGATGTGGGCCAGCGACCTGGTGGACGACCCGGCGCAGCATCCCGCCCCGGCGGCGGCGATACGGCGGCTGGCCGGCCGGCTGCAGCGCGACGCGCTGGAGGTGGAGCGGGTGCTGACCGAGGCGCTGCCGCGGCTGGACGGTGTCGAGGGGCCGCTGCTGCGGGCCGCCCGCTGGGCGCTGGAGCTGATTCCGGGACTGGCCGAGGACTGGATCCACACACCGCCCGTCGACACCACGATGGCCTACGTCGGCAGTGTGGACGCCTTCGGGCGCCGGCTGCCGCTGCGGGCGGCGGCGATGCTGCTGCGGGTCCTCCAGGAGACCGACGACCGCGCGGCGCCCCGGCTGGAACACCTCGTCGCCTCCTGGTCCGACGCCTTCGCGGAGCGTTTCCGCGCCCGTTGGGTACCCGTGGAACACCAGGTGGAGCACCAGAGCCGCACGGTCCTCGCGGCGGCGCGGCACGCGCGCGAGCGAGCGGCGTGAGCGGTCGGCCCGCCCGTCTCAGTCGTCCAGTGCGAAGACCGACCCCGTGCGCGCGGTCATCACGCACGCGTTCGCGAACGTCTCCCGGTACTCGACGGGCCGGCCCTGCCACACCCCGGTCGCACGGGCGGTGACGGGCGCGTAGATCAACGCGCAGACGGCGTCCTCGCGCGGCGGGATGCGCCCGATGTCGCCGCCCGCGGCAGCCAGTTCGGCGCAGGCCTCGGCCGCGTGGGGGTGCCCCTGGGGCGGGTCGCACAGCAGGAGGGCGCTCCGGACGACCGGGGCGTCCCCCGGACCGACGGGGGCGAGAGCCGGGGGAAGCACCTCACCTTGGGTGACCGTGAGGTGGAGCCAGGAACGGGAGCGGAGGTCCCCGTGGGCCGCCGAACCGGCCACGGCGGCCGGGCTCGCGGCGAGGAGGGCGGCCACCGCGAGCAGGGCGCCCCGGGCGGCCGTCGCTTTGCTGAGGTAGGTCATTCCCGATGCATCGGCACCGCGGCCTCCGCACCCCACCCCGACTCACCCGAACGGGACCGTACGCGCGCGTACCGGTCCGCCAGCTCGAACGCGCTGAGCACCACGCGGGCCTGGTACTCGGCCTGGCGGGCGACCGGAATCCAGCGCGCCCCGCAGCCGTCGCGGTAGTCCGCGCACCACTCGTCGATCAGCCGGTCCAGGTCCGGCAGGGCGTCGGCCGGGTCCCGGCCGGTGCCGCGGACGAGTTGGTGCAGCAGCCCGGCGGTGCGCAGGGCCAGCCGGCGCCCGGAGATCCGCAGGGCGGCCAGGTGGGCGGTGTTGAGCGCGGGCAGCGGCCGCGCCCGGCCGTCGTCGGTGTCGGGGTCCCAGGCGTCGGCCAGGCCGGGACAGACCAGTAAATAGTCGTCCACCGGCGCGAGCAGGCTCGCGGTGTCGGGCGCCGCGGCCAGGTGGGGCCGGATCCGGTCCAGGACGCCGTCCAGGAGCAGCGTGTCGTGCCGCAGCGTGGCGCTGACGGTGCGCAGCACCGCGTCCCGGTCGGCGGGCGGTGAGGCGTCCTCGACCGCGGCGACGCCCCACATGGGCGCCTCGACGATGGCGGTCACCGTGCCGTACCGGTGCGGGTGGAACCAGGTCGACTCGACCGCCGCCTCGGTGATGGCCGCGGCCAGGTCACCCCGGCGCGGCGGCGGGATCCGGTAGACGGCGGGTCCCACGGTCGGCCAGTACAGGGTGTCGTACGCGCCGAGTTCGCGGGGGATGCCGAGACGGGCCGCGCTGTGCGCGACGCGCCGGGCCAGACCGGGCAGGTCGCGGGTGAGTTCCACGAAGCCGCCGCCGACGTCGACGCCGTGCAGCGAGCACTGGAGGAAGGGCCGCAGCTCGTCCTGGAGGTCGAGCAGGGCACGGGTCTCCGGCAGGACGACGGCGTCCGCGCCCTCCGGCAGCCATTCGGGCTGCTCCAGGAAGCCGGGCCGGAAGAAGTTCCGGAAGTAGTGGCCCAGGGTGTACGGGCCGCACAGCCAGCGCTCGTTGCGGCGGGAGCCGTCGGGGTCGAGGCAGAGCAGCAGGTTCCAGGTGGTGTCGGCGCCCTCGGTGAGCCGGGGGTCGGCGAGGGCCCGTTCGGCCAGCCGCAGGGCGGTGGCTCCGCCGACCGGCTCGTTGGCGTGCGGACCGGCGACGACGAGGACGTGGCGACTGCCGTGACCGACGGAAAGCAGCCACAGGGGGGTGCCCGCACGGGAGGTGCCGACGCGGCGCAGCCGAGCGTCCTGGGGGCGGCGGGTGACGAGCGCGGCGGCGCGGGCACCCAGCTCGTCCACGGTCGGGTAGCGGAGGAGCGGCAGAGCACACCTCCACGTGGTGCCGTCGGTTCACCTGATGTGCATGGTGTACGCACAGTCAGTCACGAGTTCAGGGGTACGTCAACACCGCGACCGACAACCTTGTTTCGGCCATGTCACCGCGTTGGTCCGCGGTCGCGGCCGAGGTGGGCCGTCAGCGGACGGCGAGCCGGAACGCCATCCGGCCGAAACCGACCTGGTCGCCCTCGCGGACGACGGTGGCCCCGATCACACGACGCCCGTTCACAGTGGTGCCGTTGGTCGAACCGAGGTCCCTGAGGATCCACAGGCCGCCCTGGCGCCTGAGTTCGGCGTGCACGCGGGAGACCGTCTCGTGGTTCAGGCGCAGCCCGTTGGCGGGGTCGCGGCCTATGCGCAGCGGATGGCCGCCCGCCGCCTGCGGCAGCAGCAGTTTGGGCAGCCGCTCGGCCTGCCAGGCCCTGCGCAGCCGTACGGTGAAGCCGGAGACCGCCTCGACGGTGCCGAAGAGCGCCCGCGAGAGGCGGTTCTCCCTCGGGAGGTCGGCGGTGAGGGCGGCGAGTTCGTCCGAGCGGCGCGCGGCGAGCGCGAGTTCCATGCGCCGCACGAACGTGTCGTGCGAGAGTCGCCCCATGGCGACGCCGTCCCGGAGCACCTCCAGCACCTTGTCGCGCTCCGCGTCCGACAATCGCGCGGGGTACGTGTTGAACTCGAAGGACGACGTCACGCTCGTGATTGTCGGTCAGTGAACCTCGGGTGTCCAGAAAACAGGGAAACGGTCGCCGCATGCGTACATCGCGCGACACCTGCCGGGAAAGGAACGATTCAAAAGCGGATTGATCTCGCTCGCGGCACGATGGACGAGCTACATCACGGTGAGCAGACGAAGGGGAACCGTCCGTGCAGTTCGAGGTGTGGGCACCGCAGGCAGACCGGGTGACGCTCCATTGCGAGGGCGCCACGCGCGCGTTGGAACGCGACGGGGAGCGGGTGGGGTGGTGGAGCGGAGAGGCGGAGGCCGAGGACGGCACGCGGTACGGGTTCGCACTGGACGACGGCCCCGTGCTGCCCGACCCGCGCTCGCGCCGCCAGCCGGACGGGCCCGACGGGCTCAGCGCGGTCGTGGACCACGGGCGGTACGCGTGGCGTGCCGAGTGGACGGGGCGGGGGCTGCCGGGTGCGGTGGTGTACGAGCTGCACGTGGGGACGTACACCCGCGAGGGCACCCTGGACGCCGCCGCCGGGCGCCTTGAGCACCTTGTGGAACTCGGCGTCACGCATGTCGAGTTGATGCCCCTGTGCCCCTTCCCGGGGCAGCACGGCTGGGGGTACGAGGGCGTCTCGCTGTGGGCGGTGCACGAGCCGTACGGCGGACCCGCGGCGCTGCGGCGGTTCGTGGACCGGGCGCACGAGCTCGGCCTGGGCGTGGTCCTCGACGTCGTACACAACCACCTGGGGCCGTCGGGCAACTATCTGCCGGCGTTCGGGCCGTACTTCACGGAGACCCACCACACCCCCTGGGGTGCGGCGGTGAACCTGGACGCGCCCGGCTCGGACGAGGTGCGCGCGTATCTGGTGGACAGCGCGCTGGCCTGGTTGCGCGACTACCGGATCGACGGGCTGCGCCTGGACGCGGTGCACGCGCTGCGGGACACGCGCGCGTGCCACTTCCTGGAAGAGCTGTCGGCCGCGGTGGACGACCTCGCCGAGGAGCTGGGCCGGCCGCTGTTCCTGATCGCCGAGTCCGACCTGAACGACCCGCGGATCATCACCGCGCGCGCGGAGCACGGGACCGGTCTGCACGGGCAGTGGAACGACGACTTCCACCACTGTCTGCACACCGCGCTGACCGGTGAGTCGCAGGGCTACTACGCCGACTTCGCGCACGCTCCGCTCGCGGCCCTCGCCAAGACGCTCACCGGCGGTTTCTTCCACGACGGCACGTACTCCAGCTTCCGGGGCCGGCGGCACGGCCGTCCGCTGGACCGGGCGCAGGTGGCCGCGCACCGGCTGCTGGGCTACAGCCAGACCCACGACCAGATCGGCAACCGCGCCCAGGGCGACCGGCTTTCGCAGTCCCTCTCCCCCGGCCTGCTGGCCTGCGCGGCCACGCTGGTGCTGACCGCGCCGTTCACGCCGATGCTGTTCATGGGCGAGGAGTGGGCCGCGGGCACGCCGTGGCAGTTCTTCACCGACCACACGGATCCGGAGCTCGCCGAGGCGGTGCGGCGGGGCAGACGGCGGGAGTTCGCGGAGCACGGCTGGGCCGAGGAGGACGTGCCCGACCCGCAGGATCCGGCGACCCGGGAGCGCTCCTGCCTGGACTGGTCGGAGCCGGAACGTGAGCCCCACGCGCGCGTGCTGGCCTGGTACCGCCGGCTCATCGCCCTGCGCGGCGAGCAGCCGGACCTGACCGACCCCGACCTCGCCGACACCCGGGTGGCCTACGACGAGGAGGCACGCTGGCTCGCCTTCCGCCGCGGGGACGTCCGCGTGGCCGTGAACCTCGGCAAGGACCCGGCGGCGATCCCCCTGGGCACCCGCACCGCCGAGGTCCTGGCCGCCTGGGACCCGGTCCAGGGCCCGGACCCGGACGGCATGCTGCGACTGCCCGGGGAGTCGTGCGTGGTGCTGAGGCAGGACTGAGGGCGGGGCCCGACGGGGGCCGCCCGGCCGGGTGGCCCCCTACTCCCCGCCCGGCTCCTCGTCGCGGAGTTCCGTCACGCGTTCCAGGAGGATGGTCTCCCAGGCGCGGCGCAGCTGGGTTCTCAGGAGGGGCAGGGGGCCCGTGTCGCGGCCTTCCAGGCGGTCGCCGAGGCGGATGACGGTGTCGCAGCGGGCCAGCCACAGGCCGCGCAGACAGGGGCGGACGCCGTAGCCCGCGAGGGTGGCGGCGCGGACGGCTGCGCCGGAGCCGACGGCGAGGGCGAGCCCGGCGATGTCCTCGGCGGGGTCGCCGACGGCCGCGCCGGTCCAGTCGAGCACGCCGCGCACCCGGCCGTCGGTGCTCACCACGAGGTGCTCGCCCTTGAGGTCGTGGTGCACCAGTACCGCGCCACTGCGCTGTGCGGCGAGCTGCGCGGCACCGGCCGGTGTGAGCTGCTGCAGCCGGGCCGGATCGAACTCGTCGGCGGCGCCGAGGCGTTGACCGGCCTTCACGGCCATCCGGCGCAGCGCCTCCAGGGAGCGCGGCGCGGTGCGCGGCACCCCGAGCGTCTCGGCCTGCCGTACCGGCACCTCGCGCAGCCCGGTGAGCAGTCCGGCCAGGTCGGCCTCGCCGACGGCGGACACGTCGTGCTCCTCGCCCGTGCCGCCGGCCAGCTTGATGTCGAGCGTGTACACCAGCCCCGGGGCCCACTCGCCGTGCGCCACGCTGGTGGGGACGGCGACGGGCAGGTGCGGGCGGACGAGGTCGCGCAGGCGCAGTTCGCGGCGCCGGCGGGCGGAGGCGTCGCGGTCGGGGGCCAGGCGCAGCACATGGCGGGTGCCGACCCACCACGTGGAGTGCGCACCGCCCTCAGCGACCGGCCGCACGTCGGGGCCGGCGGTGTCGGCCGCGCCGTCCGCGCCGGCCTTGAGCAGCGTGCGGACCAGTCGTCTGACGGTGTCCGCGGTGGGTGTCGGTGCCTGGGTCATGGTCGCGCCATTGCCGTTCGGGGGTTTCGTCCAGGGTGTTTCCCGAGTCTCCTCTCAGTCCACTATGACCATCTCGCGCGTGGTGTTGTTGAGGCGGCGGCCGCCGTCCCCGGTCACCGTGACGATGTCCTCGATCCGCACCCCGAAGCGGCCGGGCAGGTAGATGCCGGGTTCCACGGAGAAGCACATGCCGGGCACGAGGGGCTGCTCCTCGCCCTCGATCATGTACGGCGGCTCGTGCGTGGTGACGCCGATGCCGTGGCCGGTGCGGTGGATGAAGCACTCGCCGTACCCGGCGTCGGCGATCACCGTGCGGGCCGCCCGGTCGACCTCCTGGCAGGCGACGCCGGGCCGCACCGCCGCGAAGCCCGCCTCCTGGGCCGCGCGGACGATGTCGTGGACCTTGCGCTCCTCCTCCGTGGGCTCGCCCACGTGCACGGTGCGGGTGGTGTCGGAGCCGTAGCCGTCCCGGAGGCCGCCGAAGTCGAGGACGACCATGTCGCCGTGCTCGATGACGCGGTCGCCGACCTCGTGGTGCGGGTTGGCGCCGTTGGGCCCGGAGCCCACGATGGTGAAGTCGACCTGGGAGTGGCCGAACCGGCGCAGCAGGTCGGCGAGGTCGCGGCCGATGTCGGACTCGCGCCGGCCGGCGAAGGGAAGCTTGCGGATCTCCTCGAACGTCGCGTCGGCAGCCGCCCCCGCGGCCGCCAGCAGCTCCAGCTCCGCGTCGTCCTTCACGGCGCGCAGCATGGGCAGCCCGTCGGTGAGGGAGGTGTAGGAGCTGTCCGGCAGTGTCCGCTGGAGGCCGAGCAGGTGCATCGCCCAGGCGTTGTCGCTGATGCCGAAGCGGCCGTCCTTGGCGAGGAGGGCGGCCGTGACCGCGTACGGGTCCGTGCCGTCGGTCCAGTCCCGCAGGGTCAGGACGGGCGCGGCGACGGCCGTCTCGGCGTCGGGGGCCTCCAGGGTGGGCACGACCAGCACCGGGTCCTGCCCCGCGGCCAGGACGAGCACGGTGAGCCGTTCGGTGACCGCGGTGGGCGTGTACCCGGTGAGCCAGACCAGATCGGGACCCGGCGCCACGAGCAGGCCGGCCAGCCCGGCGTCGGCGGCGGAGCGCGCGGCACGCTCCATCCGGGCCCGGTAGTCGTCGGCGGTGAAGGGCGCGGGCGCGCTGCCGGTCATCCGGGCCTCCGAGGGACGGGTGCGGAACAAGGGACCACGGGCAGCATCCTGCCCGGACACGGAGGGCGGCGCGAGCCGGTTACGGCGGCCGCCGCCCGTGCCCGGGCGTTTTCCCGGCGCGACTGCGGTCGGCCCGGGGTCGACGAGCCGTCTCGGGGTGGTCAGGTCACGACACCCGGGACGACCGTCAACTGCTGGAAAGCGCCGCTCTCGTGACGCACGGTGAGCGTGACCCGCTCCCCGGGACGGGCGCGGGCGACGGCGCGCACCAGGTCGGCGGCGGTGTCCACCCGGGTGGCGCCGAACTGGAGGAGTACGTCGCCCCGGACGAGGCCCGCGGTGAAGCCCGGCCCGGGCACATGGACACCGACGACCAGCGCGCCCGGTTTGTGGGCGTCCACGGCCTCCAGGCCGAGGGTCGCGGCGGCCGGGGCCGGCGACGGGAGCGCGGCGGCGTGGGGCACCACCGGGACGGACGAGCTCGGCGGGGGTGTCTGCCGCCGCAGTTCGGCGAGTCTGCTCATGCCGATCACCGTGGCGCCGACCGTGCCGAGTCCGACCCCGGTCAGCACCAGGACCGTACCGACGCACAGGGTGAACAACAGGGCCCTCAGGCGCCTGCCGCGCCGGCGCACGGCGTGCGGGTGCCGGACGGGGGCCGGTGTGCCGTCGCCGTCCGGTCGCTCCTGGCCCGGCATCGGCTTGGGCCGCAACGCAGTCTGTTCCATGGTTCGCCTCCGGCTGGTCCTCTACCCGGCGCACGCGGGCACGACGAGCCACGAACGAGTGAGACTGACCCAGGGTCAACGGCGGGAAGTCATAGGCGTCACGGCACGGGACGCGCGGCCTCGGCCGGGGGCGGCCTCCTCGGTCAGCCGCTCCACGAGCGCCGCCGCGGCCCCGCCCGGCGTCCCCCCGTACAGCAGCTCCGTGCGGTGCACGATCCGTGGCGCGGTGAGCGGCACGGCGACCGCCCCCGGTACCCGGGCGGCCGCCGAGTCGGGCAGCAGGGTCAGGCCGTGGCCCGCGGCGGCGAGGGCGGTGAGGGCGTGGACGTCGGTTCCCTCGTAGCGCAGGGCCGTACGGAAGGCCCCGCCGCCGCCCGCCGCGCGCAGCTGGGCCAGCGGCAGCCCCGCGTCGGGCGCGTCCAGCCAGCGGGCGTCGGCCAGGTCCACGAGGTTCAGTCCCGGGGTGGCGGCGTCTCCCCCGCCCTTCGGCCGGTGCGCAAGGGCGAGCGGATGCGCTGCAGGCAGCAGGACGCTGACCGGCTCCTCGGTGACGCCACGGGCGGTCAGCGGCGCGACGTCGGGCAGCCGCAGCGGGTCGCTGGGCGCGGCGATTCCGTCGACCAGGCCCAGGTCGGCGGCGCCGGTGGCGACCGCGGCCGGGATCTCGTCCCGGGCGAGGACGCGCAGGGTCAGGCCCGCGGCGGGGAGCGCGGCGAGCACGCGGGGCCCGAGCGCGGTCGCCGTCGTGGCGAGGGTCAGCCCGTGGGCGGGCGCGGCGGCCAGCCGCAGGACGTCCGCGCGGGCCGCGTCCAGGCGCAGCAGCAGCGGGTGAGCGTGGTCCAGGAGGCGTTCACCGGCCGCGGTGGGCGCGACGGGGCGGCGGGTGAGCAGCGGGGTGCCGAGGTCCTGTTCGAGCGCGGCGATGTGCTGCGACACCGCGGACTGGGTGTAGCCCAGCTCGCGGGCGGCCTCCGAGAAGGAGGCGAGGCGCGCGACGGTGACGTACGTACGCAGCAGATGCGGGTCCATGCCGGACAGCATTCCACTCCATCAGGAACGCTTATCGACCGTGCACGGATCATCGTTGGACGTGAACCGGGGCCGGTACCCAGGATGGGGGTCATGACGGACACCGCAGCGCACACCGCCACGATCGCCCTGGTCGGGGACCGCTCCCCCGACGTCGCCTCGCACACCCGCGTCCCGCGCCTGCTCGACGCACTCGCCGAGCACGACCGGCTCGTCCTGGACGCGTACTGGATCCCGTCCGAGAACGCCGTCGCCGCGGACGCGGTACGCGGTTTCGACGCCGTGTGGGTGCTGCCGGGCAGCCCGTACCGCAGCGAGGCCGGCGTGCTCGCGGCCATCCGCACCGCCCGCGAGGAGGGCATCCCCTTCCTCGGCACCTGCGGCGGGTTCCAGCACGCGCTCCTCGAATACGCCCGCACCGTGTGCGGCCTGACCCGGGTCGCGCACGCCGAGAACGACCCCGACGCCGAAGACCCGCTGATCGAACCGCTGGCCTGCTCCCTGGTGGGCCACGAGGCGTCGGTGACGCTCGAACCGGACTCGCTGGCCCAGTCCGTGATCGGCTCGGCGCGGACGGTGGAGCGGTACTTCTGCGCGTACGGCCCCTCCCGCCACCTCGATACGCTGCGCGCGCACGGTCTGCGCTTCTCCGGCCACGACGAGGAGGGCCGGGTGCGCGTCGCCGAGCTGCCCGGCCACCCCTTCTTCCTCGGCACGCTCTTCCAGCCGGAGCTCTCCGACGAGGGCTCGCGCCCGCACCCGGTGATCCGGGCACTGGCACGAGCCGCCGTGGAACGCGCCGCACGCGCGCGTGTTCAGCCCGCGTGACCCGAGTGGCCCTCCCCGTGACCGCCGTGCGAGCCGCCGTGGTCGAACTTGAGGGCTTCGGGCGGCAGCACGACGAAGGGCCGCATCATGCCCATGTCCTCGTGCTCCAGCAGGTGGCAGTGGTACATGAACCGGCCGTACGCCCCGTCGAAGCGCCCCATGACCCGCAGGATCTGGCCACCGGGGACCCGGAACACGTCCTTGTATCCCCGCTCGTTGGGGGCCAGCGGCAGCTGCGTGCCCGGGGCGAACGCCACCGGCTTGACCGTGCCGCCCACCGCCGGGTCGAACCCCGAGACGTCGTAGGCGTCGCGGCCGAGGAGCTGGAAGTCGGCCAGGTGGATGTGCATGGGGTGGACGATCGGCGCGAGGTTGAGGAAGCTCCACTGCTCGTAGCTGCCCTCGGCGATGGTGAAGCCGAGCCCGTCGTTGAACGTCCGGGCCGTGCGCCGGTAGGTCTTGGTCGTCCCGTCCGCACCCGTGAGCCGGATGATCCCGTCCGTCGGCACCTGGATGTCGCCGGCGTCCTCGACCTGGGTCATCTCCCAGATCTCCGGGTGTCCGCCGGCGCCCTTGGTGGCGGGCGGGGTGAGCACGATCAGCCGGTGGCCGTGCGGGATGTCGTGGGTGAGCCGGCGGAAGGAGCCGGAGAGGACCTCGGGCAGCTCGAAGGTGTCCGCGCGGCCACTGTCCCGGACCCGGAACTCCAGGACGGCCGGATAGCGCACGTCGCCGGCCGGGTCGGACACGCCCGCGGGCTGGTTGCGGCCCTTGTTGACCAGGCGGAGCCGCCGGCCCGCGAGGCCCCGGAAGTCGACGAGCAGGTCGAAGCGCTCGGCCGGGGCGGCGGTCAGGGTGGGCAGCGCGTCGTCGAAGTCGACCGGCACGGGACGCGGCAGGAGCCCGCCGTCGCTGCCGATCTGGTGCACCACGCCGGGCACCGGGTTGTCGTCCTCGTCGAGCAGGACGAGGTCGTAGATGCGCGCGTTGGACGCGTTGACCAGCCGGAAGCGGTACCAGGCGTCGTCCACGTCGGCGTACGGCCAGATGCGGCCGTTGACCGTCGTGTACGGGCCGGTGAACGGGATGGAGACCGGCTTGCCCGTCTCCGGGTTCTTCTGCTGGACGATCACCGTCTTGTGCAGCAGCCTGCCGTTGAGGCGGCCGTCCTCGTCGGTGTCGAGGTTGCGGTCGGCGAGCAGCAGCGGGATCTCCCGCTCCCCGGAGGGGAGGTGGAGGGCGTCCTCCTCGTCGTCGCGGACGAGGTAGGTACCGTACAGGCCCGTGTGGACGTTCCACCGCGTGATGTTCATGGCGTGGTCGTGGTACCACCACTGCACGGCCTGGTGGTCGTTCGGATACTCGGACAGCTGCGCGTCGCCGTGGCCGACGGCGTTGTCCGCCCAGCCGTCGTTGCCGCCGCCCGTCTGGGCGCCGTGCAGATGGGTCACCGACCAGGCGGGCAGCGCGGCCACGTCCTTGTTCGGCTCGACGCCCTCGCGGCCGGGCTCGGTGGTGGCCTGGGGACGGCCGTCCGTGCGCAGCGGCACCTCCACCGCGGTGACCGGGTATTCGCCGTCCTTGGGAATGCGGTTGGTCCAGGCGATGCGGACGCGCTCTCCGCGCCGCACCTCGATGGTCGGGCCCGGCACCTGACCGTCGTAGCCCCACATCAGGGTGGGCGGCAGCTGCGGGTGCAGGCGGACCCAGGTCGGGCGCAGCGCGATCTCGGTCTCGTGCGTCACGTCGGCGGACGCGGGCCGCAGCACCGGCGGGATGGGTAACGGCGCCACGTACGGCGTCAGTTCGGTGGTCGCGGTGGTCTCGGTGGTCCCGTTGTTCTCAGTGGTCCCAGCGGTCCCAGTGGCCTCAGTGATCGCGGTGATCTCGGACAAGTCGAACACCCCCGTGTGTTCCGTCGTCTTGCGTTCCCCTCACCCCGGAAGACTCCCGACGACCCGCCCACGTTCACTGAACGTCCCTTTCCGTACGAGAAGGTCCGGAAATCGCCGGTCGCGGCGAGGCGTACGGGCCCGGCCGCGAGCGCGTCCCGTTGTCAGTGGCGGCTGTTACGTTCTGTGACATGACCGATCTCGCCCTGCGGCTGCTTCGACAGGACCGCCACCTGGCCGAACTGGCCGCGTTTCCCTTCGACTTCGATCTCGACCGCGCGGACCGCGGCCACTGCGAGCCGGTCCGCCTCGCCTCGGGCGGTCCGCTGGAGGTGGTGGCGGGAGACGACACCGGCGGTACGTACTTCGTGTGCGCGGACGGCTCCGTGCTGTACGCCGACTCCGAGGGCTCGGCCGGGATCATAGGGGCGTCCGTGGACGAGGCGCTCGACATACTGACCGGGCTGCCCGGCTGGCACGACTACCTGGGCCTGTCGCCCGCCGACGGCCCGGAGAAGATCCTCGCCCACGTCGCCGAGACGGAGGAGGAGCTCCGGGAGTGCTACGGCATCGACGAGGAGCGGGCCGCACTCCGCGCCGCGCTCGGTTTTCCCGAGCGGTCCCCGGTCGAGCTCGTCGGGATGCTGCACGCGGCCCTGTCCCGCACCGAGCCGGACTTCGTGCTGCTCAACGCGGAGGAGGGACTGGCCTACCGACCGCTCGCCCCGGACGTCCGCCCGCCCCTGTGGGAGCCGGTGCTCGCCCGGGGCCGGGCCGATCTGGCCGGGCTGCGCACCGGGGACACGGGCGTGCTCGCCGCCGTGGCCGACGATCCCGTACGGCGCCGCGTCACCCTGCGGGCGGCGCAGTTCGACCGCGCGGACGGCGACCTCGCCTTCCTGCGGCCGCTGCTGCGGCGGGAGGCCGAGTCGTCGATGTCCGACGAACTGCGGCTCGCCGCCGTGCTGGTGGGGCTGCACGGGGACACCGCGGATCTGCCGCTGCTGCATGAGGTGCGCAACACGGACTTCGACACCCGGTGCGGCCTGGGCGAAATACCCGAACCGGACGCCGGCGGCGAGGAACTGCGGCGGTGGGCCCGCGAGGTGGACGACTGCCTGTTCGGCACGGATCCCGCCGACGAGCCGCTGTCGACCTGGACCGGCCTGGCCGCGGACCAGGGCCTGACCGAGCTAGCCCGGGTCGCCCTGATCCGCCGGCTCGACGAGATCGACATGAACCAGAGCGCGTTGCGGCGGCGCCCCGGGTCGCGGCAGCTCGACACCTCGCCCCTGCGCTCCCTCGCCCACGACTTCGAGTGCCTGGGCGACCTGTGGCAGGCCGTGCGCGCGCAGCGGCTGTACGTCGCGCTCCAGGACACCCCCGGGGACCGGGTGTCCGCCCGGCTGACCCAGGCACGCCTGGAGCGCGAGAGCGGCGAGCCGGACCGGGCGGCGGACGCGCTGTCCGCCCTGCGGGACGTCCTGGCCGGCCCCATCGACGACTCGCTGAGGCACTGGCGGGGTACGAACCTCGGTACGTTCCTCGCCGAGGAGCACTTCCGGCTCGCCCGCGCCCTGGCCGACGCGGGCCGCCCAGAACAGGCCCGCGCGGTGCTGGCCGCAGGGGAGGAAATACGCGACGAGCTCTCACAGGCGGCGGCGTGGGCCGTGCGCGAGCTCGCCGCGGACGCGTCGGCGCGGATCGGAAAGCTCAGCTGACCGGCAGCGCGGGAGCGGGCGGGGTGTCCGGCAGGAAGCCGTGGGAGCGGCGGGCGAGGTAGGAGGCCTTGTAGCGGTCGACCCGCTGATGCCAGTTCAGCACGCCGGCCATCCAGTTCTGCAGGTCGGCCACATAGGCCCCAAGGCCTTCGCGCCCCTCTTCGGTGAGACCGAAGTCCTCGTACACGACCGGCAGTTCGTTCGCCACCACGTGCTCGAACTGGCGCAGGCGCTGGGTCATCAGATCGTGGACGACGCCGAGCGCGGTCGGGTGGTCGACGCCGAAGAAGTTCTGGACGACGAGGATCGCGTTGTGGATCTCGCCCTCGTACTCGATCTCCTTCTGGTAGGAGAAGACGTCGTTGACGAGGCACCCGTAGTCCATGGCCGCGTTCTCCAGTGAGCGCACCGGCCCGCTGCGGTACACCTGCGGCGGGATCGCGGGGCCGCGGCCCGCCCGGCACAGGCTCAGGGTGAGGTCGCAGCCGAAGGTGGCGCGCCGCATCTCCAGGTAGTCGACCGGGTCGGGGACGCGGTGCTGGAGCTGGTTGGCGAGCTCCCACACCCAGCTCGCGGTCATCGTGTCGATCGCCCCCTTCAGCGTGAGGCGCTCGTCGTGCGGCATCTCCGCCGTGGTGCGGACCCACAGGTCGGCCAGTGCGCGTTCCATGCCGTTGACCGGGGCGGGGACCGCCTCGCCGTCGAGGGGCATGCACGCGGACAGCCGCTTCGTGGTCAGGTGGGCGGCGGCCAGGTCGCGGCGGTGGCCGAAGACGAGGGGGTAGTAGTCGTCGCCGTACGTGCCCCACGCGAGCCATTGCGCGCTGAGGTCGAGGGCCTCGGGCGTCGCGTCCGGGTCGAGGCCGGCCGAGCAGAGCGGCAGGTCGTAGGCGAGGAGCTTGCCCTCGTCCCAGACCCCCTCCTGGAGCATGCCCGTCCGGTGCATCCAGCCGGTGAGGCGCTCGCGGGCACCGTCCAGGTGCGGGGAGAGCTCCAGCCGGAAGGGCATCTCGAAGTCGGGCAGCAGGGACGGGCCGACCTTCTGGAAGGGCACATGGCAGTACGCGCGCAGACGCTCGGCGGCGGCCGAGGCGAGCAGGGCGCCGATGTCGGCGGCGGAGGTGCCGGGTCCGGTCAGGCCCTGCCACGGGGAGGCGGACACGGCGCCCTCGTTCATGTACCGGCTGGAGCGCAGATGCCATTCGTGGCCGCCGGACTGCCAGTCCTGCAGGCCCTTGGTGTAGGCCGCGACCGCCGCGACCTGGTCCGGGGTGAGGCCCTTCTCCAGGGCGAGCGCGGGTACTTCGGTGAGCGCGGTGTGCTCGAACTGGTGCAGACGCGAGGTGAGGACGTCGTTGACGGTGTCGGCGGCCTCCTGGGTGGTGCAGCCGAAGAAGGTCTCCAGGACGAGCACGCCGTTGCTGTTCTCGCCCTCGTCCTCCACCTCGCGCTGGTAGGAGAACAGGTCGTTGCGCAGGTGCACCGCGTCGGAGAAGGTCTCCATCAGCACCCTGAGCGGCCGCGTCCCGGCGACGACGGCGGGCACCTCGGCCGTCGCGTACTCCACGAGCCCCGACGACCAGGGGGCGCCGCCCACCTTGCGGCGCATCTCGATGTACTCGACGGGATTGGCGATCCGCCCCTCGTTGATGTTGGACAGCTCCCACATCGACTCGTTGAGGAGGTGCTCGGTGGCGAGGGCGAAGCGCCTGCGCCAGTCGGCGGACATCGACGGCACCGTACGCGCCCACAGATCGGCGAGGCCCGCCTCGACCGGGTTCGACGGCTCCGGTACGACGGCTTCGAGGTCGAACGGCATGAACAGCGGCAGGCGGTCGAGGTGCGCCTTGCCGGCCGCGCGGTCCTGGGGGCGCTTGTACCTCTCCAGGAAGTGGTCGTCGAAGAAGAACACCCACACGTACCAGTCGGTGATCAGCGAGAGAGCGGGTCCGTCGCAGTCGGGATGGGTGTAGGCGCACAGGAGGCCGTAGTCGTGCGCCTCCAGGTCGGCCGGCTCCCAGACCCCGGAACCCTCCAGCATGCCCATCTCGCGCGCCCACGCGGTCGAGTGGGCGCGCGCCTCGTCGACATGCGGGTTCAGCCGCGCGGGATGCGGCATGTAGAAGTGCGGGAGTTCGAACGGCTGCGTCATGGCCGGGGCCCTACCCGTGGCCCCGGAGGGCCATCCGCCGGGCAGGCGATGATCACACCATCGCGTGAACCGGGCGGAATACCGGGAACTTCCGCCCACCCGCGTGGAGTTCACGCCCCATGTCGGAACGGCGCCCTTGCCGAGCCCCCGCCCGCGGGCCACGGTAGATCGCATGACCTCCTTCGTGCTGCCTCATGAGGTGCACGGCGCCGGCGCCCACAAGGTGTTCGCCGTGCACGGCTGGTTCGCCGACCGGACCGCCTACGCGGCCGTGCTGCCCGATCTGGACCGCGAGACGTTCACCTACGCGCTGGTGGACCTGCGCGGCTACGGCCAGGCCAGGGACGCCGTGGGCGCGTACACCACCGGCGAGGCGGCGCTGGATCTGGTGGAGCTGGCCGACCGGCTCGGCTGGGACCGGTTCTCGGTGGTCGGGCACTCGATGGGCGGCGCGGTGGCCCAGCGGCTGCTCGCGGTGGCCCCGCACCGGCTGCGCCGGATCGTCGGCGTCTCCCCCGTGCCCGCCTCGGGACTCCCGCTGCCGGGCGAACAGTGGGAGCTGTTCGCGGACGCGGCGTACAGACCGGAGAACCGGCGCGCGATCATCGACTTCACCACCGGCGGCCGCCGTCCCGCCGCCTGGCTGGACCGCATGGTCGCCACCTCGCTGGAGCGCAGCGACTCCAAGGCCTTCCGCGCCTGGCTGGACTCGTGGGCGGAGGACGACTTCCGCGCCGACGTCGAGGGCTGCGTCGTGCCCGCGCTGGCGGTGGCCGGTGAACTGGATCCGGCACTGTCGCCTGCGCTGGTCCAGGAGACCTGGATGTGCTGGTACCCGCGCGCGCAGTTGCACCGGCTGGCCGGCGCCGGTCACTACGCGATGGACGAGACCCCGTTGGAGCTGATCAGCGTGGTGGAGGACTTCCTCCGCGACGACGGCGCGGACAAGGGCCGGCCGGCGTGAACGTACCGGAGGCTCCGCCCGTCCCGGACGTCTTCGATCCGCGGCGGTACGCCGCCGCGGTGCCCTACGACGACTACCGCGTGCTCCGCGACCACCACCCCGTGGCCTGGCAGGACGAGCCGGAGGTGCTGGGCTGGCCGGCCGGGCCGGGCTTCTGGGCGGTGACCCGGCACGCGGACGTGGTGCGGGTGCTCAAGGACTCCGGGACGTACTCCTCGCACCTCGGCGCGACCCAGATCCGCGACCCGGACCCGGCGGACCTGCCGTTCATCCGGCGCATGATGCTCAATCAGGACCCGCCGCAGCACGGCCGACTGCGCCGGCTGGTCAGCCGGGCGTTCACGCCGAAGCGCGTCGACCGGTTCGCGGAGGTCGCGCGGGAGCGGGCACACGCGCTGTTCACCGACGCCCTGGAGGCGGCCCGCGAGGGCGACGGCACGGCCGACCTGGTCGCCACCGTCACCGACGAGTACGCGCTGCTCAACCTCACGGACCTGCTGGGTGTCCCGGAGGGCGACCGGCGGATCCTGCTGCGCTGGACGCAGCGGGTGATCGGCTACCAGGACCCGGACGAGGCCGGTCCCCGCGTACTGGACCGCGCGGGCCGCCCCGTCAATCCGCGCTCGCCGGCCATGCTGCAGGACATGTTCGCCTACGCGCGCCAACTGGCCGCGTACAAGCGGCGCTACCCCGCCGACGACGTGATGACCGCCCTCGCGCACGACGCCGAACTCACCGGTGCCGAGCTGGAGATGTTCTTCTTCCTGCTCACCGTCGCCGGCAACGACACCGTGCGCAGCGCGGCTCCCGGCGGGCTGCTGGCCCTGGCCGAGCACCCCCAGGAGTACGAGCGACTGCGCGAGGGGAAGGTCCGGATGGACACCGCCGTGGACGAGTTGCTGCGCCGGCATCCGCCCGTGCTCACCTTCCGGCGTACCGCCGCGCAGGACACGGAGCTGGCCGGGCGCAAGATCCGCGCGGGCGACAAGGTGGTCGCCTTCCACGCCTCGGCCAACCACGACGAGCGGGTGTTCACCGACCCGGACCGTCTGGACCTCGCCCGGACGCCGAACCCGCACGTGTCCTTCGGGGACGGCCCGCACGTCTGTCTGGGCGCGCACTTCGCCCGGCTCCAGCTGCGGCAGCTCTACGAGGAGGCGCTCGACGCGCTGCCCGCGCCCGACCTGGCGGGGCCGGCCGAGCGCCTGGTGTCGAACTTCATCCACGGCATCAAGTCGCTGCCGATGCGGCTCACCTGAACGGATCGACCTGGATCAGCGCGTGCGTCCCGCCGACGCGCCAGCGCTGCCCCTCCGCGGCGACCAGCGCCGCCTCGGTGCGGGCGTCCAAACCGGTGATCACCTCGGACTTGAGCGTGCGCAGCGCGGCGACCGGTCCGGGGAAGTAGGCGGTGACGTCCCGGAAGCGGGTGGTCGGCGGCCATCGACGGTCGCCGACCAGGCGCCGGTAGTTGAGGTCGCCCTTGACGATCGTCAGCGCGGCGGCGGCGAACTCGGCACGCAGGTCGTCGGGCATGTCCGCGTACGGCAGCGGCGCGCTGGAGAAGGGGTGGGCGCGCACGGTGAGCCGGCCGTCGGCCAGGGCGGACCAGAGGCCTCGCCCGTACCTGGCCGCCGCGCCCGGCGCCGTGGCGAGCCGGCGCACGGCGTCGACCACGTCGGCGGTGGTGGCGTCGGAGACGTAGTAGGGGTACGGCTTGACGTGCAGGACGGCCCGTGCGGCGCGCCCCTCGGCGAGGAGGTGGGCGAGCAGCAGCAGGTCGGGGACGAGTTCGCGGCCGGCGTTGTCGGCGACCAGGCACACGGTGCCCGTGCCGGAGGACGGGAGCAGGGACCAGAGGGCCTCGCTGTCGTCGGCCACCAGGGCGGGGACGGCCTGACGGGCCTCGGCGCCGCCGTCGGAGAGGCGGAAGCCGAGGTCGGCGCGGTTGCCCCAGAGCGAGCCGTGCAGCAGGGCCCGTCCGCGCTCCTCGGCCGTGCGTTCGTCCAGAGCGTCGAGGGCGGCCAGTTCCTCGTCCGTCTCCTTGGCGTCGAGTTCGGCGAGTTTGAAGGGGCGGAAGGGGTCGATGCCCTGCCAGGCGCCGGGACCGAACCAGCCGACGGCGTCGAGGAGCCGGCGGTAGAAGTAGCTCTCGGACCACAGCCAGGGCACGTCGAACCAGGACCGGCCGGCCCAGGTGTCCGCGCCCCACTGCGTCCACCGGTCCCGGTCGGGCGCGTCGGCGGGCAGCGGCTCGATCACGCCCTCGGTGCAGTTGGCCAGCAGCGCGTCGAGCGCGCGGTGCTGCTCGGGGCCGTAGGGGAAGGCGTCCCGCACCTGCCGGATGATCGCGGGGTGCCGCTCGGCCAGCACGCTCTGGGGGAAGGAACCGGGCTCGTCGCCGAGGATGACGGGGGTGTCGGGGGCGGCGGGGGTGTCGGGCATACGCGTCACCGTACCGCCCGGGTCAGAGCATTCGGGTCTCCCGCTCCAGCTGGGAGACGAGCGTCAGATAGCGGGCGCGGCGGGGCACGGGTACCAGCCCGCGGATCATGAGGTGCCACATCTCGGCGATTCTGCGGGGCAGCCGGGTGACGGGTTCGAGGTTGCGGCCGGCGACACGGGTGCCGACGAAGAAACAGACCAGGGAGTGGGCTACGGCCTCGATATCGATGTCGGGGTGTACGTCGGACTCCTTCACCGCGCCCAGGAGTTTGCGGTTCGTCAGGTCAAGCCACTCGGTGAAGGGGTGCCTGAGCGGCGGGCGTACGACGACCTCGGCGGTGGCGAGGCGCAGGCCGGCGCGGGGGATGGGGCCTTCGACGGCGAGCCGGGCGATGCCGAAGGTGGTGCGCATCAGCGACTCCAGCGAGGAGTAGCCGCGGCCCTCCACTTCCCTCAGTACCTGGCGCGAAGCCCTGGACTGGAGCTCCATGATGGCGTGCGCCAGGTCTTCCTTGGCGGCGAAGTGGAAGTACAGGGCCCCTTTGGTGACCTGGGCGTGTTCGACGATGTCACTGAGGCTGGTGGACTCGTAGCCGTGACGGTCGAAGAGATCGGCCGCGGCCGTGATGATCGTTGCGCGGGTCTGTTCGGCGCGTAACTGCCTCGCCATGGGCTGGACTCTCCTTGCGGCCGGACACGAACGGGACGTGCCGTTTGTTTTTTACCCCCTGCTCACGATAACTCACCGTGTGCCAGCGGGATCCAGGTGTGCAGGCCTGGTGATCGACACGTGTAACTGGTGTGCGAACGGCCGTTGTCGCGTTCGGGGCTCCGTAAGCGGACGAAGTCAAAGAACGTCCCTCCCTCGACACTCGACCGTTTCCGGAGGCCACGGCGGGCGGCGAACCGCCGTTCGGTGATCGCCACGATACGAGGGGAACCGATAGTCCTCAATGGGACCTAGAGGGGACCTCAAAACGGACGGGCCGGTCGGTGCATGTGCACCGACCGGCCCTGGATTCTCCGGCGTCCGCGTGGTTATGGGGGGTTCCGGCGGCGGCGCCGTCTGAACGGGACGGGGCGGATTTCCGTACTGCACGGAGCAGACCGTTCCCGCGCCGACCGAGGAGACGTCCCGGATGTCACGGATGACCGCACCCCTCAGGGTCACGGGTGCCGCCGTCGCGGCCTCGGCCCTGCTGTCCCTGTGGACGGCGGGCCCCGCCCTGGCGCACGGCGCCCCCACGAATCCGGTCAGCCGGGTGTACGGCTGCTCCCCGTCGGGCGGCGGCGCCGGTACGGCGGCCTGCCGGGCCGCGATCGCGGCCAGCGGCGGCAATACCTTCGTGGCGTGGGACAACCTGCGGGTGGCCGGCGTCAACGGCCGGGACCGGCAGACGATTCCGGACGGCAAGCTGTGCAGCGGCGGTCTGGCCGCCTACAAGGGCCTCGACCTCGCCCGCGCGGACTGGCCGTCGACGCGGCTGGCCCCGGGCGGGCGGCTGACCATGACGTACGCCTCGACGATCGCGCACACGGGCACGTTCAAGCTGTATCTGACCAAGTCGGGTTACGACCCCACCAAGCCGCTGACCTGGTCCGACCTGCCGACGCGGCCCTTCGCGCAGGTCACCGACCCGGCGCTGACGAACGGGGCGTACCACATCACCGCGAAGCTGCCGTCGGACCGGACGGGGCGGCAGGTGCTGTACACGATCTGGCAGAACAGCAGCACGCCGGACACCTACTACTCGTGTTCCGACGTGGTGTTCTCGAAGGGGTCGGGCGCCGGATCCGGTACGACCGAGGAGCGCGCCGGCGGCGCCGCGGCGACGGGCGCCAAGCCCAACTCCTCGAAGGCCGGGCACCCTTCGGGTCACGCGAGCCCTTCGAGGAGCGCCGCCGCGCCCACGACACCGGCGGCCGGGGCGACGGACGGGACGTCGGCCGCGCCGCGGGCCGAGGACGGCCCCGCCGACAGCACACCGGTGGCCTCTGACACCGCTCCCGGCGGCTCGGGTCCCTCCGCGCCGCTGCTGGCGGGCGGCGCCGCCGCGGTGCTGGTGCTCACCGGGGGCGCCGCCCTGGCGCTGCGGCTGCGCCGGCGCTGAACGCCGGGCCCGCGGGCGTCAGTTCACGTAGACGGGTGCGCCCGCGTCGGTGACGGGGGCGTACTTCGCGGTGAAGTAGCCGCTGGCGAAGCACAGCGAGGAGCCGGAGCTCTTCGTGAACTGCTGGTTGGTAAAGCTGATGCTGTTGTCGGCGTTGTCGGCCTTACCGGTCAGGCTCGCCGCCTGGTAGACGCAGGTGATGCTGCCGAGCAGGGTGCGCAGCTTGACCGTGGTCTGGATGGTGGAGCCGCTCGCCGGGCTGACGGTGAGGGTGCCGTCGGAGGCGACCGTGGTGGTGTACGGCAGGTTGTCGACCGTGATGCTCGTGACGCCGGTGACGCCGAGCACGTTGCTGGTGCACTTGCTGCTGTCGAAGGTCTGCGCGCTGACCGACTCGGTGGCCGTGCCGGGGGCTGCGGGGTTGTCCGTGACGGTGGCGGTGAACTGCGACGAGGTGCAGGTGACGCCGCTGGTGCCGGTCGCGGAGGAGTAGAGCGTGGCGCTCGTGCCGCCGGCCAGCGGCGCGGTGAGGACGTCGCCCACCGCGACGGCGGTGCCGCCGGTACCGCCGGTGGTCAGCACGGCGCCGTCCGCGGATGCGGGGACGGCCGCGGCCAGGGAGAGGGCGGTGACGGTTCCGGCGAGGGCGAGCAGAGATCGCTTACGCATGCGGGTGCCTCATTTCTGGGGAGTGGGGGGTTGAGTGGGGTGAGGTGTGGGGGAGGTAGGGGGGCCGCGGTGCGGGCTGCGATGCGGGGGGGGCTCAAGTGCGGGGGCGCAGGTGGTGTCGGCCGTTGCGGGCGGGCCGTTGCCGGCCCGTCACGCCTTCTCCGTACGTGACGGACCGGCAACGGAGCGGGCCGGGCACCGGCCGGAAGCCTCGGGGGTAGACCTCCGGCCGGGCCGGGTGGGGGGCGGCCGGACATGGAGCGAGGGGGAAGCGACCGTGACCCGTGCCGCTCGAAGGCGGAGCGGTGCGGGTGAAGGAGTGATGAAGGGCGGAAGAAGGCCGGGATCGCGGACGTTGCCGCGGGCGGCGGATCCGGCGCCACGGATCCTTGGGAAACCAGGGAGAGTTGTAGACCTGAGTAACCGTCAACGTCAAGAAGTAGCAACGGAGTTGGAGGTCAGAGCGGGTCGACGCGGGCCGCGCGACACGACTGAACCACATTCAACACCCATTTTTCACAACTCCCTTGACCTTGGGTGTAACCCCCGGTAACTTCCTCCGCGGCCACTGTCGCGTAACCAGAAAGCCCTTGCACCCGCCGGGAGGTGCGAAGGGCGTGCGCGGCAGCCGCTGTCCGCGCCAGGACAACGCGCCACGGAAGCCCAACCCGCATTGCCTATGCCCCTGGGAGCAGACATGGCCTCGTCCGCCGAGCACATCCCCGAGAACCCGGAAAGCGATTCCGGGGACAGCACCGAAGGTGTCGTGAGACGCGGTCGCGTCCGCTGGCGCCGGGCCGCCGTGATGGCCGTGCCGGCCACCGCGATCGCCGCCGGTCTCGCGATCCTCACCGCCGAGGGCGCCCTGGGTGTGCAGTTCGCGATCTCCGGAATGCCGTTCACGGTCACCGCGACCGAGCTCAACGGCACCGGCTTCGAGCAGTTCGGCAACCTGGACAACATGGCGGAGGGCAGCCCCAACGCGGGCGACACCGGCGGTCAGGTGCTGGTGGTCACCTCGGCGATCAAGAACGCCACGCTCACCAAACTGTGCCAGAGCGTCGACCTCGGCGGCACCAACCTGCTCATCACCGCGGGCAGCGGCGCGGACAAGGTGCAGGCGAGCGACCTGACCACCGACTCGACCGAGCTGACGGGCGACGCCGCGTTCAACAACATCGAGATCGGCAACGACGCCAGCACGCTCACCAAGGCCGGGGTGAAGGGGCCGATCGGCGTGTTCAGCCAGCAGGCCGACACGGTGCACATCGGCAATCTGCGGCAGACCAACTACGCCACCACTGCTGGCGTGTTCAAGCTGCCCGGACTCAAACTCCGCTTCAGCGACTCGGGTTGCTGATGTCGAACGGTCCTCGATCGGGGATGCGGCCCGCCTTCCGCCGTTGGCGGGCCCGCCGTCCGTTCTGGGGCGGGCTGTTGCTCACCCTGGGCGGGGCGGAGATCCTGCTCAGCGAGAAGGCGTCGATGAAGGTCGTCATGCACATCGGCATGCAGGGCCTGGCCGGCTATCTGCTGCCCGGTCTGATGCTGCTGTGCGGACTGCTGACCCTCTTCAATCCGGCCCAGCGCCTCTTCTACTCCCTCACCGGCGTCCTGCTCTCCCTGGGCACCTGGATCACCTCGAACCTCGGCGGCTTCTTCATCGGCCTGCTGCTCGGCGTCACCGGCAGCTGCCTCGCCTTCGGCTGGCTCCCTGACCAGGAACCCCGGGTGAGCCGCCGCCGCAAGCGCGAGTTGGCCGCGCAGGCGGGGACGGAGCGGGCGGAACCGGCCTGACCTCGCGGTGGCCGGCCCAGACGCCCGGCAGCGGGCGGCGGCCCCGGTCGGTGTCGTGGTGCACGCCGTTGCCGTACGGAAGGAAGCCGAGCGCGTCGGTGAGCGGGCGCAGTTCGGGCCGAAGGAGTCGGTCGTACCGCCCCGGAACCAGCACAGGGAGGATGGGGGCATGCTGGACGACCTCGACCGGGCCCTGATCCACGCCTTGCACATCGACGGGCGCGCGCCCTTCAGCCGGATCGCCGACGTACTCGGAGTGTCGGCGCAGACCGTCGCCCGCCGCTACCGGCGGCTGCGCACCGAGGCCGGGCTGCGGATCGTGGGCCTCGCCGACCCGCACCGGGCCGGGCGGACGCAGTGGCTGGTCCGGCTCACCGCGGCGGCGCGGTCCGCGCACGACATCGCTCAGGCGCTGGCGCGGCGGTCGGACACCTCCTGGGTGAAGCTCGGTTCCGGCGGCACCGAGATCACCGCGGTGGTGCACGCGTCGACGGACGACACGGCGGGCAACTCCCTTCTGTTGCACGACATTCCGCGCACCGGCGGGATCACCTCGGTGTCCGCGCACTGTCTGCTGCACACCTATCTGGGCGGTCCGGCGAACTGGCGGCGCAGCGCCGAGACGCTCGCCGCGGAGCAGCAGGCGGCGCTGCGCGGGCACCTGGAGTCCGCGGGCGACGTGCGTCAACCCGGGCCGCAGGACGCGCGGTTGCTGGCCGCGCTGGAGGAGGACGGGCGGGCCGGGCAGGGGGAGCTGGCGCGCGTGACCGGGTGGTCGGCCGGGACGGTGGCACGGCGGATGGCCGAACTCCGGTCGGGCGGCGGGGTGTTCTTCGACGTGGAGGTGGATGCCGGGCTCTTCGGGGTACGGACCCGGGCCCTGCTGTGGATGACGGTTCGGCCGGCCGATCTGGAAGCGGTGGCGACGGCGCTGGCGGACCACGACGAGCTGGCGTTCGTGGCGGCGACCACCGGGCCGACGAACCTGGTGGCCCAGGCGCTCTGCCGGGACCCCGCCGACCTGCACCGCTATCTCACCCGTCGGCTCGGGACGCTGGACGCGATCCGCACACTGGAGACGAGCCCCGTCCTGCGCACCCTCAAGGCCGCGAGCCCCGCACTCACCACTCGCCGTTGAATCCCCGCTCGACCCGTGTGCCCCTAGGTCCTCGGCACCCCCACCCCTCGGACGGCGAGGAACGTGAGTCCCACGAGGCCGGTGGCGGCCCAGCAGGCGGTCTGGGCCGCTGCCGGTGACGCCGCCGGGCCCGGCTCCCCCGCGCCGTTCAGGTACACGCTGCCGAGGATCGCCACCCCCAGGGTCGCGCCGAGTTGTTGCACCGCGTTCAGGAGGCCCGCGGCCGAGCCGATCTCCTGGGGGGCCAGGGGCTTGAGGGCGAGGGTGAAGAAGGCCGGGGTGAACAGGCCCGCGCCGAGACCGACGAGGGTGAGAGCGGCCGGCAGGGCGCGGGGGTAGGTACCGGGGTCGGCCCAGTGGTACACCGCCACACAGGCGAGCAGCCCGGTCAGCAGGACGCCGAGCCCGTACGGCATGAGCCGGCGCCCGAAGCGTCGTACCAGACGGGCGCCCGCGAGCCAGGACGCGACCGCCAGCCCGAGCGACCACGGGGCAAGGCTCAGGCCCGCCGCCAGCACACCTGTTCCGACGCCGAGTTGCAGCTGGAGCACGATCACCGTCATCAGCCCGTTGGTCACCGCGAAGAAGGCGAGCGACGTGAGCAGGGCGGCCGGGAAGCCCCGGTGGGCGAACAGGGTCGGCTCGACGAGGGGGCTGCGGCCCGCCGCCGCGACCCGGCGTTGGTGCAGCGCGAAGAAGGTCAGCAGGAGGAGTCCGGCGCACAGCGACGTCCAGCCGCGCGGGGGGAGTTCGACGACGTTCGTACCGATCAACGGGTGGACCACGAGGCCCGTGCCGGTCGCCGCGAGCAGCGTGCCCCTGACGTCGAGGGTGGGGCGGCGCGGGGCGCGGTTCTCCAGCAGCCTCGGGGCCAGGGCGAGGACGACCACGGACACGGGGACGTTCACCAGGAACACCGCGCGCCAGGACGAGCCGAACAGGTCGGCGTGGGTCAGCACGCCGCCCAGGACCGGTCCGCAGACGGCGGCGAGGCCCATCACCGGCCCGATGCTGCCCAGGGCCCGGGACATCTCGTCGCCGGAGAACATGGCCTTGATCAGCCCGATGGTCTGCGGGATGATCACCGCCGCCGCGGCTCCCTGCACCGCCCGGAAGGCGATCAGCAGGCCCACCGTCGGCGCCAGCGCGCAGGCCACCGACGCGGCCGTGAACGCCGTGACGCCGAGGACGAACACCCGCCGCCGCCCCGCGATGTCGCCCAGTCGGCCGCCGGTGATCAGCAGCACCGCGAACGGCAGCGTGTACGCCGTGCTGAACCACTGGATGTCGGACGCCGAGCCGCCCAGGTCGGCGTGGATGGCCGGCGCGGCCACCTGGACGACCGTCGCGTCCAGCAGGTTCATCGCCTCGCCGAGCAGCAGGGCGATCAGGGCGGGCCACCGCCATCGGTAGGCGGTCGGCGGCAGTTGTGCCTGTTCCGTCGTCGTCATGGGGTCCTCTCCACTGTGATCCGCAGATCCCCGGATCTGCAGAAGCGCAGGTCCGTATGTCGGTCACGGGTCAGCGTGGGAGGACGGAGAGGCAGGACTCCAACCAGGCGGCGGCAGTGGTGGATTTCTTCCATGGGACCGGCTCGCGCCGACGAAAACACACACGGGTGCCCCCCGTCTCCGGGGACACCCGCGTCGTGTCGTGCGCGTTCCTGTGGGACGCGCGGACGTCGTCAGCCGAGGCCGGCCGACTTCAGCCACGCCTTGGCGACGTCCAGCGGGTCCTTGTTCTGCGACTGCACCTGCGTGTCGAGGTCCAGCAGGGTCGCCGTGTCGAGCTTCACCGAGACGGCGTTGAGCGCGTCGACGCCCTTCTGGGACAGCGCGCTCTTGTAGACAAGCGGCTGGACGTTCTCGTACCCGAACAGGCTCTGCGGGTCCTGCAGGACGACGAACTTCTCCTTGGAGATGGTCGGGTCCGTGGTGAAGAGGTCCGCGAGTTGCACGGTGTCCTTCTTGAGTGCCGCCTGGGTGAGCGGACCGCCCGCGTCGAGCGCCTTGAAGGACTTGAACTCCAGGCCGTAGACGTCCTTGAGGCCGACCAGGCCCTGCTGCCGGGTCTGGAACTCCGGCGAGGCGCCGATGACCAGGTCCTTCGCGGCGTCCTTGAGGTCGGCGATGGTGGACTTCTCGGTGAGGTGGTACTTCTTCGCGGTCTCCGCGTTGACGGTGACCGAGTCCTTGTCCTCGGCCGGCGCCGGCTTCAGCAGCGTCAGCTTGGAGTCGAGCTTGGCCTCGATGGCCGACGTCGTCTCCTCGATGGTCTTCGGCTTGGCCTTCTGGTCGAGGTAGGCCAGCAACGCGCCGTTGTACTCCGGCAGAACCGAGATGGCGCCGTTCTTGAGCAGGCCGTAGGTGGTCTCGCGGCTGCCGATGTTCGGCCTGTATGTGACCTTGATTCCCTTGGCTTTCAGGGCCTCGCCGTAGATGTCGGCGAGCAGGATGCTCTCGGCGAAGTTGTTCGACCCGACGACCACGGTGTCGCCGCTCGCCTTGTCGCCCTTGAGTGGGTCGCCCGACGTGTCGGACGAGGAACAGCCCGTCAGCAGGGCCGTTGCCGCGGCGAGCGCGACGGCCGCCGCGCCTCGGTGTCTCCGGATGGACCTGCTGATGTGGGTGCTGGAAGTCACGATTCCCGTTCCGGGCTCAGGGGGTTGGTGGAGGGAACAGCGGTAGGAAGAGCTTCTTCCTGATCCAATCCAGCCTGTTCTCGGTCAGTCAAGTGGCTTCGGGTCACTGATTGGCCTCGATCCGTGCCCAGTTACGGAGGGAGAGCGGTCTCTTTGTAACGGATTCTTGATAAAAGGCGACCTGATTGACACTTCAAGGACGCTGTAGTCTCGCGGCAGTTGATATCGGTCGCAGCGGTGCACGGGGCCCGCTTCGGTGTCGTTACGCATCAGTTCGGGTGGAGACACCCCGACGAAGGAGGCCCTGTGTCCACGAACGCGGTGGACGCGCCCGCCCGGCCTGCCCCGGCGACGCGGGGCGGCATACGGGGCTTCGCCGACCGCTGGCCCTTCCGGCGCAAACTCAACCTGCTGGTCGGCGTGCCGCTCGCGGTGATCGCGGTCCTGCTGAGCTACCTGATCACCGACCTGCTGGAGCAGTCCGACAGCGCGGAGCGGGCGGCCCGGGCCGTCCGGGACAGCGCCACGGTCGCCCGGTTGGTCGACCGGGTGGAGGCCGAGCACCAGCAGGCCATCCTGCTCTCCGCACGGTACGAATCCGGCCACGCCAAGCCCTCGCTGGCCCCCTACCGCAAGGCCCAGGACGCGGTGGACGCCCAGGTCGAGAAGGTGCGCGACACCTACGGCGGCCGGCTGCCGGACACCGAGGCACAGGCCCTCAGGGAGGTCCAGAGCCTGTCCAGCCTGCGGCAGAGCGTCGAGCGCGGCTATCTGCCGGCCGACAACATCGACCCGACCTACTCGGACGCGGCCAAGGGCGTGATCGACGGCCTCGGCCTCGACCGCGACTCCACGCTCGCCGCCACCTTCACCGGCAACCTGGTGGACTCCCTGCTGCGCGCCGACGCCGCCCACGGCACCTTCGAGACCAGCGTGTTCTCGGCGACCACCGGCGACACCAACGCGCTGATCGAGTTCACCAACGCAGTCGGCGCCTACGACCTCTACAGCCACCAGGCGGATCGTTTCACCCGCTTCGCCACCGAGGCGCAGGCGCGGGAGCTGGCCGGGATCGACCACACCGACGCGCAGCAGCGCATCGCCGAGTCCTTCGCCGAGTTGCAGATCGACCCGACGGAACTGGAGGCCGGGTCGCAGGCGGAGATCCGCCGGGCGGTGCAGGACGCGCTGGCCGACTACCCCGCCTACCCGGAACAGGCCGCCGCCCGGCTGAAGATCACCACCTCGCTGATCAAGCAGATCGCCGACCGGGCCGACGAGACCTCCGACGCGGCGCAGTGGCGTGCGGCGCTGCTGCTGAACGCGGCGCTGCTCGGCTTCGCGCTCTGGCTCGCCTTCGCGGTGCTGGTGCGCCGCTCGGTGATCCACCCGGTGCAGACCCTCACCGGCGCCGCGCGGAAGGTCGCCGAGGTGGCCGACCGGGAGCTGGCGCGGGTGGCCGACGACGACGCCGAGGACGACGGGCCGCCCCGGCTGCGGGACATGCCGGTCACCGCGCGCGACGAGATCGGCGACCTGGCCGAGGCCTTCAACCGGGTGCAGACGACCGCGGCCGCGCTGTTGGAGCGGCAGGTGCTCAGCCGCCGCAACGTCGCCGAGATGTTCGGCAACGTCGGCCGCCGCGTCAGCAACCTCACGACCCGCCAGCTGGCGCTGATCGACTCCGTGGAGCGGGGCGAGACCGACCCCGCCCTGCTGGAACGCCTCTACTCCATCGACCACATCGCCGTACGTCTGCGCCGCAACGCCGACAGCCTGATGCTGCTGGCCGGCATCCGGGAGACGGCCCTGGACGGGGGGCCCACGGCCCTCACCAACGTCGTACGGGCCGCGCTCGGGCAGATCGAGGGCTACCAGCGGGTGCGGCTGTACGCCGCGACGGACGCCGTGGTCGAGCCCGACATCATCGGTGACCTCACGCTGATGATGGCCGAACTCCTGGAGAACGCGGTCTCCTTCTCGCCCGAGGGCAGCCCCGTCGAGGTGACCGTCCGCTCCACCCCCGAGGCCGCGTACGTCGTCGTCACCGACCACGGGCTCGGCATGAGCGTCGAGCGCCTCGCCGAGGAGAACGGCCGCCTGATCCGCCGCGAACGCCTGGACGTCGTACCGACGAAGGTGCTCGGCCTGTTCGTGGTCGGTGCCCTGGCCCGCCGCTGGGAGATCGGGGTCGAGCTGACCCGCACCCCCGGTGGCGGCGTGACGGCGGAGGTGACGCTCCCGGGGACGCTGCTGCTGACGATGACCCCGGTGGACACCGAGCCGCCGAGCGCGAGTACGCCGGTGACGCCGGTGCCCGTGACCTCCGGTCCCGTGCCGTCCACCGTCGTACGGGAGGAGCCGGCGTCCGAGGAACCGAACACCGGTGACCCCGATCCCCTCCCTCGTCGTGTCCCTCATCGAGAAGCCCCGGCGAGCACCACCGACGCCGCAGACGCCACCGACGCCACCGACGCCACCGACGCCACCGAGGACGACTCCCGCGGCGGCTCCCGTCCCCTCCGCCGGCGCGTCCGCGGAGCCACCCTGCGGACGACCGCCGGCGCCGCGCAGGCCGCGCCGCAGGCGGCGCCCCACCGGGACGCGGAGGCCGTACGCAGTGCGCTGGAGGAGTTCGAGGAGGCGGTGGAGCGGGCGCACCGGGACAGCGACACCGGGGACTTCGCGATCCCCGCCGCGGTCACGGCCGCCGCCCCGGCCACCGGGTCGACGGACCTCCCGCAGAAGCACTCGACGAAGCACTCGCCGAATCATTCGCAGACGCACCCGCAGCACCAGAACCACCATCCGGAAGGAGCCGAGCAGTGAGCACGTCGACAGGTGACACCCCGACGGGCGGCACCACGCCGACCGACCTGCAGGCCGCAGCGGCAGATTTCACCTGGCTGCTGAACCGATTCGCCACAGAGACGGCCGGTGTCGTGGACGCCATCGCCGTGTCCTCCGACGGACTGCTGATCGCCGTGTCGGAGCTGCGCGAACGCGCCCACTCGGAGCGGCTGGCCGCGATCGTCTCCGGCATCACCAGCCTGGCGGCCGGGGCCTCCGGCAACTACGGCCTGGGCGGCCTCAACAAGGTCATCATCGACCTGGAGGGCGGCCATGTGATCGTCTCCGCGATCGGCAACGGCGCCGTGCTCGGCGTGGTCGCCGACAAGGAGGCCAAGCTCGGCAACATCGCCTACGAGATGACCGTGTTCGCCAATCGCGCCGGTGCCGCCCTCAGCCCCCAGCTCGTCCTCGAACTGAAGAACACCGTCGGTTCCCTGCCGGCGCGCTGACCGTTCGACCCGGTCGAGAGAGGAAGCGAACAGCCATGGCGGACGGCCTCCCGCCACCGGTCCCCGAACCGGTCGGTCCCGCCCCCGCCGTACGGCCGTTCCTGGTCACCGCCGGCCGGGTGGCGGACAACGCCCCCGGCCGGGCGATGCCGGTCGAGACCCAGGTGGTGGCCACCGCCGAGGGTCTCGACGCACTCGACCGGCTCTCCTTCGAGCGGCGCGACATCGTCGCCGCCTGCCGGCTGCCGCAGTCGATCGCCGAGCTCGCGGCCCGGCTGCGGCTCCACCTGAACGTGGTGCGGGTGCTGGCCGAGGACCTGCGCGACGCCGGGCAGTTGGCGGTGTACGTGCCCGACTTCGACGCCACTCACGACGCATCCGTCCTGCGCAGGGTTATCGATGGCCTCCGCGCCATCCCCGACTCCCGAGGGGTACTCCGTGACACCGACTGAACCGCTTGTGCGCGGCGCGGCCGCCGAGACCGCCGTACGGCCGCCGCTCCCGGTCAAGATGGTGATCGCGGGCGGCTTCGGCGTGGGCAAGACCACCACGGTGGGCTCCATCTCCGAGATCGAGCCGCTGACCACCGAGGCGGCGATCACCGAGGTGGCCGCCGGGGTCGACGACCTCACCCACACCCCACGCAAGACCACGACCACGGTGGCGATGGACTTCGGCTGCATCACCATCGACCCGACGCTGAAGCTGTACCTGTTCGGCACCCCCGGGCAGGAGAGGTTCGGCTTCATGTGGGACGACATCGTGGAGGGCGCGGTCGGCGGTCTCGTCATCGTCGACACCCGCCGGCTGGACGACTGCTACGCGGCCGTCGACTACTTCGAGCACAAGGACATCCCGTTCGCGGTGGCCGTCAACGCCTTCGACGGGAAGGTGGAGCACCCCTTGGACGAGGTCCGCTGGGCCCTGGACGTCGCGGAGAACACCCCGCTCATCGTCTTCGACGCCCGTGAACGCGGCTCGGTGCGGGACGCGCTGCTCGTCGTACTGGAGCTGGCGCTGGCCCGCACCGAGGGCTAGGGCCTGTCCGGCGGATCAAGTCGCAGGGAACCAACGGCGCCTCATCAAGCCAGGTGAGCGGGGTCTGGTGCGTGCAGCTGCAAGGCGGAGGAGGGCGTCGACGCGGAGCGTCGGCAACCGACGACAACGCCGCAGATGCGCGTGCCAGACCCCGCGTCTGCGGCATGATCCGCCGGACAGGCCCTAACCGTCAGGCGCTCCGCCGCACCCCCGGCGACACCGCGAAGCGGCCCACCGTCCAGAACACCGCGAGCGTCGCGAGGGCCGCGCCGGCGACCAGCGTGGCGCCGCCCACGACCTTCTCGTAGTTGCGCTGGTAGAGGCCGTCGATGATGTAGCGGCCGAGGCCGCCCAGGCCGATGTAGGCGGCGATGGTGGCCGTCGAGACGATCTGGACGGCGGCCGAGCGCAGGCCGCCGAGGATCAGCGGGAGTGCGACCGGGAGTTCCACCTGGAAGAGGATGCGGGACTCCGGCATGCCCATGCCCCGCGCGGCGTCCACCGGGGAGGGGTCGACGGAGCGCACCGCCTCGTAGGTGGTGACCAGGATCGGCGGGACCGCGAGGACGATGAGCGGGACCATCACGGGCAGCATGCCGAATCCGACCAGTAGGACCAGCAGCACCAGCAGGCCGAAGGTGGGCAGCGCCCGTCCCGCGGTGGCGATCAGGGCGAGGGTGTTGCCCCCGCGCCCGTAGTGGCCGGTGACCAGGCCGACCGGCAGCCCGATCGCGGCGGCGAGGGCGAGTGCCTCCAGGCAGTAGTGGAGGTGCTCCCCGAAGCGCGTGGGAATGCCGTCGTAGCCGTGCCAGTGGGCGCTGTCGCCGAAGAAGGCCTGGATGAAGTGGAGTATGTTCACCGGGTGGCGCCCTTCCTCGGCATCCACGGGGTCAGGACGACCCGTACGAGGGCCAGCGCCGCGTCCGCGAGGATGGCCAGCGCGGCCGTCGTCACCACGGAGGTGACGGCGAGTTCGGGCCGGTGGTAGATGTTCGCGTCGTTGAGCAGGTTGCCCAGCGCGCCCTGGTTGCCGATCAGCATGCCGACGCTGACCAGGGAGATGCTCGACACGGTGGCCACGCGCAGGCCCGCGATGATGGCGGGCACGGCGATCGGCAACTGCACCTGGAGATAACGGCGTACGGGTCCGAAGCCCATCGCGTTGGCGGCGTCGAGGGTCTCCTGGGGCACCGACCGCACGCCGTCCACGATCGCCGGCACGAGCACGACGAGGCTGTAGACGGCCAGCGGGATCATCACCGTGGTCTCGCTCTGGCCGGTGTAGTCGATGAGGACGACGAAGAAGGCCAGGGACGGGATGGCGTACAGCACGGTCGTCACGCCCAGCACCGGCGGGTACAGCCAGCGGAAGCGCACGCAGAGCTGGGCGACGGGCAGCGAGAGCAGCAGACCGGCGAGGACCGGGATCAGGGCCTCGCGCAGGTGCAGGCCGATCAGGCCGAGGTAGCTGTGCTGGAGGTCGCTCGGGATGTCGAAGTAGCCGCTCATCCGGCGGCCCGCACGTCGTCGCCGCTGCCCTGGGCGTGGGCGGTGCGGATGGCCTCGCCGATGGTCTGCTGGGAGACGACGCCGACGACCCGTCCCGTGTCGTCGACGCCGACCGCCCATCCGGTCGGCGAGAGCACGGCGCCGTCGAGCGCGGCCCGCAGCGAGTCGCTGCCGTGCACGAAGGGGCGGCCGTACGGCAGCAGCCGTTCCGGCGCGATCTCCCCCGCCTTGAGGTCCTTCGGCTCGCCCCAGCCGAGGGGCTTGCCGTCCAGGTCCGTGACGAGGAGATAGGGCACGTCGGCCGAGCCGCGCGCGGCGATCTTCGCGGCGTCGGCGTCCTGGGCGACGACCGGGGCGGTCCGCAACTCCAGTGCGCCGGAGGGGAAGAAGGACAGCCGCCGGATGCCGCGGTCGGCGCCGAGGAAGTCCTCGACGAAGGCGTCCGCGGGCGCGGTCAGCAGTTCGGCGGGCGGCGCGTACTGGGCGAGCCGACCGCCGGTGCGCATCACGGCGACCATCGTGCCCAGCTTGATGGCCTCGTCGATGTCGTGCGTGACGAAAACGATGGTCTTGCCCAACTCGGACTGGATGCGCAGGAGTTCGTCCTGGAGCCCTTTGCGCACCACCGGGTCGACGGCCGAGAACGGCTCGTCCATCAGCAGCACCGGCGGGTCGGCGGCGAGCGCCCGCGCGACGCCCACGCGTTGTTGCTGGCCGCCCGAGAGCTGGTACGGGTAGCGCTTGGCGAGGGAGGAGTCGAGGCCCACCCGCTCCATCAGCTCCGCCGCCCGCTCCCTGGCCCGCTGCTTGCTCCAGCCCAGCAGGCGCGGCACGGTGGCGATGTTGTCGACGATCGACCGGTGCTGGAAGAGACCGGCGTTCTGGATGACGTAACCCATGGACCGGCGCAGGGTGTTGACCGGCTGCTTCTGGATGTCGACGCCGTCGAGGAGGATGGTGCCCTCGCTGGGCTCGACCATCCGGTTGATCATCCGCAGCGTCGTCGTCTTGCCGCAGCCGGACGGCCCGACGAGGACGGTGATCGAGCGGTCCGGTATCTCCAACGAGAGCCGGTCGACCGCCACCGTGCCGTCCGGGTACCGCTTCGTGACTGAATCTATTCGTATCAAAACGCCGAATACCCTTCGGGTTTGGCGGAAAACCGCCCACTCTCGACCACGGTCTTCGCTGCGCAGGCCGTTGCGGGGAGAGTCTAGACGCCGAGTGTTTCAGCACTTCGGCGGACCGATCCCGCCTCAGGGGGCCAGCGGCACTCCGGCGGTGCGCAGCACCCGCCGCCCGGCGTCCACCGCGAACACCTCGCAGCCGGCCCGGCCGGCGGCCCAGGCCACGCCCTCGGCGCCCAGCGCGAACGCCGCCGTCGCCGTGGCGTCCGCCTCGGTCAGCCCGGCGGCCACGACGGTGACGCTGAGCAGGCCTCTCGCCGCGCGTCCGGTGCGCCCGTCGACGATGTGGTCGCCGCGCTCGTAGCGGCCGGAGGTCGCCACCGCGCCGTCGGTGATCTCCAGGACCGCGCACACCCGGTCGGCCTGTTCGGGGTGCCGTATCCCCACCCGCCAGGGACCCCCGGCCGCGACCACGTCACCACCGGCGTTCAGGCAGAACCGCCGCACCCCGGCCGCCGTCAGCAGCTCCGCCGCCCGCTGCACGGACCAGCCCTTCACCACCGCGCACGGGTCGAGGCCGCGGCCGGGCAGCCGGGCGTCGAAGGCCCCGCCCGTCGCGACCCGGTACGCCTCGCACAGGGCGAGCACCTCGGCCAGGTCCGCGCTCACCTCGTCGGCGCGCACCTGCCCGCGGTCGAGCCGGGACACCTCGCTGTCCGCCCGGAAGGGGCTGAAGCGGGCGTCGACCGCGCGCAGCCAGGCGAACACCTCGTCCGCCGCCGCATCGAGGTCCGTCGCCGCCCCGCCGACGTCCGTCGCCCCGTCGACGCCCCCGTCGTCGATTCGCAGCGAGACCGGGAACCCCATGACGTGCTCGACCCGGCGCATCTACGCGCCCGCCTCGTCCAGCGCGGCCTGCAGCGACTTCCGGTAGCCCTCGCTGGTGACCGTCGCGCCGGACACGGTGTCGATGTCGGCGCTCTGCGCGTCGAGGGTCTCCTGGACCAGCGTCGGTACCGCGCCCTTGGTCTGCGGGCTGTTCGGCTGCCTGAGCATCCGTACGGCGCTGATCCGGTCGCCGGTGAGGGTCACCTCGACCTGCACGTCGCCCTTCTGCGTGGTGACGGTGGGACCCGCGACGACCCGGGCCGAGGCACCCGACGGGGCACCCGACGAGGGCGCCGGCGTGCCGACGGCCTCCGCGGTCGTCGTGGTCGTCGTGCTGTCCTCGGACGGCTGGTAGCGCCACAGCGGAATCAGTCCCGCGACGGTCAGCGCCAGGACGGGCAGTGCTCGCCTCATGTTCGTGTCCCCCTCATCCCGCCAGGCTGAAACGCTCGAAGTGGATCTGCCGCTCGGGTACGCCCAGGTCGGCGAGGTTGCGCAGCACCGCCGCCGTCATCCCGGGCGGCCCGCAGACGAAGACGTCGCGGTCGCCGATGTCGGGCACCAGCGCGGCCAGTTCGCGGGGCGCCAGCGGGTCGGCGGATGCCGGGCCGGTGATCAGGTGCAGTTCGGCGCCCTTGGCGGCGGCCAGTTCGGACAGTTCGGCGTACAGGACCGCGTCCCGGTCCCTCGTCACCCGGTACAGGAGGATCACGTTCCCCTCCAGGACCTCCAGCAGGGCGCGGATCGGGGTGATGCCGACGCCACCGGCGACGAGGAGGGTGGCGGTGCGGGTGCGGTGCAGGGTGGTGAAGGCGCCGTAGGGCCCCTCGGCGAAGACCCGGGTGCCGACCTTGAGGTGGCGCAGGGCCGCCGTGCCGGCGCCCGCCGTCTTCACGGTCAGCCGCAGCTCGCGGCCGTCGGGCGCGGCCGACAGCGAGAAGGGGTTCGCCTGCCACCAGCGGTCCCGGGTCAGGAACCGCCACAGGAAGAACTGCCCGGCCGCGGCGGGCAGTCGGTCGAGGTCGCGCCCGGTGATGTGGACGGACACCACGTCGTCGGACTCGGGCACGACGGCGGACACGCGCAGTCGGTGGCGCAGGTTGCGCCACAGCGGCAGGCCCAGGCGCCCGACCAGCACCGCGCCGAGTGCGGCGCCCCACAGCGTGTACCAGTAGGCCCGTGCGACGGGCGAGGCCGTGAAGGTCGTACCGACCGCGACCTGGTGGCCGAAGACCAGTACCACCGCCACATAGGTGTACAGGTGGATGAAGTGCCAGGTCTCGTACGCCAGTCGGCGCCGTGCCCAGCGGGCCGACACCGCGCCGACCGTCATGATCAGCAGCAGGGCGACCACCGCCCGCAGCACGCCGTCGGTGGTCTCGGCGAGGTCGACGAGCTGGTTCACCGGGTCCATGGCGGACATCCGGGCGTAGCCGAGGGTGATGAACACCGCGTGCCCCACCAGCGTCCACAGCAGGCCGAAGCCGGTCCAGCGGTGCCAGGAGGTGAGCCGGTCCATGCCGATGCGGCGGTCGAGCCAGGGCAGCCGGGCCACCAGCAGCAGTTGGAAGGCCATGAGGAGCGCGCCGTACAGACCGGCGAGCCGGCCCAGCAGGACGAGGGCGTTGGAGCCGAAGCCGGCCCGGACGAAGAGGACGGCCACCACGGCGGCGTTCGCGGCCAGCAGGGCGTACAGCGCGGTGCGGGCCACCACCCTGGGGCGATAGGTCGCCGTGGGGGGCGCCGGGGGTGCTGAGACGGTCGTCACGGGACGGCAGCTCCTTGATCGGGTCCTGGGACACGAGCTTCACCCGGGGCTGCTGTCGTTTTCCTGTCGACGCCCTTTCAACTGGCTGTCGATGTGGCCGGTGGGGGTGGGCGGGTCGGGGTGCCGTCCGGTGCGTGGCGCAGTATGAGCGGGTGGACACAGTACGACTCCTCGTGGTGGACGACGACCCGCCCATCGCCGACCTGGTCGCGACGGTCGCCCGGTACGAGGGCTGGCAGGCCGTCACCGCGTACACCGGCGAACAGGCGCTGGCCCGGGCCGCCGAGTTCCGGCCGGACATCGTCGTGCTCGACCTGATGCTCCCGGACCTCGACGGCTTCGGCGTGCTCGACCGGCTGCGCCGCTCGGGCACGATGGTGCCGGTGGTGTTCCTCACCGCGCGCGACGGCGTCGCCGACCGGGTCGCCGGGCTGACCCGGGGCGGCGACGACTATCTGGTGAAGCCGTTCGCGGTCGAGGAGTTGATGGCCCGGCTGCGCACCGTGCTGCGGCGCAGCGCCGGTCCCGGCTTCCAGCGGTCGGTGCTCCAGGTGGCCGACCTGACGATGGACGAGGACACCCGGGAGGTGCGGCGCGGCACCCGGCGGCTGTCGCTCACGCCGACCGAGTTCGAGGTGCTGCGTCATCTGATGCGCAAGTCCCCGACCGTGCTCACCAAGGCCCAGATCCTCGACCACGTGTGGGAGTACGGCTTCGGCGGCCGCTCGAACGTCGTGGAACTGGTCGTCAGCCGCCTGCGCCGCAAGCTGGACGAGACCGGCGAGGAGCCGCTGATCCACACCGTGCGCGGCTTCGGGTACGTCGTCCGGCGGGCCGCGCGGTGATCGCCCGGCTGCGCCACGCCCACCGCGGGCTGCGCCTGGGCACCCGCCTCGCGCTCGGCCTGGGCGCGCTGTCGCTCGTCGTCTTCGCGGTCGTGGGCACGGCCCTGACGACGTACATGCGCGACTACCTTGAGCGTCAACTGGGCGACCAGCTCAAGCTCGTCCAGGTCGTGCAGACCAAGGACGCGTCCTCGCACGGCACGGTGCACCGCCAGCCGTACTACGGCTGGTACACGGCGGTCTTCGACGTCTCCGGCGGTACGGCCGCGCTGCGCCGGCCTGCCGACGTGCCGGACGACAGCCGCGCGCTCACCGAACTCGCTGCGGCGCGTGCGCGTTCGTCCACGGAGCTCTTCCGCACCGCGCACATCGACGGGGAGGGCACCTACCGGCTGCGGGCCTGCGAGGTGGAGCCCGGGGTGGTGCTGGTCAGCGCCGCGCCGATGGCGGACATCGAGCAGACGGTACGGCGGCTGGTCGCCGTCCAAGTGGTGGCGTTCGCGCTGGCGCTCCTGGCCCTGGTCGTCTTCGGCCGGGCGATGCTGCGGCGCGGCCTGAAACCCCTGAGCGACATGGCGCACACGGCCCACGGCATCGCCTCGCACGACCTGACGGAGTCGGCGGCCCGCCTTCCCCTGCGCGCGGACGGTCCCGGCGGCGGCCCCGAGGTCGAGGAACTGCGCACCGCGTTCAACACCATGCTGGAACACATCGACGCCTCGCTCGCGGTGCGCGCCGAGGCGGAACAGCGTCTGCGCCGCTTCGTGGCGGACGCCTCGCACGAACTCCGTACGCCGTTGATGTCGGTACGGGGCTACGCGGACCTGTTCCAGTACGCGGCAGCCAACGCGCCCGAGGAACGGGACCGCCATCTGAGCCGGCTGCGCGCCGAGGCCGCCCGTATGGGCGTCCTCCTCGACGACCTGCTGCTCCTCGCCCGGCTGGACGCGGCGGAGGTGGAGGCGCCGTTGCGGCTGGAGGACGTCGATCTGACGGAGCTCGTGCGCGAGGCGGCGGACGCCTTCCTTGCCGGACACCCCGGGCACACCCTCACCCTGGACGCCGGCCCCGCTCCGCTGACGGTGCGTCTGGACCCCGTGCGCATCCGCCAGGTGCTGGACAACCTCCTCACCAACGCGGCCGTGCACACCCCGCCGGGCACCGAGGTGTCGCTCCGCGTCTCCGTCCTGGCCGACATGGCGTCCGTCCGGGTCGGCGACAGCGGCCCCGGCATTCCGGCCGCCGACCGCGCCCGGGTCTTCGACCGCTTCTACCGCGTCGACAAGGCACGCAGCCGGGACCGGGGCGGAAGCGGGCTCGGGCTGTCGGTGGCACGGGCGTTGGTGCGGGCGCACGGGGGAACGATCCGGCTGGGCGCGGAGGAAGGGGCGACCGTCTTCACGGTGACGCTGCCGCTGAACGCGCGGGACTCGGGCGTCTGAGCGCGCCCTAACCAGGGCGCCGGCCCGGCCGAAAAACAAAGGCAAGGAGGTCATCGACTCCTTGCCACTCTCAACTTATAGCGCACTGGGGGGCTTGCGGCAAGGCCCTGGTTGTACCGCACAATCACTGGCCGAGAGCCGGAAGCTGCGGAAATAGGTGATTCACGAAGTGCGTGTGTCTTTGTACGTCTTTGAGTCGGGCGCCCTCGGATCGGAGCTGATGCCATGAGCCCGCTGACCACGAGCGCCTTCGACCTTCCCGACCGTCTCGCCGCCAAGGCCGACCCGACGCTGATCGCCGACGACGAGGAGCACTTCGCGGCCGTCGCGGAGAGCCTTGAGCAGACGATCGCCGAACTGTCCGACCGTCTCGACGCCGAACTGAAGGCGCCGGGCGGCGTCGGCCGGGCGGCGATGGACCGGGACGCGGAGGTCCACCGGCTGACCGGCCGGCTGCGCGCCCTGCGCCGCTTCGGACTCGACCTGTGCCTCGGCCGCGTCGTCGGCGCGGACGACCCCGAGCCGCTGTACATCGGGCGGCTCGGACTCACCGACAGCACGGGGCGCCGGCTGCTGGTCGACTGGCGCTCCCCCGCGGCCGAGCCGTTCTTCGCGGCGACCCACGCCAACCCGATGGGTCTGGCCAGCCGCCGCAGGTATCGCTGGAGCGGCGGCCTGATCGGCGACTACTGGGACGAGGTGTTCACCGCCGACGGGCTGGAACGGCACGCCGCGCTCGACGACCAGTCCGCCTTCATCGCCAGCCTGGGCGGCAACCGTTCGCCCCGGATGCGGGACGTGCTCGCCACCATCCAGGCCGACCAGGACGCCATCATCCGTGCCGGGTCGCGCGGCGCTCTCGTCGTGGACGGCGGTCCGGGTACGGGAAAGACGGTCGTCGCGCTGCACCGCTCCGCCTACCTCCTCTACTGCGACCCTCGCCTCGGACACCGCCGGGGCGGCGTGCTGTTCGTCGGTCCGCACCAGCCCTACCTGGCCTACGTCGCCGACGTCCTGCCCAGCCTCGGCGAGGAGGGCGTGCGAACCTGCACCCTGCGGGACCTCGTCGCGGAGGGAGCCGCGGCGGCGGAGGAGACCGACCCGGACGTGGCCCGCCTGAAGTCGTCCGCGCGGATGGTGCGGGCGATCGAGACGGCCGTCCGGTTCTACGAGGAGCCGCCCGCCACGGGGATGACGGTCTCGACCGACTGGGCCGACATCCGGCTGAGCGCCGACGACTGGGCCGAGGCGTTCGCGACACCGGGACCGGCCACCGCGCACAACGAGGCGCGCGAGCTGATCTGGGAGGAGCTGGTCACGATCCTGCTTGACAAGCTCGACCGTGACGTCTCGCCCGAGCAGTTCGGGAGGTCGCTGCGCAACGACGAGGAGCTGGTCGGCACCCTCGACCGTGCATGGCCGCTGCTCGAAGCGGCCGACCTGGTCTCGGACCTGTGGTCGGTCCCCGCGTACCTGCGGATGTGCGCTCCCTGGCTCGACGCCGACGAGGTGCGCACACTGCAGCGCACGGACGCCCAGGCCTGGACGGTGTCCGACCTGCCGCTCCTGGACGCGGCCCGGCAGCGGCTCGGCGACCCGGAGGCGTCACGGCGAGGGCGCCGGCGCGCCGCCGCCGTCGCCGCCGAACGCGAGCGCATGGCGGGCGTCATCGACAACCTGCTCGAAGCCGATACCGACGGCGAGGGCGCGGTGACGATGCTGCGCGGACGCGACCTGCAGGACAGCCTGGTCGACGAGACCGCTCTGCCCGGCGCCGACCCGGAACCGCTCGCCGGCCCGTTCGCGCACGTCGTCGTGGACGAGGCGCAGGAACTGACCGACGCCCAGTGGCAGATGCTGCTGCTGCGCTGCCCGTCCCGGAGTTTCACCGTCGTCGGGGACCGCGCCCAGGCCAGGCACGGGTTCACCGAGTCGTGGCGCGAACGCCTCGAACGGGTCGGCCTCGACCGGGTCGAGGTGACCTCCCTGAGCATCAACTACCGCACGCCGCAAGAGGTCATGGCGCAGGCCGAGCAGGTCGTGCGCGCCGCGCTCCCGGACGCCAACGTGCCGACCTCCGTCCGCAGCAACGGCATCCCCGTCGTCCACGGCCGCGTCGCGGATCTGGACTCGGTCCTCGACGCCTGGCTCGCGGCGCACGACGACGGGATCGCCTGCGTCATCGGCGACCCCACGTTCCGGGCGACGCCCCGCGTCCGGTCGCTGACCCCGGCGCTGTCGAAGGGGCTGGAGTTCGACCTGGTCGTCCTCGTCGACCCGGAGACCTTCGGCGAGGGGATCGAAGGAGCGGTCGACCGCTATGTCGCGATGACCCGGGCGACCCGGCAACTCGTGATCCTCACGAGCCCGTAGCGCCACCGCGCTGCGAGGCGGCATGCCCTGTGCAATGCCGTGCGGCGGCCGGGGAGTTCAGGCCCTGCCGGGCTACGACTGACCGGCCGCGGCCGCGGCCGAGCCCTGGCGGATGCGGGGCCGGGCCGCGAGGACGGCCACGTCGTCCTCGGCGTTGTGGGCGTCCAGGCGGGCGAGGATGGTGTCGATGGTGTCGTCGACGGTCGCGGTGGGCTTGAAGTGGAGCCGGGAGAGGCGGTGCAGGGAGCGGTCGATGTCCTCGCCGCGGTGCTCGACCAGGCCGTCGGTGAACAGCACCAGGGTCTGGTCGGGCTGGATGCCGTAGGTGACCGACTCGTAGCCGCCGAAGCCGGTGCCCAGCGGCGGGCCGACCTGGACGGGCAGCAGTGAGGTCTCGCCGTCCCGGCCGATCAGGGCGGGGGGCAGGTGCCCGGCGCTGGCCACCGTGACCTGGCTGCGGCCCGGGTCGACGCGCACGATCAGACAGGTGGCCGGTCTGCGCTCGGACTCCTGGGAGGCGATCTCGTCCATCTGGCGCAGCACCCGGTGCGGGGGCAGGTCGGAGGAGGCGATGTAGCGCAGGGACGAGCGGTAGGCGCTCATGTCTACGGCGGCCTCCAGGCCGTGGCCCATGACGTCGCCGACGACGAGCAGGGTGCGGCCGAAGTGCAGTCGTACGGTCTCGCACCAGTCTCCCCCGACCAACACGCCGCCGCCCGCGGGCAGATAGCGGATGGCGACGTCGAGGTTCGGGTGCGGACGGCCGGGTTCCGCGAGCAAGGCGCGTTGCAGGTCACCGGCGGTACGGCTGATCCGCCCGTACTCGCGGGCGTGCCGGATGTGCGAGGCGGTCCGCTCGGCCAGCAGGGCGAGGAGTTCCGCCTCGGAGCGGTCGAACGGCCGCCCTTCCCGGGCGCACACCAGAACACCGAACTGCAGTTCGCCCGTGGTGAGCGGCAGACAGATCGCGGGCCGGGTCCGGCCGGTGATCGGGTGCTCGATCCAGGGTTCCGTCCAGCCGTCGGCAGCCGGCTGCCCGACGTCCCGGGCCACCGCGGTGGCCCAGCGGGAGTCGGGGAGCAGGTCCCCGTCCCCGGCGAGCTCCTCGTACCCGGTGAGGCCCTCGCCGGTCCTGCGCATCACCGCCGCCACCCCTCCGACCAGCCGTACGGCGGCCCGGGTCAGCTCGGCGCAGGTGGTGTTCTCGTCGAGTGTCGTGCCGATCCCGGCGATCGCCGTGCGCAGGGCCTTCAGCCGCGACGACGCGCCGTCTGCCTGCGGGATCCCGTCCTGGCCGCCGGGGGCCTCCGACAGGGCAGGCCTCCGACGGGAGTGGATCCATCGAGCGACACCCAACACGTTCACAGAATCTCAAATCGGAGCAATCCGGGCACAAAGGTGACTTACCTGGACAAAGGGGCGGGGTGCGTCCGTCTTCGCACGCACCCCGCCCCGTCCTGCCGGGCCGCTACCGGCTCAGCCCTCGTCCGGTGCCAGCCGCAGCGAAATGCTGTTGATGCAATACCGCTGATCGGTGGGTGTCGGATAGCCCTCGCCCTCGAAGACATGGCCCAGGTGCGAGCCGCAGCGGGCGCAGCGCACCTCGGTGCGGACCATGCCGTGGGTGCGGTCCTCCACCAGCTCCACGGCGTCGGTGTCCTTGGGGTCGAAGAAGGACGGCCATCCTTAGTTCATGGATGCACACTATTTTGCCACCGCGTCATGAACGAGCGGATCATCGGCGTCATCCGCCTCTCGGACAAAACAGACGTCACAACCTCGCCAGAACGCCAACGATCCAGCATCGAAAACGCCTCTGCGGCACGGGGAGCGGAGATCGTCGGCTGGGCTGAGGATATCGACGTTTCCGCATCTCAGAAGTCCCCTTGGGAGCGCCCTGAACTCTCCAAGTGGCTGGATCATCCCGAGCAGTGGGACGCGCTCATGTTCTGGCGGCTGGACAGGTTCGTCCGCAAGGTGTCGGACTTCGCAGAGATGATCCGGTGGTGCCAAAAGTACGACAGGAATCTGATCTCCGCCACTGAGACGATCGACATCCGCTCCCCGATCGGGCGGGTGATCGCGTACATCGTCTCGGCTTTCGCCGAAATGGAGGCAGAGGCGATTCGCGAGCGCGTCACTGGGTCGCATGACTACTTGCGAAGAAACGGACGGTGGGGCGGGGGGCTCGCCCCATACGGCTACCAGGCGGAGCCCATCCCCGGCGGCAAAGGTGTAACGCTCGTGGAGGATCCCGCCGTATCGGAGATCTTGAGGGAGATCGCGCGGCGCGTGATCGCTCGCGAGTCCTATCTCTCCATCGCCGCCGACCTGAACGAACGCGGCGTCCCCTCTCCCACGAATCAACGCCACATCAACGCCGGTCGCCCTGTGGATCCACGGGGCGCGTGGACAAGCAAGAGCATCGCCGCGATCATCACTTCCGAAAGGATCCGCGGCCGGGTGGAGTACAAGGGCGAAATTGTGCGTGATGACGAAGCCAATGCCGTCCTCCGCGGGCCAGAGCTCATCGACGCGGAAACCTGGCAAGCCCTCCAGCGAGAGTTCGCTCGGCGCAGCCGACCCGACCGCCGTCGCACCTCCTCGGCGCACCCCTTGCTGGGGGTGGTTTTCTGCGGCACATGCCGAGAGCGCATGTACCAGGGCTGGGCGACTGAAAAGGGGCGTCCGATGAGGCGCACATACGTCTGTCGATCGCGAATGCGCGGACGAAAGTGCGCTTCACCCGCTTCTGTATCAGCCGACGTCGTGGACATGTACGCCGAAGAGCAATTCCTGCCGAAGGTCGGCGCCTGGCCCATCAAGGTTGAAGTAGTTGAAGCGGGCGAAGACCATCGTCAGGAGACCGAAGAGATCGAACGGGCTCTGGACCGGCTGGAGACCGACCGATACGAGCGCGGCCTGTTCGCAGGGAAGGAGGGTTCACTCCGCTACGAGCGCCGTCACAGGGCACTCTCAGACAAACTCAGCAAGCTCAAGGAACTCCCCTACCGCCCACCCACAAGCACCTGGGTGGACACCGGCCGCACCTACGGTGAGGACTGGGCAGCGGGTGACCTCATCGAACGCCGACGCATGCTGGTGGACGCCGGCTGCCGCATCGAGGTGAAACCAGCAGGGAGGGGTAAACGTGACATCCGGGCTCGTTTGTCGTTCGCTCTGGGGCGTCACACAGACTCCGATTCGGTGCCGCCGCTTGAGGAGGACCTGTGACAGCCGTCAACGCTGAGTGTGGGAATCCAGCGACCTCCGGCATGTCGGGTCCCATCCGTTCCCGAATCCTCACAACGCAGACGCAGCACAGCGCGCACGTCACGGTCGCCCTGGTGCAGGAATTCGGTCAGGCCATGCAACGACCCGGCGAACGCCCACGATGATGACACGTAGCGGAACGGGCCGAGTTGGGGAGCCGCAAGCAGCCGAAAATCCAGCGCCGCGCGGGGGTAGGGACTCGCCCCCGCTCCGGCATATGGGCGAAGGTCTGCGATCGGAAGGGACGCGATGTCCCGCTGTTGCCGAACTGGAACCCTGATGCCTCTGAGGCGTATCTCTGTCGAGACGGCCTCTACACCCGGGACCACAATGATCGCCACGCTGGACTCCGTGAGCACCTGAATCGGGCTGTCCGGAGAGAGATTCCGCTCCGGACAGCCCCCAAGGAGGGCCGCAATTCCCAGGCCCACAGCGCTGCTTGCCGTGGTGACGCGCCATTGGCCGACAGATACCGGCATGCCATCACGCAAGGTGGTGGCATGAAACCGGCCCGCAGGTGCCGTTCCCTTCATGGGCTAGCCCTGACCCCGTTCAACGGATCAATGTCGGCCATCGTGGCGTCCAGTGGCACAGGCATGTGAGATGAGCTTGCGGGACTTGTGCGATGTACGCGCAACTCCCATCTCGTATCGTGCGCCACCTGCTCCGTCGGCGCGGCGGCCGAAGTATGGGCGGCTTCCGGGCCGGGTGAAGACCAGTACGTCCTCGTGCTGGACCACCGCGAGGGGGATGCCCTGGCGGCGGGCGTCACGGACGTTCTTCATCTGGAAGAACGAGGGGCGGGTGATCAGGCGGCTGTCGCGGATGCCAGCGAGGAGGGCGACGCAGCGTTCGGCGGGGGTCAGCCCTGCGGCCTGGCCGGCGGCGAGGACGGCGGAGGGCAGGTCGACGAGTTCGCCGCCCTCGCGCCAGGGGCGGGTGGTGACGACCACGGTGCCGCCGGGGCGAAGGACGCACCGGCACTGGGTGAGGATCTCGGTGAAGGCCTCCAGAAGCCGGTCCGTGGAGACGTGGGCAAGGTTGGAGGGGTCGTGGCTGTAGCGGAAGTCTTTCTTGACCACGCCGCGTTCGCCGGTCTCGCGGGTGGAGCGGACCTGTCCGTGCACCGAGTTCCCGTACGGCGGTGAGGTGACGACGAGCGCGATCTTGCCGTAGTGGCGTTCGTCGATGAGGCGAGTCAGGTGACGGGCGTCGCCGCACGCGACCTGACCGCCGTCGCGTCCGGTGGACTGTAGGGCGCGGGCGACGTTGGTGCGGGCCAGGTCGGCCCAGCGTGGTTCGTACTCGGTGCCGAGGGCGGGGCGGCCGAGGCGGATGGCCTCGACGAGGGTGGTGCCGATGCCGCACATGGGGTCCAGGACCAGTTCGCCGGGGCGGGTGTAGGCGGCGATGGCGTGGGCGGCGATCTGCGGGAGCATCTTGGCGGGGTGGGCGGCGGAGCCGGGCACGTAGCGGTCGGCGCGCTGGGCGGGGGCGGAGGTCGGGGCGGTGTTCCACACCGAGAGGGGGGACGGCATGGCGGTTCTCCTGTTTCTCGGCCTAAGCATGGGTGATCGCGGACAGTGCGATCACGTCGCAGTGCGCGACTCCACGGGATGCGTCCGGGGGCGGTGCGGGTACCAGGCGATCGCCGACCGGGTGGCCGTAGACGACCACGATGTGCTGGAGGTAGCGGAAGCCGGCCGTGCGGGCGGATGCGATCAGCGCGCCGAGCGGGTCGGTGAGGCGTCCGGAGTCTCGGCGCTGGCGGGTGGCCAGCAGCAGGAAGCCGTGCGCGGGGAGGAGCCGGTGGGCGCGGTGGAAGAAGCCGGGCCAGCCGTCCTCCAGCGCGCCGGGCAACTCGCCCCCACCGGCTGGCAGGCTGTGTGCGGGGGCAGGGAGGGCATCAGGGTGAAGCTCCGCGAGCAGGATGGATGGCTTGCCCCTGGCGCCCTCATCGTCGGCCGCGGCGGAGAAGGACGCGCACGGGATACGGGCGTCCATACCCGGCTCCGTGTCCCGGATCGCGATCTTGAGCAGCGGGGCGGGCCGGTGGTCGGGGCGGTCGACGAACTCGGTGCGGACCTTGTCGATCGCCCAGGCGGGCAGCACCGCGCCGGGGATGGGAGCGGCGTTGGGCTCGTCCGGGTCGGGGAACCAGATCGTCGTCGGCAGGGCGTTGGACGTACGCGAGCGGGACGCAGTTGAACGGCGAGAGGGAGTCTTCGACATGGGCTGGGTGGCGCCCGGAACCGTGGGTCCGGCCGTCTCGTGCTGACGTCAAGTAATAGGGACTCAGCAGCTGATCTTTGCCATCGAGCCGGTACGTGTTCGATCTCCCGGCAACTGCCACCACGCACTCGGAGGCGTCCCTGGTCACCCCCGCCGTGCACCATGTCTGTGCAGGTCATCACCTATGCGAGCCAGTGGCGCGCCAGCGCCGAGCCACCGCCGGGCCACCTCGGCTCACCGCACGGCGAGGGCTGAAAACGGAGCCGGGAATTTCTGTGTTCGATTCGCGTTCCAGCGGACGGCACGTCGCGCCAGGTCATCGGGGGCGGGCCAGCGGCAGGCCATCGCACGTGCCGGACCATTCGACCGCGGCGGGCACGGCGCTGGCCCGCGGGTGGGCTGCTCGTGACACGAGGGCTTGGGAGGAGTGGCGGCGGAAGTTGTCCGCACCGCTCACGGGAGATGCGCCATGTACCACCGTCACCACGCCCACCACTCCGCCGGTCGTCCGCAAGGCCTCGTCCGCTCTCCGCTCGGGGAACTGGAGCAGGCGTTCCTCGCTCTCGCCCACGGGGTGGAGCCGCTCACGGTGCCCGCGCACCTGGTGTGCGACGACCCGGACCGCGCGGCGTGGCCGGTCGACCGGGTGCGCACCCACCTCGCTCACCCCTCTACCCGTCCCGAACTGCGCGAGCAGACCTGGCGCGAGGTGATCCGGCGCGCCCGCGAACTGGGCGAGCCGTGGGACCTGGTGGCGGTCGCCATGACCGTTCCGGTACTGCGTCGGATGCTCGCCCGGCTGGTCCGCCCTGCCCATCTGGAGCACGCCGAGGTCGAGCAGGAAGCCCTGGCCGCCGTCGCCGCAGCCCTGCACACACTCGACCCCGGCGCGGAGCGGCTGGACCGGGAGCTGTTCAGCGCCGCCGACCGGGCCGTACACCGGCTGGTGTACGCCGCACGCCGCCGCGCCACCCGCGAAACCTCCCCGGCGGCGCTGCACCTCGACTACCTCTGCTCCGTCCCCCAGGCAGACCACGGTGAGCCGGCGGACGAGTTCACCGTGCTGGCCCGCGCCGTACACGACCGCGTGGTGAACCTGACCGAGGCACGGTTGATCGCCCGTACCCGCCTCGGCGGCGAGCCCATGGACCACCTGGCGGCCGAGCACGGGGTGAGTGTGCGTCAGCTCTACCGGCACCGCAGCGCTGCGGAGCAGCACTTGGCCGCCCATCTGTGGTGGCGGCTGCAGGAGCAGTAGGCGCCCGGCTGGGGGATTTTCGGTGGTGGGATGTCAATTCCCGGCGCCGGGGTCTCTATTCACGGTGACGGCGGCCCGCCCGGCTTTGTGTCGGACCGTCTGTCGTGGTCCGGGGCGGCGGCCGAGGCCCCGGACCACAGCTCCGCGACACCGTGCGGGGTGAGCACGACCGTCTCGTGCTGACACCCGAGACCGCCTGCCGCCGCACTTCCGCGAGGAGGTCGGCGCCCGGGCCAAGGGTCTGCTCGCCCCGCACCCGTCTCTCCTACGCCCCTGCGGCGTCCCCGTCCCCTCCTGCTCCCGTCCGGCTGTGTGCCCCGATGGAGGTGTGCTGTCTTGCCCGCAAGGTTCCGTCGGCCACGCCGACTGCTCGCCCGCTGGTCCCTCCGGCTCGTTTGCACCACTGCCCTCAGCACGTGCGCGCTCCTTGCGCAGGCGCCTCACGTTTGGGCGGTCGCCGACATCCCGACCGTCATCAACAATCTGCGGGACTGGATCATCGGCCTCCTCACCGCACTGGCCACCCTGTTCCTCACCTTCGGCGGGCTGCGCTATCTGATGGCCGGCGGTGATCCGGGGGAAGTCGAAGCCGCCAAGCGGGCATTGAGGGCAGCGGCCATCGGCTACGGGCTGGCGGTCCTCGCCCCAGTGATCGTGACCGTGTTGCAGGGCATCGTCGGCGCGGACGGAGGGGGACGGTGAGCCCCGGCGGGCGCCGCGCCCGCGCTGTGCCCGCGCTGCTCGCTGTGGCCGTCTTCGTCCTGGTACCGGTGGTGGCCACCTCCGTCGCCGTGCTCCCGGCGTATGCGGCGGCTCGGGCGCCTGCGGCTCCGCCGCCGCCCTCACCTCAGCCCGCGCCCGGCCCCGCCGCCCCCACACCCGATCCGGGAACTCAGCCGAAGCCCGAGCCCTCCCCCGGGCCGCCCCCGGCACCAGGCGACCCCGCACCCTCACCGAAGCCCTCACGACCGGCACCGTCACCGGGCTTGATGCCGTCCGCATGCGAGGCGACCGGCGTCGGATGCGACAAGGGCACCAGCTGGGACTTCCTCGACGTCCCCGGCATGATCGTGAACGCGATCACCTCGTTCCTCGGCATGCTGATCGAGCAGATCATGAAGCCGGTCCGCGAGTTCCTCGCCGACACCCTGCTGGCCACCCCGGATGTCACCCGGCACGCCGACATCAAGCGGCTGTGGGCCGCGATGCTGGGGGTCACGGCCGGGATCTACGTGCTGTTCGTGACCGCGGGTGGCATCACGGTCATGGGTTACGAGACCGTCCAGAGCCGCTATGCCCTGCGGCAGATCGCGCCCCGGCTGCTGCTCGGCATGATCGCGCCTGCCACCTCGCTGACCGTGATGGGCAAGGCGATCAGCCTGTCCAACGCCATGGCTCACGCGATCATGGCCACCGACATGTCGGATGCCGGGCAGGGCATGGTCGAACGCGTCCTGCCCTTCGCCCTGTTCGGCGTAGCCGGGCTGAAGCTGTACCTGCTCATCCTCGCGATCGTGATGATCGCTCTGGTGCTCGCGGTACTGATCGGGTTCCTGGTGCGCGTCGCGGTGATAGCGCTGCTCGCCGTGGCCGCACCGCTGATGCTGGCGTGTCACGCTCACCCGCTCACCGATCCTGTCGCACGGTTGTGGTGGCGTGGACTGGCCGGCTGCATGGCCATCCAGCTCGCTCAATCGACTGCCTTCATCCTCGCTCTGAAGCTCTTCTTCGCCCCCGGTGCCACGACCCTGGGCATCGCCCACTCCGACCAGCTGGGCACGATGCTTGCAGGAGTGGCTCTGTTCTGGGTGCTGTTCAAGATTCCCGGCTGGACTCTCCAGGTCGTTCTGCGCGGCACCCCCGTGCACAACCCGCACGCCCCGGCTGGAGTGCGGGTCCTCAAGCACCTGGCCGTGTACCGCCTGATGGATCACTACCTGCCGGGCATGCGCCAGCTGCGCCACCGACCCGGCGGAGGCGCAGGAGGCGTGGGAGGCGCCGGGTTCGGCCCGGGCCGTGGTGGACCGGGAGGTGGCGGAGGCAGCCGCCCAGGACGAGGCGGTGGCGGTGGCCGACCACCTGGAACCGGGCCGGGGCACGGTCGTGGTCCCGCCCGCGGGGCGCGGGGTTGGGGTCGTGCGCTGCTCGCCCGCGGGCGTGGGGCTCTGGCCCGCCCCGCCGGCCGATCGCCCGCAGTCGGCCAACCCTCAGCCGGCCAGCCCTCCCAAGGTGCTCCATCCGTGCCAGGCGCGCGTCGCGCGGGCACCGGTGGCGCGCAACCGGCGGGCGCCAGAGCCCGCGCCCAGACGTCTCGGCGCCCCGGCCGTGCCGTCAATCCCTCCACTCGCACATCGGGAGGTCCCCGCGCTGTGATCCACCCCGCTCAGGCGCGGCAGCGTCGGCAGTTGACCCTGCCGATCGCCGTCCAGCGCGCTCCGGCCAGTCCTGGCCGGTCCACCCAGTTGTGGCTGCCCATCCGCGCCGAGCGTGTCCCGGCCTCATCTCCGGCAACTCCGGCAGCCCGCGCGCTGCCTGCCACCCCACCCCCGGCCCGCACCGCTTCCGCCCCCCGGGCACGCCAACTGGCACTGCCCATTCCCACCCGGCGAGTCCGTGCCCGCCCACCGCGCCCCATGCAACTGCGGCTTCCCCTCGAACCGCCCCGGAGGTAGACCGTCCGTGAACCCACCCGACGAGACCGCTCAGGCCCCGTATGTCACCCGCATCCCTGCTGACATCTCCCGCCCCGACCGCCTCCTGGGACCCTTTACCGCTCGGCAGACCGCCGTCCTCACCGTCGCGGGACTCGTGCTGTACGGCGGCTGGTGGGCCACCCGCTCCTTCATGACTCCGCTCGCCTACGCGGTCATGGTGATCCCTATCGGCGGAGCCGTGGCCGCACTCGCGCTCGGCCAACGCGAAGGCATCGGACTGGACCGGTTCCTGACCGCTGCCCTCCAGCACGCCCGCACCCCCAAGCGCAGGGTGCACGCCCCAGAAGGCATTCCTCCGCTGCCCTCCGTCGTCCCCGACAACTGGGCCAGGGCCGCCGGGCCGCCCCCAACAGCGATGGACATGCCGTATGACGGCATCACCGCCGACGGCGTACTCGACCTGGGCAGTGAAGGCTCGGCAGCCCTGGCGACCTGCTCCACGGTCAATTTCGAGCTGCGTTCGGCGGCGGAACAACAAGGCCTGGCCGGAGCGTTCGCGCGTTGGCTCAACTCCCTGACCGGGCCGACCCAGTTGCTGGTGCGCTGCCACCGCATCGATCTCGCCCCGCTTGCCGACACCCTCCAGCAGGACGCCGCCGCGCTGCCGCACCCGGCGCTGGAGCGGGCCGCTCGCGCGCACGCTGACTTCCTTGCCGACCTCGCCACCGGCGACAACCTGCTGGGCCGGCAGGTCGTGCTGGTCGCCCGCGAGGAGATCCCACCACACGGGTTGCGGCGGAATGCCGGTGACGGACGGACGCTCCAGCGACTCGACGAGGCCACCCGGGCCCTGGCCGCTGCGGAGGTCGCTGTCACCCCTCTCGACGCCGATCGGGCCGCCGCCCTCGTCGGCGCGGCCTGCAATCCCGACACCCCGATCCCGCCCGCTGCCGCGCCGGAAGGTGACCACGCATGACCCGAACCCGCCTCGGCAGGCGTCTCTCTGCTCCCTCAGCCCCCAGCCTCGACACCGCGGGACTGCTCGACGTCGCCGGCCCCGAGGCCGTCGAAGTGCATGCCCGCGCCCTCGCGGTCGGCGCACACCTCGCCACCACGCTGGTGGTCACCGGCTATCCGGCCGAGGTCGCCCCCGGCTGGCTCGCCCCGCTACTGAACTTCCCCGGGCACCTCGACATCGCCCTGCACATCGAGCCCGTCCCCAACCCGATCGCGGCCGCCGGCCTGAAGAAGCAGCGGGCCCGTCTGGAGTCCGGCCGTCGCACCGGCTTCGACAAGGGGCACCTGGACGATCCGGAGGTCGAGGCCGCCGCAGCGGACGCCGCCGAGCTCGCGTACCGGATCGCGCGCGGCGAGGGCAAACTCTTCCACGTCGCCCTCTACCTGACGGTGCACGCCCCCGACGAGGAGAGCCTGGCCGAGCAGGCCGCCGCGGTACGGGCGGTCGCCGAGTCACTGCTCATCACGGTCGCCCCGACCACCTACCGTGCGCTTCCCGGCTGGCTGGCCACCCTCCCCCTGGGCATCGACACACTGAAGATCCGCCGCACCTTCGACACCGCCGCGCTCGCCGCCTGCTTCCCCTTCACCAGCCCGGACCTGCCGGTCACCGCCGACGATGACGGTACGGCGTCGGGGGTGCTGTACGGGCTGAACGCGGTCTCCGGCGCCCCAGTGCTGTGGGACCGCTTCGCGCAGGACAACTACAACTCGATCACTCTGGCCCGTTCCGGCGCCGGAAAGTCGTATCTGGCCAAGCTGGAGCTGCTCCGGCTGCTGTTCACAGGCGTCACGGCCTCGGTGATCGATCCGGAGGACGAGTACGTCCGACTCGCCGAAACCGTCGGCGGACACGTCATCGCCCTCGGCGCCGACGGCGTACGTCTCAATCCCTTCGACCTCCCGGCTGCGGCGGACAGCGAAGAGGATGTCCTGACGCGGCGCGTGCTGTTCCTGCACACGTTCGTCGCCGTCCTGCTGGGCTCTGACCTGACCTCGGCCGAGAAGGCGGCGCTCGACCGGGCCTTCCTCGCCGCGTACGCGCGTGCCGGAATCACCGGCGACCGGCGCACCTGGAGCCGTACCGCACCCACGCTCACCGACCTGGCTGCCGTCCTGGCTGAGGACGGCAGTCAGGCGGCGGCAGAGCTCGCCGACCGGCTGGTCCCCTACACCAGCGGTTCCCACGCCCAGCTGTTCAACGGCCCCAGCACCACGGCCACCACCGCCGGGCATCTGGTGGTCTTCGCTCTCCGGCAGCTTCCGGAGGAGGTCAAGGCCCCGGCCATGCTGCTGGCTTTGGACGCGATCTGGCGGCAGGTCACCTCCCGTCCCGGCTCCGGCCGCCATCTGGTGGTGGTCGACGAGGCGTGGTTGCTGATGCGCGACGGGGCTGGCGCCCGGTTTCTGTTCCGCATGGCCAAGGCCGCCCGCAAGTACTGGACCGGCCTGGCCGTGGTCACCCAGGACGCCGACGACGTCCTCGCCTCCCCGCTCGGCCGGGCCATCGTGTCGAACGCGGCCACCCAGGTCCTGCTGCGCCAGGCCCCGCAGGCCATCGACACGATCAGCGCCACCTTCCACCTCTGTCACGGCGAGCGGGAGTTCCTGCTCTCCGCGAGCCGGGGCGAGGCTCTGCTGCTGACCGGCGACCGCCGCCACAAGGTGGCCCTGATCAGCATCGCGGCCCCCGGCGAGCATGAAGTGATCACCACGGACCCGGGCGAACTCGCCGCCCAGTACGAAGACGACCGCCACGACTCCAGCGCCCTCTACTCCGATGGGTCCGAGGCAGACGAGGGGTGGGCGCCGTGACCGGGCACGGCTGGCTGACCGCCGCCCAGCCGCACGGATGGCTGGTCGACTTCCTCAGCCACCCGGGAGCCCTCGGCACAGCGACGCTCACCACGGTCGTGGACTGGTGCGCAGCGTCCGCCCCCATCCTGATCCCCACGGCCATCGCGTCCACAGCCTGTGGATATGCCGCCCGGCGTCGGCTGCTGCGACTGCGGCAGCAACGCCTCACCACCGGCGCCCGCTGGGTGGAGCTCCTGGCTCCGCCCCAGGCCGCCCCCAAAGGCGGGGAAGTCCTGTGGGCCCAGCTGTCCGGGCTCCTACGACCCTGGTGGCGCCGGATCCTCACCGGCCAGCCTCATCTCGCCTTCGAATACACCTGGTCCCACACCGGCCTGGGCATCCGCCTGTGGGTCCCCGGCACCGTACCGATCGGCCTCGTACGCCGCGCCGTGGAAGCCGCCTGGCCCGGCGCCCATACCCGCGTCACCGAGCCCGGCCCTCTGCTGCCACCGGCGCACGAACTGACCGCCGGCCGGCTCCGAATGGCCCGCCCCGACGTCCTGCCCCTGCGCACGGATCACGCCACGGATCCGCTGCGCGCGCTCCTGCAGGCCGCGACCGGCATGTCCGAGGACGAGTCCGCCTGCGTACAGATCCTGGCCCGCCCAGCCACCGGCAGTGCCCTGCGCCGAGCCCGCCGCCAGGCACGCCGCCTCAAAGCAGGTCAGACTCCCCACCGGCTCCCCGCCCTGGCCGCGCTGCTCCTCCACCGCGCCCAGCCCGTGGCCACCGGCAGGCAAGACCCCGAACACGCCACCGCTGTAAGGCAGTCGGCCGCCAAGCTCTCCGGATCCCAGTGGCAGTGCGCCATCACCTACGCCGCCACCTGCAGCCCCGAAACGGAACGCGCCCAGGACGTGGCGCGCGGACGAGCCCACGCACTCGCCTCCGCCTTCGGCCTGTACGCCGACCGCAACTACCTCGTCCGCACCCGCCTACGCAACCCCGAACCGCAGCTGAGAGCCCGGGAGTTCTCACCCTCGCGCCCTGCCCTGTTCTCGGTACCGGAACTCGCCGCCCTCGCCCACCTGCCGACCGACCCGGACGCCCCCGGCGTTCAACGAGCCGGCGCCCGATCGGTCCTGCCGCCACCGCAGATCCCCCAACCAGCACCCGACACTGGGGTCAAGCCCCTCGGCCGCTCGGACATCGGCGTCGGCCGCGGCGTTGGATTCGCGGTCGCCGACGCGCGCCACCATCTCCATGTCATGGGCGCGACCGGCTCCGGCAAGTCCACCCTCATCGCGAACCTCGTCCTGGACGACGTACGCCACCACCGCGGCGTCATCGTCATCGACCCCAAGGGCGACCTGGTCACCGACCTCCTGGACCGCCTCCCCGACACCTGCGCCGACCGTCTCGTCCTCATCGACCCCGACGACCCCCACACCCCGCCCTGCCTGAACGTCCTCGACGGCGCGGACATCGACGTCGTCGTCGACAACATCACCGGCATCTTCCGCCGGATCTTCACCGCCTTCTGGGGGCCGCGGACCGACGACGTGATGCGCGCCGCCTGTCTCACCCTTCTCAAACACCGCGAACGCACCCACCAGCTGGTCACCCTCGCCGACGTCCCCCGCCTCCTCGGCGAATCCGCCTACCGGCTGCGGATCATCCCCGCCCTCAAGGACCCGGTGCTGCGCGGCTTCTGGGCCTGGTACGAGTCGATGTCCGAGCCCTCCCGAGCGGCCGTGGTCGGCCCGGTGATGAACAAGCTGCGGGCCTTCCTGCTGCGCGACTTCGCCCGCCGTGCCATCGCCGCCGGACCCTCTACCTTCGACCTCGCCAGCGTGCTTGACGGCGGCATCCTCCTCGCCCGCCTCCCCAAGGGAGCACTCGGCGAGGAGACCGCCCGGCTGCTCGGCTCGTTCATCGTCGCCGGCACCTGGCAGGCGGCCGCGGCTCGGGCCCGTACACCCGAGCACACTCGGATCGACGCCACGCTGAGCATCGACGAAGCCCACAACTTCCTCACGCTGCCGTACCCGCTGGAAGACATGCTCGCCGAGGCCCGCGGCTACCGGCTCTCCATGCTGCTCGCCCACCAGCACCTCGCCCAGCTCCCCCGCGACCTGCGCGAAGGCATCTCCGCCAACGCCCGCAACAAGATCTTCTTCAACGCCTCCCCGGAAGACGCAAACGCGCTCGAACGCCACACCCTGCCGACCCTCACCGCGCACGACCTCGCCCACCTCGGCCCGTACCAGGCCGCCGCCCACCTGCTGACCGGCGGAGCGGAATCCGCCGCCTTCACCCTCACCACCCGCCCACTGCCAAGCCCGGTGCCCGGCCGGGCCAAAGACCTGCGCGCGGCAGCCGGCGGCCGCACTGGACCACGCCCGGCCACCCGCCCCTGAAGCCCTGAAGCACACCCTCCGTTCCGCTCACTTCGCCCTCTTGGTGGTGCCCCGCCATGCCCGCACTCCCCCGCCCCGCCATCGGCCCCGGCTCCCGCTACACCGCCCGCGCCTCCACCACCCGTCCACGCCCCGCACGACACACGGACGTCGCCGCGCTCTCCCGCATCCTCACGCCCCGGGACCTGTGGCTGGCCCGGATGCTCCACGAACACCGCGTCCTGACCACCCACCAGATCGCAAACCTCGCCTACAGCTCACTCCGCTCCGCCCAGCGCCGCCTGCGCACCCTGCACCAGCACGCCGTCCTCGACTCGTTCCGCCCCCTGACCCAGACCGGCTCCGCCCCCGAGCACTACACCCTGGGCTCCGCTGGCGCCGCCGTCCTCGCCGCCCACACCGGCTGCGACTTCGCCGACATCGGCTGGCGCCCCAGTCACACCGGCCGTATCGCCTACTCCCCCTCCCTCGGCCACGACCTCGGCGTCAACGAACTCCTCGCCCACCTCGCCGCCCACAGGCGGACCGCCCCGGAGATCGGCTTGTCGCTCTGGCTGTCCGAACGCTCCTGCTCCCGCCGCTGGGGCGACATCGTCCGCCCCGACGCCTACGCCCACTGGCACGACGGCGACCATGTCCTGCCGTTCTTCCTCGAATACGACACCGGCAGCCAGCCCCTGCCTCGCGTCGAGGCCAAACTCACCGGCTATGCCACCTTCGCCAACGCCACAAGCACCCGGCCGGCCCTGCTCATCCACACCCGCACCGCTTCCCGCGACCAGGCACTCCGCCACCGTCTCATCACCCCCGCCCGGGAACTGGGCCTGTACGTCGCGACATCGTCCGCAGACTTCACCACATCCACCCCATGGGGCCCCTGGTGGAGCCCCCTCGGCCCCGGAGACACCCGCCGCACCACCCTCACATGCCTCGCCACCCACTGGTCCCGGCTCACTCCGGCTTCCGATCTGGAACCCACCGACGCCGACACCGCCCTCACCCTCCCCGTACCCCCGCTCCCACCAGCGCACGAGGCGGAAGCATGAGCTCCCTGTTCGCCAAGGCCACCGGAGGCATCGGCTGCGCGGTCCTCGCCCTGCCGATGCTGGCCGCCCTCTCCATCTCCATCGCCGCGCTGCCGGGCGGACCGTTCTCCGGCGGCAGCGCAGCCGCCTTGCCGAGCAAGCAGGCACTGGCGGACATTCCCGCTTCCATGCTCGCCCTCTACCAACGCGCCGCCCCCGAATGCCCGGGCCTGCCCTGGACGATCCTCGCCGCGATCGGCAAGGTCGAGACCGACCACGCACGCAACCCCACCATGATCTCCACGGCAGGCGCGGTAGGACCGATGCAGTTCCTCCCGTCCACCTTCACGTCGTACGCCTACCCCGTACCACCCGGCGGGAAGAACCCGCCCACACCGTGGGACCCGGTCGACGCCGTCTACGCCGCAGCCCGACTCCTTTGCGCCAACGGCGCGAAGAACGGCAAGAACCTGCGTCGCGCCGTCTGGCACTACAACCACGACGACGCCTACGTGAACCGGGTCCTCAAGATCGCCGACAGCTACGCAGCCGCAGCCCCCGCCCCAACAAAGGCTGCTGCATCCACCGCCGTCACCTTCGCCCGCGCCCAGCTCGGCACCCCGTACGTATGGGGCGGCGACGGTCGGGCCGAGGGCGGCTTCGACTGCTCCGGCCTGACCCAGGCCGCCTACCACGCCGCAGGAATCAGCATCCCCCGCGTCGCCCAGGACCAGTACGACGCAGGCCCCCACCTCCCCAAGGGCACCCAACCGGCCCCGGGCGACCTGCTGTTCTTCGGCACAAGCCCCCGCACCATCACCCACGTCTCGCTCTACATCGGCCAGGGCCAGACCATCGACGCCCCACACCCGGGAGCGACCGTTCGCCAAGGCCCCAGCGGCACCGACTCCGCGTCCTTCCAAGGCGCCACAAGGCCCTCGCTACGAGGAGCCGGCGCGCGGTGAAACAGATCCCGGCCCGCGAGGCCATCGCCCTGCTGCGGACGATGACCTGGGTGCTGTGCGCGGTCGGAGTCCTCGCCCTGGTCTTCACCACCGTCAACGTCACCCGATTCGCCACCAGCCGGGACGTCCCCCTGCCCATCGCCGTCCTCCTCGACCCGATGATCGGCACCGCGCTCGCCGGCGTCCTGTACGTCGACGCACACCTGGCCTCCTGGGGCATCAGCCCGCCGGCCTGGTCCACCACCCTGCGCTGGAGCGCTGGCTGCACCGCCGCCCTCATGAACTCCTGGCAGAGCCTGTGGCCCGACGGCCAGATCGGCTGGCCCCACCACGCCGACCCAGCAGCCGTCCTCCTCCACCTCACCCCCGCCCTACTCCTGATCGCCCTCACGGAAACGATCGCCGCCTACCGCCGAACCGTCACTGACCTCCTGGACCGGATCGCAGCGGCAGATCCTCCCCCGCACCACCCTCAGCGCACCGATCACGGCACCAGCCATCCCGCCCCGCCGACCGCCTCGCTCCCAAGTGGCCGAACCGGCCCCGAACCCAGCTCGATCAGCGCCCCCACCAGCACCGTAATCGGCCACAGCCATGCCCGCACGGGCGACGACACGGCCCGTCACACCCCGCCGACGCCCGGTCCGCCACCGGCCGACGACACGGCCTCAGACACCGACGTGTGGCAACGCGCCATCGCCCTCCATGAGGCAGCCCGCGCCGCCACCGGAAATCCGGTCAGCGTCTGGCGCCTGCGCACCGATCTACGCATCGGCCCACGGCGCGCCCGCCGAATCCGCGAACAGCTCCTGGCCCGGGACGGCAACCCGTCGCTGTCGATCAACTGAACCGCCGACCGGATCCGATCGCCCCGGGACTCGATCGGATCCGGTCCACAGAACGCTCGGGCCCCGCTCACCGATCAGCGCACCGCTGCCACACCGCACGCGTCGAACGGTCGTACCACCGCTCTGAGCTGGCCCGATCGAGAAACGATCGGGCCGCTTGACTTCCCGGCGGAGCGGAGCGTCCATGGTCGTGGCCGACGCACCCGGCGGACCCACGGACGATCCGTGAAGCCGCCCATGCCACAGCCATGTTCACCCGGGAAACCCGCGATGCGCACGCGCCCGGCGAACACCCGCGGCACCGCATCTGCACGGTCCGCACCCCCGGCCGGGGACCTCTCCCACCCTCCATCCGAAGGAATCGAGGTTCCCTCATGTCCGACACCACGACCGACACCACCCGCACCCTGCACGCCGTGCCCGACCCCGAACCGCTCGCCGGTCTGACCGGTGCCCCCGCCGCCATCTACGCCGAACTGGTCAAACTCACCGACGAAGACACGGCCACGGCCGCTGAACTCGCCCTCGCCGCAGGCCTGGGCCGCTCCACCACCGGCAAGGCCCTGGTCACCCTGGAAGAACATGGCCTGGCCATCCGCACCCCCGGCGGCCACGACGGACCCCGCCGCACCCCCGACCACTGGCGCACCGCACCCACCGACCAGAACACCACCACGGACACCGAAACCGGCCAGGAACCCGTGACCTCCGAGCCGACCGACTCCACCTCCAACACCCCGGAGCCCAGCGCCGACAACAAAGACAGCGGCAGCACCTCTGCCGACGAGGCCACGCCGGACGCCGACGGCGTGACGGCAGCCGACGTAACGCCGGATACTCCGGCACCGGACGCCGAGCCGAGCAAAGACAGGGACAGCGGAGACAAGGGCCCGCGTCACACACAGGACAACGACGCCGCGGGCACCGAGGAGGCCACCGACGCCCCGGAGACCAACCCCGAGCACAGGCCGGTAAAGCCGGTGGAAGCGAGCGCTCTGCCGGATGAGAAGAAGCGGCTCGCCCCCGGAGCACTACGACAGATGGTCATCGACCACCTGTCGGCGCACCCCGGAGAGGCCTTCACGGCCACGGGCATCAGCCGTGTCATCGAGAAATCTTCAGGCGCCATCGCCAACGCCCTGGACAAGCTGGTCATTCAGAACATCGCGGAGCAGGTGAACGACCGGCCGCGCACCTACCGACTGGCAGCACCGCAGGCCAACGCGTAGCCCACCGGCGGAAAGCTGCCCGGGCTGGTTCCCAAGGCGGTTGGGAACCAGCCCGGTTGCCGTGCGAGCCTCTCACGCCAAGTGGAAGGCGGCGCGGACGGGCGGGGGATTCGGTGGCGGAGTGGCTGAGCGCGTTCGTGGCTGCGATGTCGCGGGCATCGCCGTATACGGTGCATACCGGACCCGAAAAATCCCCACGCGGCACCTTCGCGCGCATGGCGTACAAGCTGGCACGCACCTTGCACGCGGATCTCACGACCGGTGCGACCGCCTGGGCGCGGTGGCCTTTCTGGTCCACCCGTTCACCTGACATCTGCACCGCCGCCTGGAGCGCTGGTCAGCGCTCCGGGCGGCGCTCAAGAAATCCGTCCGGATGCCGGATCTCTGCGATCACGACTCCCTGAGCAGCTTCTGCGACCCCGCCGAAGACGTCGCCGAAGCATATGAGCACACCGCTGTGCTGCGCGCCTTCATCCGGAACGAGGCATCGCGGGGGACCGGCGTGCGTAACCAGCGGTCCGCCACCTGGTACGGAACGCCAGGCCGCGAGACCGGTCATCCCCCGGTGGCCGTCAGCGACTCGTTGCCCCATGCCACCAGGGACGAGTGCACGTACCCGACGACGCCGGTGCGCTTCATCGTGACTTTCACCCATGCGCCCTCACCCTCCGCCCAGCCGTGCGCGGTGCAGGTGTCTCCCTTGTACGCGGTGCCGAGCGCCTTCGCGGACTTGCGTGGCTTAACGCGCACTGTCGCCGAAGACCCGGTGATACGGCAGAAGTCCTGCTTGAGGGCCACCGATACGGCCGAGACATCCGCTGGCTCGGCGGCCAGTACAGGAGCTGACATCGCGAGTAGCGGGACGACAAGCATGCTCGTCGTGAGCAGCGAGACATGACGACGGGGCAACGGGCGTTCCTCATCTGCGGGTTCAGCGGCGTCGACCTGAAGACTGCTGCTCCTCACGCACACTTATCGCCCGCTTTGCTCCATTTAGCCGCACACTCCGCCAATTCAGGTGAAGCTGCACTTCTTCGCGAACGCGCCAGTCGTTGTCGGAGGCACCCGGCGACACCTTCGGGCCCCCACCTGCCGGTTCCAGACCACGATGCCCAGCTGCGCCTTGCGCCAAGACCGACCAAAGGAGTAGGAGATGCCCCCGTCTCTCGTCCGCAGCCATCTGCGTCCCGCCGTTGCCGGCCTCCTGGGCATGGTTGCCCTCTGCGGGGGTATCGCACCAGCTACCCCATCCTGGGCCCAGCCCCAGAACTGGACCGAACCGACGCACTGCAAGATCAAGATCACGGGAAAGACCGTCGCCGTACGCAGGCCGGAGGGCAACACTCCGGTCGCCGGACCCAACTCCCCCGTGGTCCGCTACGTCCACCGCGGCGACGTAATCCGGAACAACTTCTGCCTCATCGCCATCGGCCGCACCAACAGCGGGCCCGTCTACCACAAGTGCGGCAAAGACGGTTACGACTGGTACATCGTCGTCGGCGGACAGATCCCGGTGACCTGTGCGAAACGTGCTTAATGACGTTAGTACTGGAGCCGCAGTTACGGGGGTCGGTGGCTTCGGCGGCGTTAGTGGCTGAGGCGGGCGCGGTGTTGATGACGGCGTCGCCAGCGTGACCAGTGCAGGATGTGCGCGGCTTCGTGCCGGACGGCGTGGGTGAATCGTCGTCAGCTGACACGACCTCAAGCTCTGCACATCAACCCGTACATAGCTCTGCACCACGGACCGTACGGACCTGACCGACGAGGAGCGGGCCGCCGGGCCGCCCGGCACCCGCAACTACTTGGAATCGGCGATCAACGCCGGACTCATCCCCGCCGTAGATCGGGTTCGGAGCGGGGGATGTGACGGAGGTCCGGGCAGGATGGGCTCCGTGAACCGGCCGGCCCCATACCTTCTGCGTTCAGCGCAACCGAAGCCCGACTGCCTGGAGCGCCCGCTCGTCCCCCCGGTACGAGTAGAAGTGGCCGTGGTCCAGGCTTGTCTGAAGCAACTCCCCTTGCTCCTTGTCCGCGTGGAACAGCGACAGCGTTGCGCAGGTCGCGCACTTCTCGCAGGTGAGAAACGGGCTCAGCGGGTGGAGTCCCTGGTCGCGGTCGGCCAGGTACAGGCTGGTGGCGATCCGGACCGGGCCCGTGTACCGCATGCTCTCGGCGGGGACGACCGGATGGTCCCCCATCAGACGCCGAAGGGTGATGGTGTCCGACTCGTCGTGGCGATCCCACACCACGTTGATCACATCGAGCAGCTGCAGGTCAGCAAGGAAGCGGGCTCGGTCGATGAGGAAGCGCAGATGGTCATGGGCCTCGTTGAGCTTGGCTGCGGACACATCGGGGAGATCTTCACGTCCGTGGGCGTTGCCGTTCCGCTTGGTGCCCAGGCTCTGGCACGCTTCCACGGCCTTGTCGTCCGCAAGGAGGTCTGCGAGTTCGTGGAGGGGGTGTTCGGAGGGAAGGCCGGCCATGCCCTCCGCCTCCCCGATCTGTTCAAGGATCCGCTGCCAGTCCCCGAAGCCAGGGCCGCCGGGCGAGGTTGAGATCTTCCCCTTGAACGCCTTGATGGCCTTGCAGGTGATGCCGGCTTCGTTCGCGAGGGCGGTCGTGAGAAGCGCGCTGTATCCAAGCAGAGTCTCTGCGGCTTTGAGCACAGCCGCATACTCCTTTGCCTGGGCGTCGTCCTGCCCGTCGGCACTCCGTTGAGCCTCGACGTTCCGCCAGCGCAGAGCGATCGGGTAGGGGTATCGCGTGCGGATGATAAAGCCTGGATCGTCGAGTTGGGCAGCGGCAAGAGATCGGAGCCGAGTGAGCTGGCCGGTCGTGATAATGAGCCGCCTGGCTTCTGCCCGGTTCGTGCTCGTGTCGAAGACCGACGCCGCGACCGCTCCGGCCTCTGCCGCCATTTCGCCCAACCGCTGCCCGGCAGCGGCGAGATCAGCCAAGGCCGCGGACAGGGCCTGGTCCTCGTTCGGCAGTTCCAGCTCCTTCAACCGGGAGGGTGTGAGGTGCCGTTGAGAGACCGCGCCGACAGCGAGAGCGCCCACGGTCCTGGATCGCAGGAAGGCGAGGATCAGGCGGACGTGTTCGGGCGGCAGGGGTTCGGCAGGGCGCAGAACGATGATGTGCTGCACGGCAGCTGCAGGCAGGTCGGTCTCCTGGACTACGGCAGCCTGCGGCCGAGCGTCGAACACCACCGAGGACAGCAGGATGTCACCGGCGCGGAGGCGATAGCGTTCCGGCACGTCGATCCGCCAGTTATCGGCTTCCGGATCCCGTTCCGTGATCCCGCCGTCCCGCCCCACATGCCTCGGCGCGATGAGCCGGACCGCGTCCAGGGCGCCTGGCTCGCAGGTGCCCTCCAGCTTACGGCGGTCACCAGGCCATCCGCGGAAGACCGTGGGGAACACCGACTCGAGCAGCAGGCGGTCGGCTGCAGGCGAGTCTTCGTGCTGCTGGTCCGTGCTGGACAAGGTTCCCCCCAGGGATCGCGATGACGAGATCCTACGACCACGCAGGAAGCCGAGACGGGGTGTGTTGGCTCGGCAAATGATCGGCCCACTGCGCAGCGGGCGGGGACGAGTGTGCGTTCTTCGGGGCGTCCTTCGTGAGCTTGAGATGCCTCATGATGTCCGGTCGGCACATCTGACCGCGCTCGCGGCCGGGGCGACCAGGTCGTACAGCGACAGCCCGTCGAGGTTGGCGTCCAGCGACGGCACCCGCCCCGGCCCGGTTCCCGTGCCGCCACACCGACACCAGCTGGTGGTGCAAGGCGCGAGCCTCCGCCTTCAGCGCCTGTGTGTCCCCTCCACCCCGCGTCATGAGTCACACCACGTCAGGCCGTGGACTGGCCGTCTCTGCGCGGTTCCTACTCGACCCCCGCGATCTCGTCGTACAGTGCACTGCCCCCGGGCTCGACGCCGTCATCATCGAAGGGGCATCGCATCGGCGACTCGGCGTCGCCGCGCGGGACGTGCCGGTTCATCGTCGTCCTCCGCAGCCCGCGTGCCCGCAGCCTCCGCAGAAACCGCCGCTGTTGCACGAGCACGGGCAGGACCCCCTCATGCGGCCCCCTGGGGCCGTGTGTCGTCCCGAGGCCGGGGCGTGCTGGCCGGGAGGCAGGGGGCTGTGGGGGTCGGGTGCCGTGTACCGGATGGCCGCGGTGAGCAGGCCGGTGCGGGCTGTGCGCGGGAGCCGGTCGAGCGACCGCACGCAGTACGTCAGGTTCGGGTCGCCCGCCGTGATGGAGATCTTGCAACGAGCGAGCAGTAGTGCGGCGGCCTCTGCCGCGGCCCAGGCGATGGCGCGCGAGTCCAACTGTTCGCGGCCCTCGGCGTGCACTTGGTCTGCCGCTCGGGCCAACAGTTCGGCCAGGGGCTGATCCTCCTCGTTTTCGGAGGTAGTGAGGAGAGCGTGGGCGTGCTGGAGGATCTGGTGCACCACCGTGGGATGCTGCGGCGTGTCGGTACCGGGCATGAACGAGGTCCTTCCGGAGCGGGCGGGCCGAGGTGGTTCCTGGCCTGCGGGAGGGGCGGGGCCCGGGCGGGCCCCGCATGGTCAACGGCGTTTGGTCACACCCCGGTGCGTCGTACGGCGGCCTGGTAGCTGTCCAGGGCCAGGGCCAGCTGGTTCATCTGCTGGGCGAAGCGCGCGGCGTGCAGGTCGGTGGTGTGGCCCGTGTTCTGCAGCAGGCCGGTGACCGACACGAAGGCCGGATCCAGGCGAGGGTTGAAGAGATCGCCGAGGCGGTCGCGTGCGTGGGCGGCGTGGCGGCGCAGTTTGCCGTGGAGCCGGTCGGCTTCGGCGGCGGTGTTGAGGACCAGGACGGCCAGTTCGTTCAGTGGGGTGCCACGTTCGTGCCGCTGGCGGACGAGGCATTGGTATCCGTCTTCGCCGAGGGCCGTGCGCTGAGCCTCGTGCCCGGGGGCTCGCCGGGGCGTGGAGTCTGAACCGGGCGGAACGCAAGGGACGTTGGTTCGGGCCGCAGTGCCGGGGATGCGGCTGATGCCTTCGGTCATGCTGGTCGGTGTCCTTTCTGTGCGGCGTGTTGGGCGGTCAGAGGGTTTCGCCGTAGGGGCAGGTGCTGGTGTGGCCTTCGTCGCTGGTGAAGGTGTCCGGCAGCCGGTTCGGGTGCGTGAGGTCATCGGGGGTGAGGGGCGGGCGGGTGAGGTGGGTGCCGAGGTCGGCGAGGTGTCGGATGGTGGCGAGGGGGACCTGGCCGGAGCATTCAGGGCAGGGGCCGAGGAGTTCGAAGGGTTCGTCGTCGTAGATCGGGAAGCGGGCGAGGAAGACGTACTTCTCGCTGGTGTCGGGGCAGGTGGCGGTGGCCAGGACCGGCTCGCCGGGGGTGGTGCGGCGTCGCAGCGAGTCCGGGGCGGTGGTGATCTGGTCCAGGCCGAGGCCGAGGGCCGCCGCTAGCCGTACGGCGGTGCGGGCGTGCTCCTCACCCCAGTAGGGGCCGCGCGGGTTGACGGCGGTGTTGAGGCGGATGTAGTCGGCGGCGGCGTGGGCGCGTTCGGCGAGTGAGGTCATGGGGTCTGAACTCCTTTGTGAGGGTGGTTGGTTGAGCGTCTGGGTGGTGAGCGGGTGCCGCCCCGGGCGGGGCGGCACCCGGGTGTGTCAGGGGGTGGTGGCGGCGAGGGCTGCGGTGGCGGCCTTGCCGATCGCGGTGGCGGCCTGGGTGGGGTCGGTGAGTTCGAGGAGGGTGGTGCCGGGGAGGGGGCGGGGGTCGGGGTCGAAGGCGAGCCACAGCACCGCGCATCCGGTTGCGCGCAGGGCGGTGATGCGTGCGGCGGCCCGGGCGGCTTCGTTGGAGCCGTAGTAGCCGTCGGAGGCGATCACGAGGAGGCGGCCTGTGCCGGGTTGGGTGAGGCCTGTTCCGGCTTCCAGGGCGTCGAGGGCCTCGGCGAGGCTGTGGCCCATCCCGCTGGCGTCGAACTCGGTGACCTTGTTGGGGGCGCGGCCCGGTGTGGTGATCGCGGTGACCGACCGGTCGTAGGCGACGGTCGCGCTGCGCGAGTCGGGGTCGGTGAGGGCGGTGGCCTTGGCCACGATCCAGGCGGCCGAGGCGATCGGTCCGGCGGCAAGACTCATGGAGCCGGAGACGTCCACCGCGATGCCCACCCGCAACGGCGGCATCGGGCCTGCCCGGTGCACGGTGTGCACCCAGGGGGTCGCCGTCGGGATCGCGCCTGCGGCCTTCTGTGCGTCGCGGGCGAGGGCCTGGCGCATGTTGAGGCGTCCGGGCGGGGCCGCCGAGGCGGTGACCGTGGTGGTGCGTTCGCGGTAGGCGGCGGCCCGTAGTGCGCGGGCGAGCTGCCCGGCGGCCGCCTTCTCGGCCCGGGTGGGCGGGCGGGTTCCGGTGACCGGGGAGCGGCCCCTGCTCTTGGTGGTGGCCTTGCCCGGGGTGTGGGGGGTGTAGGGGCGTGCGCCGGGGGCGAAGACCTTCTCGGCCGTCTGCGCGGCTTGCCGTGCGTGGGCGGCCTGGGCGGCCTTCGCCCGCGCCCGGCCGGTCTGGGCGGTGGTGGCGCGTGCCTGTGCTGCGGCCTGCGCGGCCTCGTTCGTGGCTACCGCGCCGAGGACCTTGCCGATGGCCTCGGCCAGTTCGCCCTGGTGTCCTGCGGTGGGGTCGGGGGCCGGTTCCGGGCCGCAGGGGTTGGCGCCGAGTGCCTGGCACCAGGCCCGGGCGTGCTCCAGCATGGCCTGCTCGTCCTCGTCGGCGGTGGCGTGGGCGGCGGTCCAGATCGCGGTGAGGGTGTCGAGGAGGTCGGGGCCGAGGATGGCGGTGACGGTGTTCGCCAAGGCTTCGGTCTCGTCCTCGTCGAGGATTCCGGCGTCCCGGCGGGCGAGGATCAGCCCGGCGGCCAGGGCGGCCTGCCACCGGTCGGCGGGGGTCTGGCTGGTGAAGTCCTCCATGACCAGGGTGTGTACGGCGGCCCGCAGGTACCTCCGGTCACCGGGGCGGCGGCCGAGGTGGGCGTGCTCGGCGCGCGACTCCTCCAGCAGCTGGGCCGCCGTGTCCAGGGCCGTACCGCGCAACGGGGGCGGGGTCGACCAGCGGCTGTGGGCGGCGTGCGCGGCCTCGTGGTTGAGGGCGCCCCAGGCGACCGGGTAGTTCTCCTCGTCGCCGACCTGGGTGGGGTCGATGGTGGCGGGGGCCAGTGGGGCGAAGAGGGCGGCGTCGATCTCCAGTTGGGCCGTGGCGGGGTAGAAGGCGGCGGGGGCGCCGGAGCGGGTGCCGTGTTCGCAGGTGACGATCACGTCCTCGCGTCCGGCGAGTTCGGGGAGGCGTTCGGTCAGGGCGGCGGCGATGCGCAGCCACTGTCCGGCCTGCGGACCGGGGCGTGGTTCGAAGGCGGGGCCGCCGTCGTCCTCCCAGCGGGCCAGGGCCTGTTCGGTTTCGGAAAGGGCGGGCGGGGTGTGCTGGACGTGGGCCTGGGCGTGCGTAGGCATGGCGGATACGGGTCCCTTCCGGGAGGGGGTGGTGTGGGGTTGGGGGGTGGCCCGGGCCCGGCGTTCGGCTGGGCCCGGGCGGGGCGGTCAGAGCTGGCTGCCCAGGGCCAGGGCCGTGACCGGGCGGCCGGTCGCCTTGGTGACGATCTCGGCGACCGTGTCCCGGTCCTCCAGGGGCGCGATGCCGACCAGGTTGGCGAAGGCCGCCTCGGCGCCGAGGACGTCGGCGATCTTCTGGAAGGCGATCAACTCCCTTAGCTGGGGCGCCCATCCGAGGTCGCCCGCCTGCTGGAGGGTGGCGAGGTTGCGGGCGATGCGTACCGCCGTGCGGTTGATCTTGAGAGAGGCGGCCAGGTCGTAGTCGGAGCCGACCTGGATCTGCATGCTGAACCGGGAGGCGAGGGCTTCGGTGAGGACCGCCCCGTGTACGCCCGGGTTGTGTCCGGCGATCACGTAGAAGCCGTCGGCGGCGGTGATCGTCTCGCCCTTGTGCGCCTTGACCTGGATCTGCCTGCGCCCGTCCATCGCCGGATACAGGGCGGCCAGCACCTTCGGGGAGATCAGCGTGGCGTCGTCCAGGAGGAGGGCCCGGCCTTCCTGCATGGCGGTCACCAGCGGCCCGTAGATGAACTCGTACCCGCCGTTCGCGTCCTGGGTGTACTCGCCGATCAGGTCGCCGACCGTGGTGTCCCCGTCCCCGGCCACTGTGATCAGGTCTGGGAAGGCCGCCTCGATCAGGGAGGTCTTCCCCGTACCCGGCGGCCCGTACAGGAGCACCGCCACCTGCGCCGTGCGTAGCCGCCGCAGTGCCTCCACATCGGGCAGCTGGGCCAGCGCCCTCGGGTGGTACGTCTGCCCGTTCGGGCGGATGATCGGTACCGGTCGGCCGTTGGGCGGCGGGGACGTCGGTGCCTGGCGGGGCGCCTGGGGCGTGCTGGCCGGGGCGGGCCGAGGAGGCGGTACCGCAGGCTGGGCTGCGGCGGCCGTCGCCGAAGTCGCCCGGTACGTACGGGGTTTGGAGCCGGACCGCTCGGCCTCGCCCCGGCTCACCAGCGTGTCGCAGGCGTTGCCGACCGCCCCGCCCGAGTGCCCCAGCCTCCGGGCCAGTTCCGTGACCGTGAAGACCCGCCCCGGACTCGCCGCCAACAACTGGGCGATCCTCGCGCGCAACTCGCCCGGGCGTGCCTTGATGCCCGGGCCGGGCGCGGGCGCCGCAGGCGTCGTGGGGGTCGTGGGGGTCGTGGGGGTGTTCGGCGGGGGTGCGGAGGCGGACTGCTGCCCTGTGGGGGCCGAAGGCGGGGAGGCAGGCGTAGGCGTGGCGGTGCTCGTCATCGAGGAGTTCCTTTCACCGGGTAAGCGGATCGACAGGGGCGGCAAGGGGCTAGCAGGGGCGCCTTATCCGAATTTGAATTCGGCCGCCTTTTGGGCACACTCCACCTGTCATCCGTTTTCGGGCGGCCCCATTGGCGGGTTTTCCATTCCCGACCCTTCCCGGGAACAATTCAAATATAGCTCGACCCGCACCCCATCTGAAGCCGTATTCCGGCTTGATAATGCTGGAATTCTCGCGAATTCACGACTTTTTTTCAGGGCTTTTTCCGGCGGCGCGACGCAAGGCGTCGTGGCCCGTGACCTGCACGACCGATTCCAAGGCGCCTGCGGGGCGCCGGCAACCTGGGGAATCGAGTACATGCGCGAATAGGCGGCCACCGGCTCAACCTCCGGTACGGCGGGGCCTCCTGCCCCGTACCTGCCTGTGCGGCGGTGCCGCCTGCCCGCCGGGGAGGGCCGGGCCGGCCAGGTCCAGGGCCGTATCAGGATCTTTGGAAGCGAAGTGACGAATCAAAAGGGAACGCAGCATGTCGGGGATGTCCGGGCACGGGAGTCCATGCGGGATGTTCGGGGCCTGGGCGGCAGCCGTCAGTAGATCGGGATGCGTTGCTGCACCGATATACAGTCGCCCTCGCCCGTCGGCGGCTCGCAGGCCGCCTGGCCTGTCGGAACGGGCCGGCAGGGGGCGTCGTTTCCAAGCACGCGCAGGGAAACGATGCCGGAGACGGCACCGGATGCGACGGGGTGGACGCCAGGGGGTCTTGGGCGGCGGGTGACGAGGCGTGCGTGGACCGTAGGCTGCTTCTTACCGGGTCTTCCGGGCGTGGGCCCTGGGTGTGATCAGGGCCTGGGTGACCGGTTCGGGTTCGAGGCCGAGGTCGGCCAAGTGCCGCTGGAGGCGCGTGTATGTGTGCCGTGCGGCGTCGTGGCGGCCAGCGGCTTGGTAGAGGCGGATGGCGTGCTGGTACAGCTGCTCGTGGTCGGGGTGGAGCGCGATGACGTGTTCCAGTGCGGTGAGAGCCGCGTCGGTCTGGTGCGTGTCGGCGGCGTGTTCGGCGTGGTGAGCCAGGCGCAGGACGGCGTCGGCTGCTTTGGTGGCGAGGTGTTCGCGGATGCCGTCGGCCCACAAGTGGTCACCGCCGTGGACGAAGACTCCGCGGTAGTGGCGGAGTGCCTCGCGTACGGAGGACAGTTGCGTGCTCGGGTCGCCGGCGGCCGAGATCCGGTTCAGGGCCGTGGTGAAATCAGCGAGGTCTGTTTCCACAAGCTCGGGATGGATCTTGTGGAGTTCTCCCTGAAGCAGTACGAATTCCTGTTGGGTAATTCCAGTCGCCGCTCGCAAGGCCCGTCGCACGGCGCGTCGTAGATTCTTCAGCTCGCGCGCGTTCTGCTCGATATCGCCGTCCAGGCGCAGGTTCTCGGCGATGTCGGCGGCCAGCAGGCCTGCCGGGTGGGCGGCCAGCAGGGCCAGGAATTCCCGTACTTCCGCTCGGAGGTTGACGCCGACAGGATCGTCGCTTCCGCGCGCGTAGAGGGTGACGGGGCCCAGGACGTGCAGACGGATCGGTTTGCGCTGCTCGGGCCGCCGCGATCCGCGAGTTTCACGCGACTCGGCAGGGCGCGGGAGAGACGCGGGAGCGGCCGGTTCGGCGTCGTTGTCCTCGTCGGCCTCGGCCAGGTCCCCCGCGGGCGGTGCGAGCGTCTGGGTGCGTTCGGCGGGGATGACGCGCAGCCGGGGGCGTTGTCCATGGGCGGCGAGGACGACTTCGATGACGTCCCGGGCGGCTTCGGCGGTGAGCTGGAACAGGCGCGGTTCTTCCGTCCACGATGCCCGTGCGGCTCGCGAGGAGGTCCTTGTCGGCAGGTTCGTGGCGCCGTCGGCGGCAATGTGCCATGGGGTGGTCCCGGGCAGGGCGGTATCGAGGGTGAGGACCAGCAGGGCGTCGGGGTCGGTACGCGTGGCCAGCGCCTGGAACTGCCCGGTGTGAGCCGGTTCCGGCGTCGCGAGGAGGAGCAGGGTGCCGGGGCCGGCGCCTTGCTGGTCTTCGTGATCGCCGTCAAACCCTGCCACCACCGCTTCCAGGCCGGGTTCCTGTGTCTGCTGCCGATGCCTCGCATGGGCGATCAGATGCTCTTCTGCCAGCTTGATGGCATGAGCCGTGTCGGTTGCCTGGGTCAGGGCCGTGAATTGAGAGGGCAGCCCGGGCAGCAGGCGGTCCGTCAACTCTTGTGGTACGACGGCCCGTAGAAGGGGTTGCTGCGGGCGTTGGCGTTCGGCGGCGGTGAGGATGCCGCACAGCAGGGCGCGGGTGGCCGCCTCGGCGCCGGGACCGCTCCAGTCGCAGCCTCCGTCGTAGGCCAGGGCGTCGAGGGCGATCTCTGTGTCGTCTGCCTGGCCGATGGTCACTGCCTGGACCGGCTTGGGTCGTTGGGGCGAAGTGCGGCGGGTGACGAGCGTGTCCGGGTCCGTCGGCGTGCGCGGGAGCGCGGCTTCTCGTGCCGCCCGTGTGGCTTTCTCGACGACTGGGCTGAGCGCCGGCTCGTGTACGTCCGTGCCCGGCCGGCGCGAGCGGTTGCGGTGGACGCGGACGTAGCGCAGTGCGGCCAGCAGCCCGGCCGCGGTGGTGATGCCGATCAGGCTCGCTTCACCGACACTGACGGCGACCGCCCCTCGCTCGGTATGCCGTTGCGCGTCTCCATGCCCTTGGTCTGCGTCGTCCTTCTGCGTGCCGTGAGGAGCAGTCTGCCGTGGAGCTGCGGGCTTGTCCGGGGTCTCCGGCGTATCGGGGACGGAGGGTGCGGGCACGGTGGGAGGTGCGGGGGGCGGAGTGACCGTTTCAGCGACGGGGATGGTCAGATGCCAGCCGGGCAGGATCAGATCGGGGTCGGTCAGTCGTCCTCCGTCGGGCTGGACGCGGTCCTTGTTCAGCTTGTAGATCCGTGGCCATTTCACGGGATCGTCCAGGTGTGTCGCCGCGATGTCCCACAGTGTGTCGCCCTCCATCACCGTGTACTCGACGAGCCGGTGCTCCTCGGTCGCCTCCGCCGAAGGTCGCGTTCGAGTGTCGTCGTTCCCGGCCTTCGGGCTTTCCGGCCGGGAGTCGGCCGTCAAGGCCAGCGCGGGATGCAGCGGTGCCGTCGCCGCTACCCGTGGCGTCAACTCTCCAATTCCTGTCAGCTGCTGAGCGCTCGCGACATGGGGTCGCCACAGCCCGAGCACGGCCAGGACGAGGGTGCCCACGCACAGCGCCGCCAATGATCTCTTCAGGGAGAGCGTGGCCACGTGCTCGGCGTGTACGCCTCGGTCGCGCATCAGCTGCGGCAGATGCGTCGCGTACCAGGCGATCTCCCGGATCACCGAGCAGGCGAACGCGCTCCAGCACACCCAGCCGAACAGCGCGAGCAGCTCGATCATCAGGGGATCGCTGACGGGCTCCGTGAGCCGATCGGTCAGGTCCCGCCATGAGGACACCTGCTCGGGCCAGGGGACACCGGCCGCCGCCCACAGCACCCAGGGCAGGCCGACCAGCAGGGCGAGCGTGATCAGGCCGGTGCCCGCCGCAGTGGCCGCTGCACGCAGCCGTACGCGGGCAAAGTGGTGGGATCTCATATGCAGGTGGTCCTTCCTTGCCCCGGTTACGGCGTCACGCGCTCGGCTTGAGCAGTAGCGGACGCGGTGACGGTCAGGGTGCGTAGGCCGATGAGCTGGAGGATCTGTGCCTTCTGGTGGTGGGTGACGCGTACTGTCACCTTGTCGCCGTGCACGGTCGCCGTACCGCTGTCGCCCGTGGAGGCGATATACGCCCGCGCCGCGGCCGCGGCCTTCTCCCCCATCAGCCGAACGTCGTCCGTACGGCGCAGACGCCCGATGTCCACCTGTTGCGCGCCGGTGCGGGCGGCCTCCTGAGCCGTGTCCAGGGCACGGGCCTTGCCGGCCAGTGCGAGCCCGCCGTCCACGACGATCCCGGCGAACAGCCACAGGGCCAGTACGGTGCCGACGACGAACGCGGTGACCTGCCCGCGGTCGTCGCCTCCCGTCGCACGTCCCCCAGCCCAGGACTTCAGCCGATTGGGGATGCTCATGGGGCGCTCCGGTAACGGTCAACGGGCGAGTGGGCCGTGTCAGCCACCGTCACGCTCCCGGGCATGGGGATGATCGTGAGGTTTCGAAGATCGGCGGTGCAGGTCACGGTGGCTGATGTGCTGCCGCCCGGTGTCAGGCTGCCGGTGTCGACCGTGACCTGGGGGCGCGTGCAGGCGCTGCGGGCGGCGTGCAGTGCGTCTTGCGCCGCACGCTGTGCATCGGAACGGGCATGAGGTTCCGTGCGGGCCAGGGATGCGGCGCGGGCGGCCTGGTGGGCGGCGTCTGCGACCACGAGCCGCGCGTCCGAGAGGCGCCCCAGTCCGACGACGGTCAGCATCACCATGACGAGCAGCGGGGTGACCAGCACCAGCTCGACCGCCGCCGACCCACGGTCCACCCACCCTTCGGGGCGGCCTGTCATGGTGTCGCTCCTTGCGGCGTGGTGAGTCGTTCGACGGCTCCGGAGGCCACGCCGGTGGCGTGCAGGTCGAGTCCGGGCACCACTGGCATCACGGCTCCCCGCACCGTCACGGTCGCCTGTACCGCTGTGCGGCGTACGGTCACGGACGGCGAGGTGAGGATGCGGCCTTTGAGTTGGGCGAGACTGGCCTGGGCTTGGGCCTGCCCGTCGGCGGCCGTCGCGTTCTTCGCGCGGGCGGCGGCCAGGGCACGTTCGGCGGTGTACTGCGCGATGTGCTGAGCGTGCCAGGCGAGCGCGAACTGCACGATGAGCAGCATCATCAGCAGTACGGCCGGAACGACCAGCACCAGTTGGGTGGTTGCCGCGCCGCGGTCGTCGCGGAACCCGCTCGGGACGTGCGGCATGCCTTATCCGAGGTCGATGCTGTTGGCTCGGGCGGTGACCTTGGCGACGATGATGCCGACGACCGTCAGGCCGAGGATCGCGAGCAGTGCGGTGACCACGATCGTCTCCGTGGTGTAGCCCGCGTCGTTGCGGGCGGCGTGCCGTACGCGTGCGAGATGCGTGCGTGCGGTGGCGATCAGGTAGTCCAGGTGCATTCGAGACATGCGGATTGTTCTCCGGTCGGTGTTGTGCGTTGGGTGAGCTGCGTGAACCGAGGCAGGTGTCAGGTGGCCGTCAGTACGTGGGCGAGGGCCGGGTAGCCGATCAGCAGCAGGAAGGCGGCGAAGAGCACGACCACGGGCAGGGACATCTGTTCGGTGGCGGCCTGAGCGGCTCCGTCGGCCTCGGAGATACGGCGGCGGCGCATCGCCTTGGCCTTCGCTGCGAGGGATCCACGGACTTTGGCGCCCTCCGCGCCGGCCAGGTTGAGGGTGGCGGCAAGCTCGGCAAGGTCGTTGACGGCCAGCTGCCGTCCGAGGTCGCCGAGGTGAGTCCAGGGGCTGGTGCGGGTCAGCTGAGCGACGTGCAGGGCGTGGCGGAGCTTCCCGGCCGCCCATCCTGTCGGCGCGTGGACGGCGTGGGTGAGAGCCTGCTGCACTCCGGCCCCGCCCGCGAGCGCGATCACGGTGAGGTCCAGGACGAGGCTGAGGGTGTGCCGCATCTCGCGACGACGCAGGGCAGCCTGCCTTCGCACCGTGAGGTCGGGGGTAAAGAACAGGACTACGGCGAGCGCCAGTGAGCCGCTCACCGGCGCCCACGATCCCGTGTTCATCCCTGCACCGAGGCGGATCAGCGCCACCGCGAGCCATGGTGTGGCCAGTCCGGCGATTGCGCAGGTCGCCTTGCCCGCGAGATGTCTGTCGACGTCCTGCCCGCACACGGCGAGGTCCGTGCGCAGTGAAGCGGTGGGGAGGCCGAGCGCCCGCACCAGCGGGATGAATCGTCGGCCCAGCCGGGTCGCCCATTCCTCGCCCTCGGCCTCCGGCGCTGACACCGGCGGGAGTGGCGGAGCGTTGAGCGCAGCCAGTACGTCGGCGAGGGCGGGGCGTGGCGGGCGCAGCCCGTGGACGAGGGCGGTCAGGCCGGCCCCGAACATGGCTCCCAGTACCAGGACAGTGATCATCGTGTTCCTCCTGGCACCGCGCCGGCGCCCACGGGGCCGGGTGCCGTGGCGGAGCTCATCAGACGTACGGGTTCGTCGACACGACCGATCGCGGTCAGCCAGGCGAAGGACGTCGCGAACAGTGCGCCTACCGTGGCCAGGACCACCTGCCCGGCGAGCGTGTCGAACGGGTCCAGGTAGGGACGGTTGAAGACCACCAGCCCCACCGCCATCCCGAGCGTGACACTTACGGTGACCCTGACCCCGGTGCGGATGCTGGCCCGCCCCGCATCCACGCGCTGCCGCATCGCCACCTGCTCGCGCACCGATTCCGCCAACTCACCGAGCAGCGGACCAAGTTGGCTGCCCTGCTGCTCGGCCGCCATGACGAGCGCGGCCACGACCACGTCGGCCAGTGGATCGTCCGCTTCCTCTGCGAAGGCTCGCAGCGCTGCAGGCAGCGGACGTCCGGCACGCACTGACGCGGCCAGACTGCCGAGTTCCCGTTCCAGCGCGGTGGGGGCGATGTCCGCGGTGACGAGGACCGCCTGCTCCAGGCCTGCGGCGGCGGACAACGTGTCACGGAGCATCTCCGTCCAGGTGGCCAGCGCCTCCATCCGCTCCGTACGCCGTGCGGCCTGTCGGTCCGGGCCGAGCAGCCCGGGCAGGGTGAGCAGCGCGGCCGTGGTGAGGAGAGCCGCTACCGGCCACGCGGTCAGCGCTGCGACGGCGATCCCGGTCACCGCTGCAACGGTCACCCGTCGCTTGGTCCAGTTCTCGGGCAGGCGCTCCATGAGGCTCCGCACAGCGCCGGCCCGTACCTCACGGTCCGGGCGCCGCACGGAGCCGTAGACGATGGTGACGAGGCCGAGTCCGAAGATCGCTCCGAGCACCGCCACGACGGCCGTCAGCGAGCCGTTCGTGAATTCCATGCTCATCACGCTCCCCACCGGGGAACGGCGATGGCCTGCGGCTCCAGGCCGACGGCGATGAGGTCCTGGAGCGTCTCGGCGCGCAACGGGGCGGCGGGCTCGGCCCGTCCGTTCGGGCCGGGCCGGTAGACCTCGTTGGAGACGACTTGCGTGCCGTCGGCGTCGATGACCTCGCGCACGGAGTCGACCACCCTCCGGCCGTCGGCGTCCCAGCCGAGGTGGACGACGAAGTGCACGGCGGAGGCCACGAGCAGGTTCGTCGCTTCGAGCGACAGGCGCTCCGGTGCCTGGGCCGCGTACGAGGCGAGCTTGGTGAACACGCCTCGGGAGGTGGAGGCATGGATGGTGGACAGGGAGCCGTCGTTGCCCTGGGACATGGCGTTGCACATCGGGATCACCTCGGCCCCGCGGATCTCCCCGACGATCACCCGGTCCGGAGACATCCGCAGCCCCCAGCGCACCAGCTCCGCCTGGTCGATGCCGCCCTGGCCCTCGATGTTCGGCTCACGGGCCTGCATGGCCACGACGTTCGGATGTGCCCGGGTGTCCGCGTCCAGCCCTAGCTCGAAGGTGTCCTCGATCGTCACCAGCCGTTCGGCCGGCGGGATCTCGCTGGCGAACGCCCGCAGCACCGTGGTCTTGCCGACGTTGGTGCCGCCGCCGATCACGATGTTCTTCCGGGCCCGCACCAGCGCTGCAAGGAACGCGGCCAGCTGGGGGTCGCACACTCCCAGCCGTACGAGTTCGGCCATCGACGTGGCCGGGAAGCGATGCCGCCGGATCGTCAACGACACTCGACCGGTCACCGCCATCACGGCAAACAGCCGAGAGCCATCCGGCAGTTGAAGATTCAGGCGTGGCATGCCGCGGTCGAATCGCCGTTCCTCGCCGTCCACGCTCGCCGCGAGGGTGCGTGCGAGTTCCACGAGCTCGGTGTCCGAGGCAGCCACCGGTGGCCGACGATGCCACTGCCCGTGTGCGTCCTTGACCCACACCACGTCGCAGCCGTTGACGCAGATGTTCTCCAGGCTTTCGTCAGCGAGGAGCCGCTCCAGTCCCGCGGTGCCGAACAGCGAGTCCTCCACGGCCTGCGCGATCCGCTGCTCGGCCCATTGATCAAGTGCCCGGCCGCCTTCGGTCACGGTCCTGCGCCAGTGAGTGCCGAGTTCCTCGCCCAGCAGGCGCTTCACCGTCTCCCGCCGCGCCGTGTCGTCCTCGGGCGGGAGCCCGGCCGCCTCCCGTTCTCCGGCGTACGCGGCGAGCCGGGTCACCACACGCTGCCGGACCAAGTCCGCCAGTTCCCGCTCGTGCGCTCCGAACTGGCCCGGCACCGCGCCTGCGGACATTCCTGCTCCGCTCATACGCCGCTCCCCTCTGCCGCGGCCTCCACCAGCGCCGCCCGCATCTGCCTGACCACTCCGGCACGCTCAGGCGCCTCCACCTGCCCGCCGGCTCCGCTGATCTGCCGGGCGAGGAGATGCGCGGCGGCCATCAAGGGCAGCGTGCGGAAACCGGACGTACGCAGGGTGATCCGCCGTTGGCTGCGCATCGCGGCCACGGTCCTCACATCCCACGGCAGGAAGACCACGTCCCCAACGCCGAGGGCCTGGGTGATCTCCTCCGACGGAAACGAGCACGGACCGACCACGACGAGAGTGATCCGCCTGGCCTCCTCGCCGACGCCCAGGAGGTGTGCGTAGACATGGGTCAGCGCCTCCGGGCAGCCGCGCGTCACCAGCATCACGTGATCGGACGAGCTCAGGAGCCCGTCGACGTCCTCGCCGATCCTGCCGACGTCCAGGAGCGCCGTGCCCCGGTCACCGACGTCTCCGGTCAGAACTCGCCGCCCGCTCTCAGCAGCCAACACCCGTACCGCCTCGCCGCACGCACCCCGGCCGGCGGGCGCCACAACAGCCCGCACACCGAAGGGCAGCTCGGCGACCGCCCCCAGAAGCGAACCCGGTTGGGGCTGCCGGGCTGCGGCGGCAACATCCAGCAGACCAGGCGTGTACGGCGCGCCGTACCGCGTGGCGAGATCACCACCCCACACATTCGCCTCTACGACGACCGGCCGTACGCCGCCATCCGCTTCATGAGGCCACGCAGCGGCCAACGCCAGCGCGGTCGTCGTCACTCCCGGGGCACCGGTCAGCGAGCCCAAGGTGATCAGCCGCCTCACGGTGCCTCACGCCCCTCGGCCGGAAGCACCACGATCCGCGGATGCTCGAACGCCGCAGCCCGGCGCACCGCACCGGTCTCCACCAGCACCGTCACCACCCGCACACCGCTCGCAGACTCCGGGGCCTTCACACCGGTCACCGTCCCGACGACGGCAGCCGGCGCCTTGTCCTCTGCCTCCTTGTCGACAGAGGCACCGTCGGTGGACGGGCCCGGGAGCACGGCGACGCGTTCTCCACGCGCAAGCTCCGGCGGAGCACCCCCCGTCTCGACCGCGAGCGACAGCTGCGACCACCCGGAAGGCGGAAAGTCCGCCCGCTCCCCGACCTGCCCCATCGCGAGCAGTGACCCGGCCACCAATGGCACCCTGGCCTGCCGTCCCACCACCTGCGCCCGGTCGGCAACCCGCACCACGCCCGCCTCAGCCGCAACCTCGACGGAACGCAGATCACTGCCAGTAAGCACGTGCCCGGCCGGTACGTCCCGGGCGAGCACCAACACGTCCGTACGACCGCCCAACTCCGTCGCAATCAGCGTGAAGCCGACCGCGGACGCCAACACCGTCCCGATCCCGCCCCACAACCAGCCCGGCCTGCGCTTGACGCCGCCGAGGACCGGCGGCCGCTGCTCCGGTCCGCCCCTGCGCGCACCGGGCAATCCGATCCCATGGGCCAGCGGAGAAGACATGGAGGTACCCACAAAACACCTCGCAGAAAAGAAAATCCGACTGTTCCGGGCCCGTCCCATCGCGACGAGCCGGTCCTCATCCGACGACGTCACCGCACGACGACGGCCTGCACCTCATCCACCACCAGCTGCCGCTCCGCACCTATCACCAATCCGGGCACCACTCCGGACTGACCGCCACCGCGCCACTCCACATCCCACGTCACCCGCACGGACACCGTGAACCTCCCGCCCGGCTGGGCCAGCGAGGACCTCCGGTACGTATAGCCGCAATCCGGCGACGCCGCGTCCGGCCGGTACTTCGCGGAGTACGGCGTCCCCGGCCCCGCACACGAAACCGTCGAGCCATCCCCCATCGACCACACCGCCAATCGTGGGCGCGCGGTCGCAGTCACCTGCACTCCGGGCACCGACACCGTCTCCGTGACCGGTCCCCAACTGCTCTTCTCCACCCACATCCACGTCGGCACGTGAACCACCTGGGCGGAGTCTTCATCAGGACTCGTATGAATCACGGGCTCGGGCAACTGCAGCCGCTCGACAGCCTGCCGAGCCACAGCCTCCACGGAGACCTGCGGCCCTTCCGCATCACCGGACTTCTTCTTGTCCTTCTTGTCCGCGTCAAACCGCGGCAGAATGCCGATGCCGTTGCCCAGGTCGTACTCCCACCCATCCGAGACAACCGTCGGCGGCCCAACAGGCCCACCGCCTCCACCCCCGCCACCGCCGCCTCCACGACTGCCACCGCCGCTTCGCCGTACGGGAGCAGCCCCCGAGGAGCGTCGCCCCGGACTCGCACTGGAAGCCTTGAGATCGCACCCGCTGCCCGCGCATCTCACGCCGGTCGCGTTGCCGAATCCGCCGTCTGCGAACGCCTTCGGTCCAGCCAACAGCCCGGTCCCCACGGCGGCCAGGAGGAGGGCCATCGGCGCAACCGCCCCGCCATGGATTACTGCACACACGTGCCGACCTCGCCGATGTACAGCGACTCGACCAGCCAACGGCCACCCTGCTTGCTGACCGTCGCATCGACACGGTGATGCCCACCCGGCACGTCGTCCTTGAGCGAACCGTCCTCGGTGTACTGGAGCCATCGGGAATCGTCGGCGCAGTCCTGGATGATGACCGTCGAGCCCCTGGCCTTCGTGCCCATGGGCGCGAACTTCGGTTGCCCCTTCGTTACGACTCCCTGCTCCTTGTTCTTCCGCATCATGTAGCGCAGAAGCTGCAGGGCACCGCCCTCCGCATGGTCGTCCAGCCGCGAGTGCCCGGCATCCGAAGTTCGAGCCGCGACGACCACGTCGCCCCACATCGCCCGGTAGGCGGCGAGCGCCGCGTCCTCCGAGGGCGGAGCAGCGGCCGCGGATCGGCCCGACGCAGGTGTCCCAGGAGGCGCCGGAGCACCGTCCGCTGGAGCACCGTCAGCTGATGTGCATGCGGCAGCCGTCAGCAGAAGCACCAGCGCAGCCAGCGACGCCAGGCCGCCGTTTCCGTTCTTCACCACAAACCCCCATCACTCAACGCCTATCTATAGCAACTCTTAGTAGTCGAATGCGACTGGAGTTACCCGGCTGGGCGGAGGGTCAACCACAATCAGGACGACCAATTTGGGCCAGGTTTCTTCTTGTTGTGTACCTTTGGCCACAGATGATGCGCGGTGTTTGTAGCTCGGCCGAGCTACAAACACCGCGAGGAAGAGAGGGAAGGCGATCTACCGCTTACCCAGACACCCTCAACACCTCAGTCGCCGGACGGCACGAGACGATCAGCCGTACCGACAACGCCCGGCAGCACGAACCAGGCCGTCTTCGTCCCCTTCCGGCTGCGAAACCCCCAGGCCCCCTTGGTGAGTTCGTGGACGATGTACAGGCCGCGCCCGTCCTCGGACAGCAAAGCGCACAACGCCTCCAGACCGCCCCCGCGCTTGTTCTCGGCCGGAGCGTACGGCGTCACTGCCGGAAAGGCAGGGATCTCCGGAATACGCGGATCATGATCCTCGACCTCGCAGATGACCTCCGCGGCGGTACGGCGCAAACGCATCTCGTACGGCCCCACCGCATGCTTGGTCGCGTTGGTGACGAACTCGGAGACGGCCAGTACGGCATCACCGATCGCCTCGCCGTCGAATCCGAGTTGGTCGAGGGCGCAGCGGAGAGCGGCACGGGCCTGGGCCGGAGCGTCGGGAGTGCAACTCGTCCAGCGCCACACGACGCACGGCGCAGCGCCCAACGCGCGGAGCGCGGTCATCGCCGGCCTCCCCGAGCTGCGTGGCGTCCGCGTACGACGCGGCGGTGACGGCCACTTCCCGGGCGTACGCAATCACGCGCTTCGCACAGCGCGAACGGACCGGCCATCGTCACCAACGGCAGTGACAAGACGGCAGTGAACAGAATCGGCACCACGGCAGGGACCTCCCCGGTGATCGCGACTGGGTCGCGACCACGACACCGTGGACTCGATGAAGAGCGGAACCCCCTCTGACCAGCTCTTTCAAGTACTTTCCATCACTCCGATGAGGCCTCCTAAGCGGATCGCAATACTTGAACTGCCAAGAGGCCTCAAGAAACGGACCATCTGCTTCCGGCAGGCGCAGAGGACCTCTTCCACACCGGTGGCCGCTGCTGGCAGGGCCGAGCGCGGCGGAGCCCATGTCCCAGAATCCGACTTGCGTGTACCGGGCCCCGCCCTCTGCTACGCCGGTGCAGCCGCTCGCCTGCCCGGCCGCCACCAGAACGATTGAAGACCTGCTATCCATGCCATTGGATGTACTTCGTGACCGTGCTGGGCCGTCATGTCAGGGCGTCGCGTTGGGGGTGTTGGTCCACCAACTGTCGGCAAGCGGCTCATCCGTACGGCGGACAAGGCACGTCCCGACGAGATCGTCGGGCACTGATAGCGAACGGGAACGTCACAGTCCGGGAGGAGCGGGACTTCCGACGCGATCCACATCGTGTCCCCTTGCAGGACAAGACACGAACCCTAGCCCTGGGGTAGATGGCAATGGTCCTCACATGTGCGGAGGCAACGGATGAGCTCCGTCTGGTCCACAAGACGCTTTCATGGCGCAGAGGCGCCCTTGACCAAGGTCCATTCGGGCTGTTCCGTTGTAGAAGTTGGGGCTTCAGACTCGGGGGTTATCTTCGTGACCAGGTCGGTTGGCGGTGCGCGGTGTCTCGGCAACGGCACCGGAGCGGAGTCGACCACTCCCCCGTCGGCTGGGACCTCCGTATGAGACTCGGTCGCGGCATCGCGATCGCTGGCGTCGCCGGAGGCGGCGCCGTGACCACGCTGCTGGTCGGGCTCGTCACGAACGCCGTGTCCAACCAGTCGCGGTGGCCCGGCTGGTTGGGGTGGTTACAGGAGCATGCCTGGTTCTCGTTCGTCGTGCTTGGCGTGACGATGGCGGGACTAACGGCCCTGCTCGCCGGGCTCTCCGAGGCTCGGCCTTCCACCACGCCGGGGCGATCGGAGGATGGAGCGGGGCCACCGGGAGCCGCCCAGGTGCTGCGTTCGTTGCCACGCGACACCGCCGCGTTCACCGACCGTGTAGGGGAGCTGGAACGGCTGATGGGCTCCGTACGGGCCTCGCAGGAGCGTGGCGAGGGGCTGCCCGTTCATTTGATCGACGGGATGCCGGGCGTCGGGAAGACCACTTTCGCCGTGCACGCCGGTCACCTGCTCTCCGAGCGGTTTCCCGATGGTCAGCTCTTCGTGAACCTCAACGGGTACACGCCGGGGCGCACCCCGGTGCAGGCCGGTGAGGCGCTCGCCTCACTTCTCGCAGCCGCCGGCGTGCCGACGCAGCAGATACCCGTCGGTGACGACGTCGGAGCAGTCACGGAGGCCCGGGCCGCCATGTGGCGGAGCAGGCTCGCGGACAAGAAGGCGTTGCTGATTCTCGACAACGCAGCCAGCTACCGGCAGCTGGAGCCGCTGCTCCCCGGTGGGAACGGGTGCCTGGTGTTGGTGACCAGCCGCAGGCGACTGGTGGCGAGTGAGGAGGTGGTCATGTCGGTGGAGGCGCTGCCGCCGGATCACGCGGTCGACCTCTTCGTGCGGCTCAGTGGGCGGCCGGCCGATGGCCTCGACCGGGGTGTGGCGGACGAACTGGTGCGACTGTGCGGGTGTCTGCCGCTGGGGGTGTCGCTGCTCGCGGCACGGCTGCGGCACCATCCGTCGTGGACCGCCGAGGACCTGCGCGGACGGCTGGTGGCGGCGCGGGACCGGCTGGGAGAGCTGCGGGCCGGTGAACGCGCCGTCACCGCGACGTTCGATCTGTCCTACCGGGATCTCGCGCCGGAGCGGCAGCGCTTCTTCAGGCGGCTCGGCTTCTTCCCGGGCACCGATCTCGACGCGCACGTCGGCGCGGCTCTGGGTGAGGTTCCGGCGCTGGTGGCCCGTCGGCACCTCGATGCGCTCTACGACGACCACCTGATCGACGAGCAGCCGGGGAGCCGCTACCGACTGCACGATCTCCTTCGCGACTACGCCCGGGGCCTCGCCGTCGAGGGGGACAGCATGGATGATCACGTACAGGCCGTCCAGCGTGTGTGCACCTACTACCTGGCCGCTCTCGCCGTCGCGAACGGGCACGTCGTGCGCAGTGGAGCCGCGGTGCCTCCGGCGCCGGACGGCGCCTCGCGGGTGGAGACTCCGGCCATGGAATCGCGGGCGGGCGCCCTGAGCTGGCTGGAGGCCGAGCGGGCCAACATCCTCGCCTCTGTCCGGCAGGCGAACGGTCTCGCCCTGTACGACCTCGTGGTCCGGCTCGCCGCGGCCATGGCGCCCTTCCTGCGTCAGGCCGGCCCCTGGGACCAGGCCGTCGGGCTGCACCGGACCGCCGTCGAGGCCGCCCGCCACACCGGCGATCAGAGGGCCCGGGGTGACGCTCTCGCCGAACTTGGTGTCGTACGTCGCTTCATGGCGGCCTATCCGCGGGCGATCGAGGCACTGAACGACGCCGTGACGGCGTACGAAGCGGTCGACGAGCGGCGGGGCAAGGCGGACGCTCTGAACCAGCTCGGCATCGTCTGGTACCTGACCGCGGACAACGAGGACGCGTCCCGCGCCCAGGCCGAGGCCCTCTCCCTCTACCGTGAGCTGGACTACCGGCTCGGGCAGGCGAACGCTCTGGCCGATCTCGGCATGACACACCGGCAGATGAGCCGCTTCGACGCCGCGGTGGAGGCGCAGAGCGAGGCTCTGACGATCTACCGAGAGCTGGGTGACCGGTACGGGGAGGCGAACTCCCTGCGGGACCTGGGCGTCGTGCACTGCCTCATGGGCGCTTATGAAGTGGCCGCTCGGCATCACCAGGAAGCGTTCGACATCTACCTGGAGCTGGACGACCGTGAGCACCAGGCCTACGCGATCAACGAGTTGGGCGCCGTCCGGCGGCTGACCGGAGACACCGAGGGAGCGCGGACGGCACACAGCCAGGCCTTGACGCACTTCACCGAGCTCGGTGACCGGTTCGGCCGCGCCAACAGCATCCGCTACCTGGGCGTCGTGAAACGTGTGGCCGGGGATGCGACCGAGGCGATCCGGCTTCTGGAGGAGGCCCTGGACGTCTACCGCGAGCTCGGCAGTCGCGGGGGTGAGGCCGCCTCGCTGAGCGAGCTGGGCGCGGCTCGCAGCATCGTCGGTGAGAGCGACGGAGCGGTCGAGGCGTTCCAGGATGGACTGCGGATCCTCCGAGGCCTGGGCGACCGGTGCGGGGAGGCGGAGGTGCTGAACCACTGGGGCATGCTGCTGCTCAACTCCGGTGAACCGACGACCGCCCGCCAGCACTTCGATCAGGCCCTCACGCTCGCTCGGGACATCCGCTGCCCGTTGGAGGAGGCGCGGGCGCTGGAGGGCATCGGCCGCTGCGACTGGGCGGTTGACGGGCCTGGTCACGGCGTGGGCTCGCTGCGAGCCGCCGTGACCGTGTACCGGCGGTTGGGAGTGAGCGCGGCCGTGGACGACATCGAACAGTTGCTGGTGTAGCGGTCCGGTTAGCGCCGACCATGTGGCCGAATTCCCTGTCCCGGGTGAGTTGTTGAGGCTGCTACGGTTCCGGCTGGTCTGTCGCTTCAACCCCGTCTCACCGTGCCGCCTCCGGTACGTACCTCGCGAGGAGTGTTGGATGCCGTCACCCACGTCCGTCACCGAGCCGCACACCATCACGGCCGTCGGCCCGGCGGCCGCGGAGCCGACGGCGGCCGGCACCGCCGTCCTGGACCGCGTGGCCGCCCGCGTCCGGCAGCGGCTGGAGGCGGAGGAGACCGCGGAAGGCGTGACGGGACGGTTCGGCGACGGTTCCCACGCGGCCTCGCTCATCTGGCCCTGGCCGCTGTGAGCACGTCCGCTCGATGACAGAACCCGAAGGCCCCGTTCCTTTCCGGACGTTCATCCTCAAGGTCGCCAACCGCTGCAATATCGACTGCGACTACTGCTTCGTCTTCAACTCCAGGGACCAGGCGGCGCGACGCCTGCCCGCCCGCATGGACCTCGCCGTGTTCCGGGCCGCTGCCGGGCGGATCGGCGAGCACGCCTCCGCGCACGGCCTTCGGACCATCCACGTCGTACTGCACGGCGGGGAGCCGTTGCTCGTCGGCGTCGGGCACATGGCCGGTCTGCTGGAAGCCGTCCGGGAGGGTGCGCCGGCCGGGACCCGGGTTCTTTTCGAGCTCCAGACCAACGGAACGCTTCTGTCCGGCGCCTGGCTGGACCTCTTCGAGCGGTACGAGGTCGCGGTCGGCGTCAGCCTCGACGGGCCGCCGCGTGCGAATGACCGGCACCGGTTGACCCACGCTGGGCGGTCGAGCGCCGCCTCGGCCGTGCAAGGCATCGAACTCCTGCGGTCGCGGCCGCATCTGTTCGCGGGGCTGCTCGCCGTCGTGGACCTGGCCAATGACCCTGCCGAGGTCCACGACTACCTGGCGGCCTTCGAACCGCCCGTGATCGACTTCGGTCTGCCGCACGCGACCCACGACGACCCGCCGTTCCGCACCGACCCTGGCGTGCCCGAGTACGGGCTGTGGATGAGCAGGGTGTACGACGCGTGGCTCGCCCGGCCCGAGGACAGGCACAGCATCCGGATGCTGGAGGACATCGTGGCCCTCAGCTCCGGCGTGCGCGGCTCGGTGGAGACGCTCGGCCTGGCCCCGCCGACGAGCGTCGTGATCGAGTCCGACGGCTCCGTCGAGGCGGTGGACACCCTGCGGTCGGTCGAGGAGGGCGCCTCCTGGCTCGGGCTCGACGTCTTCAGCCACTCCTTCGACGAAGCGCTGTCGCATCCGAAGCTGCGGCACCGACAGCACGGCAGGAACGCGCTGGCTGAGGAGTGCCGCGCCTGCCCGCTCGTGGACGTCTGCGGCGGCGGCTACCTCCCCCACCGCTTCAGTGCCGCCCACGGCTACCGGAACCCGTCCGTCTACTGCGCGGACCTGGAGCACCTCATCCGGCACATCCAGGGCTCTATGCGGGAGTACGGCTGGAATCCCCAGACGGGGGCTGCCGCGTCACCGTAGGCGCCGGTGCCGTACCGCCGCGTGGGGGTCGCGCGTTGGTACGAACGAGTGAGATAGCGACCGAAGCAACCGAGGAAGAGAGGGAGGCACCGATGAGCGTGACGATCCGCCCTGCGGAGAAGCGGGACGTCCCGGCCATGGCCGAGCTGATCGAGGAGATCGAGCGGTACTACGGTACGACCGAGGCCGACATCCAGCCGCTGGACGAACGCCGCCTCCAGGTCGAGGAGGCCCTCTTCGGCTCGCCACCGCTGGCCTCCGCGCTGCTGGTCGAGGACGACACCGGGGACATCGTCGGACTCGCCGCCTACTCCTTCCTCTGGCCGGCCGCCGGCTCCACCCACTCCCTGTTCCTGAAGGAGCTGTACGTCCGCAGCACTCTGCGCCGACAGGGCATCGGTGCCCGCCTCATGGGCGAACTCCGCGCCCTGGCCGCCGCACGCCCCGGGTGCAGCAGGGTCGAGTGGATGGCTGACCGCGACAACCCAGGCGCACCGGCCTTCTACGAGGCACTCGGGTTCACCGAGTCAGACGGGAAGATCGTCTACCGGGTTGCCTCCGGCAACGCGTGAGGTGAGTGCGGCTGTGAAGGAGGAGCGCTGCGAGGAGTGCGGCGGCCGGGTCGTCATCGGGCTTGGGTGCGACTGCCCGCCGGACTCATCACCTTCGGTGGTCTCTCGTGCCGTGTCGACGACCGTGAAGAGGGAGTGGCGTGCGCATCCGGATGACACGATCCTGATCTCTCCCGGGGAGTGCGCGCACCTGCCAGGCTGGTGCGACCACATGACCGAGGACGACGTTCGGCCCCCGCGGTGGGGGTGGATCCCGAATCCTCCGCACGGACTGTGGGAACGGTTGAGCAGCACCTACCCGGCGACTGCCACCGCGGGCAATCCGAAGCGGACGGCCGTGCGGCGGTGCAGCACCTGCGAGGCGAACCTCGCCCAGGGCTGATCGCCGTCCTCCACTATGGCTCTGCTCTCGCTTCGGTGGGCGCGGCCGCACCTGCCGACAGCCACGCCCGCCCTCATTGGGATCAGCAGGGGTGTCAGTAGGTGATGACGAGCCGCGCGGAGGGGCGGTCGATCACGGCTCCGTCGACGAGGTCGCTGTCCGGCGTGCCCGCGGGGTAGGCGGTGATCACGGGGTCGACGGTCCTTGCCGGGCTCCAGGCACGGATCTGTGCGCAGATCCGCTCGGCGAGCTCGGCGCCGGCGGGTCCGTAGCCGACGGCTCCCAACCTGAACCGGGTTTCGGCGCCCTGGTCTTCGGCGGTCCGCTCCAGAGTGAGATAGGCGATGGAGCCCCCCTCGACGAGGGCGGGGCTCAGGGCAGGTGCGGCGGGGGGGGGGAGGGCGGGCGCCAGACCCGCCGCCAGCGCGGGGGATGGGGCGGTGGCTCGCTGGGCGGCGCGCCGGCCTAGCCCGAGCCAGACGAAGGACGCGTCGGGGCCGGCGGAGGCCGCCCGCCCGAG
>NZ_JBSHAQ010000017.1:0-182649 GCF_053611585.1 Streptomyces sp. NPDC054794 | reverse complement strand
CACCCCCTCGAACTGCTCCCGCAGCCGCCCGGGGTACGGACCGTACTCGCCTATCGGCAGGTACGGCTCGATGAACTCCCACTGCTCGTCGGTGAATTGCCTACGTGTCACACCCAGCGTCCTACCAGGTCCCGTCCCCGCACGGGACCAGAACCCGTGTTTGCCCAGCAGACGCGCGGCTCCATCGGCTGCGGTCGGCTGGTTGCAGAAGATGAAGTTCTCGTCACCGACGACTCGGCCGTTGTCAGCGGTGAGGAAGAGGGTGAGGTCTGCGTCAGCTCCCGCGAACCTGAAGGCTACGCGCAGTCCCTGCCAGGCTTCCTCGGGCAGGACGAGGGTCTGGCCGGGGACCAGCGAGGTGGGCGCTGCCGGAGGCGTGGCCGGCGTGGGGGGCGGGCCTGCCGGTGCTTCTTGTTTCCATCGGCGAACGGCTTGATCCGATACGGGTCGGTGACCGGCGTGCCGTCACCGGGCCCTGTGTTGTCGCCGAGGGTGATGTCGAGGTCGGCGAGGGATGCCTCGCCAGAGTCGGGGTCGTCGTGCGCGTGGTCCAGCAAGTCCTGCAGGCTCGAGGCGCACGCTCGCTGGACCGGCGTGACCATTCCCGGCGACGTGCCCTTCGACATGCTCCCTGCTGTGGCTGGCGAACAATGTCGGTGACGGGTTCGCCCGCCTCGCCGTCGACGCCGACCTCGACACCGCCCTCCTCCACCGCTCCGGCGGCTGGGACACCGCCGCCCTGATCCGCGCCGACTCCCTCGCCCACCTCCTCACCCGCACACTCTCCGCCAATGGCTCGGGCCCCCGCCTCTCGGAGTTCGGCATCCATGCCTACGGCCCACACGCCGAGGCCCTCACCGACGCGATGGCCAACCCGGTCACCGCATGGGACCGCGACGCCCACAACAGCAGCCCCGACTGCAGGTGCACCCCGCAGAGCCCCACCCAGGAACTGCCTCACGGCCACACCCTGGACAAGCCGCACAGCCGACTCGTCTTCACATGGTCGTCCAGGACGCGCTGACCCGGACCGCGGTGCGGCAGGCCCGTTCCTCACCAGCCGCCCGGCGATCGCCGGGCGGCAGAAGCGGCGCATCGGACCTACGGTGAATCTGAGAGGGGGCAAGCCGAACCGCGTACTACGAAGGAAGCCGCAATGCAGGAGCACTACGTCTGGGTGACGACGCGCCGCCTTCAGCAGGGCACGCTGGAGGAGTTCGAGCGGGCCTGGCGCCCGGCCCCCGTCCCGGAGGGGCTCCTCCGCGCTTTCGCGTACTGGTCCGCGGACGGACAAGAGATCACCGGGGTGTCCTTGTGGGAGTCCCAGGAGGCATGCGATTCATGGCGGACCTCGGATTCGGAGGCCCAGCGACGGGCAGCCATGGCCCCCTACGTCGTCGAGGAGAACGAGGGCTTCTACCGCGGCCGTGAACTCACCCTCCCCGGCGCCGGACGCGGGTGAACGCCGCTGCGCAGCGGCTCAGCCGCGAAGCGTCTGGCGTGAACACATGAGCGAGATCGTCGTCGTGTACGAGCTCGACAAGCCGGTGCCGGCGCATACGTCCGCGGTCGGCTCGCCTGATGCGGAACGGCTCTCCCGCCGGGTGCACGCCGCGCCGGCCGCCCCTGGCAGGCCCGATACCGCCGGACCGCGGACACTCTGCGGCAAGGACACCTTCGCCATGGAGAAGGCCCGTGGGAAGCCGTCCGAGCAGCCTGGGGCTCCCTGGTACCCCGCCGAGTCCGCGTCCATCGTCTGCCCCGACTGCGATGCCGTCATGGAGATCTGAACATTCGCGTGTCGTCAGCGCGTCGTGCGGTCCGCGTACGCCCGGTATTCATAGCCGGACCCGCTGCCCTCCGCGGCCACCGCCTTCTCCACGAGGTCGTGGTCCGGGGACAGGCCGCATGCCGGGTCGGTGCGGGTGGCGGCGCCGGTAAATACAAAAGCCTGGCAGCGGCAGCCGCCGAAGTCCTCGTCACGGCGCGGGCAGCTGCGGCACGGTTCATGCATCCAGTCCGTGCCGCGGTACTGGTTGAAGGCACTGGAGTGCTCCCAGATCCACGCGAGCGGCCGGTCCGCGACATTGGGCGGATCGAGGCAGGGCAGGGTCACCGTGGCCGGACAGAGCAGCACGGTGCCGTCCGGAGGGACCGTGAGCAACACCGCTCCCCAGCCGCCCATGCACGGTTTCGCGACGCCGTCGACGTAGTCCGATACCGCCCGGACGAGTTCGGCGCGACCGGCCAACCGCTCCCGCCACCGTTCCACCGTCTCCGACGCACGGCGCAGCTGCTCGCGGCTCGGCATGAGTGCGTTACGGTTGCGCAAGGCCCAGCCGTAGATGCATCAGCCGCCGAGCTCTGACCTCGCCTCGCCGGTCCCCTTCGGGTCGGCCGCCAGGGCCTCCCAGAACGCGACGTAGCTCTGCTCTTGTGCGATGCCGAGCGTGAGCAGCCGGGTTCGAGCCGCAGTGTCCGGGGCCTGCGGATCGAGCCGGGTGCGAAGGTCCTGATATGTGTCGCGCCACCGCCGGTGCTGCGCCGCTTGGGTTGCGGCCAGCTCGGCGACCTGTCCGGGGGCGCCCAGGTCCGCGAACGTCAGCTTGAGCAGGGCCGGATTCCGGGTTTCCGGCTCCAGTGTCGTGGGGTCGGCGAGCCAGTCCCTCAGGGCCTTGTGTCCGGCTCCGGTCAGGTGGAAGACCCGGCGTCGGCGGCCGTGTTCCTCGGCTTCCTCGCGCAGCAGGCCCAGTTCGGCCAGGCGCGGCGGGTCGCGGTAGAGCTGGGCGTGCGGGATCGGCCAGTAGTGGCCGACGGAGGCCTCGACCTTGGCCTTGAGGTCATAGGGCGTCATTGGACCGTGCCGGGCGATGAGGCCGAGGACCACCAGTTGGGGCGGCGTCAGATCCTTCGTCATGGTCCCGTTCCCCTTCCTGCCACATAATTTCGTTGACACCGTATCACTGGGACTATTAGCGTCTCCCGCGCTACCACGGTATCAATGAGACTATGGAGTCGGCGATGCGCCTGCACCCCGAGATAGCCCACGTCCTGGACCGCATCCCGCCGTTCGACCCGCTGGCCGACCCAGCAGCGACCAGGGCATACGTACGCTCCCTGCTGGCCGCCGCCTCCCCGGCCGACGACCCGCAGATCGCCGTCAGCCTCACCACGATCCCCGGGCCGGCCGGTGATCTCACCGTCCGGATCTACCGGCCGACCCGCCAGGACTCCACCCCGCGCCCGGGCGTGCTGTACTTCCATGGCGGCGCCTTCGTCTCCGGCGACCTCGACACCGGCGACGGCAACTGCCGCGACATCTGCCTGGCCGCCGGGGCGGTGATCATCTCCGTCGACTACCGGCTGGCCCCCGAGCACCCGTATCCGGCCGCCTTCGACGACTGCTACGCCGCCCTGTGCTGGACCGCGGAGAACGCCGACGCCCTCGACGTGGACCCCGCCCGCCTGGCCGTCGCCGGACGCTCGGCCGGTGGCGCGCTCGCCGCAGCCGTCGCCCTGGCGGCCCGGGACCGCAGCGGACCCGACCTCATGTTCCAGCTTCTGCTCGTCCCTGCCCTCGACGACCGCTGCAAGCTGCCCTCGGTCGGAGAGTGCATCGACGACCGGATCGTCGACGGCCGGGTCGCTCGCGGCATGTGGAAGCTGTACCTGGGCTCCGCCGGCGCAGACCAGTACGCCGCCCCGGCACGCGCGCAGGACCTTGTCGGCCTGCCCCCGGCATACCTCGAGATCTGCCAGGCCGACGCCCTGCGCGACGAGGCACTGGAGTACGGGCGGCGGCTCATGACCGCCGGCGTCCATACCGAGCTGCACGTGGTACCAGGAGCGTTCCACCTGTTCGAGGGCTACGCCCCCGACAGCCAACTGGCACGCCGCGCCACCGCGAGCTGGACGTCGGCCATCACCTCAGCCCTGGTCTGAGCCGACCAGCACCGATCCCAGTCCAGGCGAACCGTCAGCTAACTCTATGATCCACCTGATGAGTTGATCTCTACAGGGGGAGACGGACCGTGACAGGAACAAACCAGACGACACGACGGCTCACGTTGTCGGCGGCCGTCTTGACCGGCTTGCTGTGCGCCACAGTTACAGCGTGTAGTGGCGGGGATACCGACGATTCTGGGCAAGGCGGCGGGCACGCCGGTGCGACCGGCAGCCCAGCGCCGGAGCGGTCGTCCGCCGTACCAGACTCCAGCACGGTGTTGAGTCAGAAGGCCCAGGTCAAGAACGCGCTTCCGGACCTTGGAGCGATGGGTGGCCTTGAGGGCGTGAGTGGTGACGTCGGCACCGCGGACGGGCATCTCAACTGTCCGAGTCTGCAGGAGTGCAAGGGCAAGTGGTTTGGCCACGACAAGTTCGCTCTGTCCGGCGGCACGCACTACGTCAATTTCGAAATCACCACCTACACCAGCAAGCAGGACGCCAAGGACGGCCTGAAGTTCGAGGTTGGTAGGAATCCCCCTCTTTCAAAGCCCACCTTCGGGAACGAGAGCCAGGCCTACACCAAGGAAGGCGGAGGGCTGACGGGCGAGTACATCACCATGCGCGTCGGTACGGTGGTCGCCACTACCTGCGTAGAGGGCGGTGTGAGCGAGCCGATGCTGACACAGGGTGCAACGATGTTCGCGGAACGGATCGCACAGATCCAGGCAGGCAAGAAGGCCACGGCAACGCTGCCTCAGTTCTGAACCGATCTGGCGATTCTGAGCGCACGTACTGCTGCAGTACGGCAGTGAGTTACCGGGACTCTTGCAGAAAGCCCCGGCGTTCACGCCGGGGATGAATGCATCTCAAGGCTGCTCTGACGTGCGCCTTGGGGCGGATGTTGTTGCTGTTCGATGTACTGGTGGACGATCGCCAACGGTGCTCCGCCGCACGATGCGGAGAAATACGAGGGTGACCAAAGGTGCCCGGGCGTGATGGCGTGGTTGATCCGCCCGGTGAACTCCTGCCGTATCCGGCGAGCGGAGTCGCCCTTGAGGCTGTTGACCAGCTTCGAGACGGCCATCTTGGGCGGGTGGTGGCCTGTAGTCGTTCTGCTAATCCATGAGACCAATTTTAGTTAGGATCTCGGGTGTGCAGCTGCGCTACAACTTCCGGGCCTATCCGGACGCTGCCCAGTGCCGTGCGCTGGCGAGTGGGTTCGGGTGTGCCCGGGGGGGGTGTGGAACGACTGCCTGCGCGACCGCAAGGAGGCGCACGCGGCCGGGCTGCCGTATGTGAAGTCGGCCGAGCTGTCCCGGCTGCGCATTACCCAGGCCAAGCACACCGAGGAACGCGCCTGGCTCGCCGACGTGTCGGCGGTCGTCCTGCAACAGTCCCTGTGGGACCTGGACACCGCCTACAAGAACTTCTTCGACAGCCTCCAGGGCACGCGGCAGGGCCGGAAGGTCGGCCCTCCCCGCTACAAGTCGAAGAAGGACACCCGGCAGTCGATCCGCCTCAACACCAACGCCTTCTCCCTGAAAGACGACGGCAGGGTGTAATTGGCCAAGGTCGGCGGCCTCAAGGTCAAGTGGTCGCGCCGGCTTCCGGCAGCGCCCACGTATGACCGTCACCAAGGACAGCTGCGGCCGGTACTTCCTCAGCTTCGTCGTGGGCACCGAGCCGGACATCCTCCCGCAGGTGGCAGCGGAGTCCGGCATCGACCTGGGCCTGTCCGCGTCCCGGTCCTGTCCGACGGGACGTCAGGCGCCTTCAGCGGGAGCTGTCCCGCAAGGCCAAGGGCAGCAAGAACCGGGCCAAGACGCGCATCGAGGTCGCACGCCAGCACGCCAAGGTGGCCAACCGGCGCCGGGACTTCCACCACAAGGCATCCACGCAGATCATTCGCGACAACCAAGCGGTGTACGTGGAAGACCTCGCGGGGTCCGGTCTCGGCCGCACCCGGCTCGCCAAGTCCGTGTATGACGCGGGATGGGCCGCGTTCGTCAACGGTTGTTCATACAGTCTTGGCTTCCTGTGGTCAGAAAGGCACACCAGCTCGCTTGGCCAGGCGGGTCAGCCGCGGGTTGCTGCGCCGGTGCAGTGAGGTCAGCACTCGCATCAGTTCTTGGCTTGTCGGGTGGACCTGGGCCATCTCGGGAGCGACGTTCCAGGCTTCTTCGAGGGCTTCGAGGGCGGAGTCCCGGTCTCCCAGGGCCAGATGAGACCGGCCCAGATTCATGTGCAGCGGTCCGATGCGGGTGGCAGGCAGTGATGTGCCTTCCCGGATCAGATCATCGGCGGTGAGCCCGCTGATCTCGGGGCTTGGGAATGGTGTGCTTGATCTGGCGACGTCGGTAGCGGCGGTTGCGCCGGGAGGAATACGCCTTATCGCCGCCCAGGTGGTCGGGCCGGGTGCGCGGATGCCCGCCACCCGGGCAGTGGACACGGTCACCTCCGGTACCCCCTGGCCTGCAGCTCGAACAGCCGGGCATACGTGCCGCGGCGCTCGACAAGGCCTCCGTGTGTGCCTTCCTCGATGATCCGGCCCTCGCTCAGGACGATGATCCGGTCGGCGGCGCGTACCGCGCCGAGTCGGTGGGAGATCAGGAGGCTGGTGCGGTCCTTGCGGTGGCACGTGAGCCGCTGGTGGATGTCGTGTTCGGCCTCCGCGTCCAGACCTGAGCTGGGCTCGTCCAGGATCAGCAGGTCCGGGTCGGTCCGCAGGAACGCCCGTGCCAGGGCCACTCGTTGCCACTGGCCTCCCGACAGCAGGGCGCCAATCGCATCCGAGGGGCTCCCTGCCTCAGCGGAGGTCCGGCCGTCATGGCCGTCGTCGGAGAAGAGTCGGCTGAGGAGGGTGTCGTACCCGCGGGGCAGCGCCGCGAGCACACCGTCGATGTCGGCGGCCCGGGCCGCGGACTGCAGCCGGGGACGGTCGTCCATGGCCGTCACATCACCGATGGCGATGTTCTCCGCGGCCGTCAAGTCGTACTCCACATAGTCCTGGAACACCGCACCGAGCCGACGGCGCAGCTCGGCCACCGGCACCCGCCGGATGTCGACGCCGTCCCAGAGCACCGCACCACGCGTCGGGTCGTAGAAGCGGCACAGGAGTTTGACCAGGGTGCTCTTGCCGGCGCCGTTGTGCCCGACGAGGGCCAGCGCCTGCCCGTACGGGATACGGAAGCTGACCCCCCGCAGCACCCAAGGGTGACCCTCGTCGTAGCGGAACCAGACGTCCCGGAACTCGATGCCCTCCCGCAGCGCGGGCAGGGACACCGCCTCATCGGGCGGCTCAGCGAGGGTCGGGTCCGGGGCCGCGCCAACGACAGCCTGGTAGTGGCCCACGATGAGCAACAGATGATGCAACTGCGCCACCGAGCGCACCAGCGTGCCCAGCGCACCCTGCACCCCGGCAACGGCCACAACGAAAAGCGCCACATCACCGACCGTCAGCTCCCCGCGCCGCGCCGCCAGCGCCGCCCACACCAGGCCGGCCCCGCCGACGGCCGCGGCGAGCAGGGCCAGCGCGCCCTGCGTCAGCAACTCCCGCCGGTCCACGGCGCGGCGCTCGGTGTCGGCGATACGGCGGGCGGCGAGCATGCGGTCGAGCAGAAAACCACCCGCCCCGAAGAGCCGGATCTCTTTGGCGGCTTCCAGGCTGGACAGCAGCATCTCGTAGAAGCCGGAGCGGCGCTGGGCTGCGCTCGCCCGCCAGTCTCCGAGGGCCCGACGACGCGCCAGCCGAAGCTCGGCCATCAGCAGTGGTACGACGCAGAGCAGGACGGCCGCGGTCATGGCGGGACTCAGCACGTACAGCGCGCCGATGAAGCCGGCCGCGGTGAGCGCACCGCCGACGAGGCCGAGCCCGGCTTCCAGGACTCCCCCGATCGCTTGGCTACCCGCTGACTGGGCCACCCGGAGTCGGTTCTGGAAACCGGGGTTCTCCAGCCGGGACAGCCCGACCAGCGAGTTGACGGCCGAATAGACGCGGGAGACCGCGGCAAAGGCAGTGGCCCGGTCGAGCTGATTGCCGAGATACGTCGTCAGTGGCGTCATCACCGCCGTCGCCACCCCCAGCGCGGCCAACCCGAGCGCCAGGCCGAGCAGGGCCGTATCGCCCGCTCCTGCCAGGGTGTTGAGGGTCAGCCGCGTCAGCGAGGCCACGGCGACGGGCACCGTGGCACCGGCCGCCGTGACCACGAGCAGGGCGGCGATGTGCCAAGGCGCGGCGCGCCAGGCGAGCGCGAGAGCCGTGCCGAGTGCGGTGGAGCGGGCGCGTCGGATCACCGGTCAGTGCCCGGCCCGGACGAGGTCCGTGCGACGGGGCAGGGTTCGGCCGGTACTCGCCACGATGCCGCCCGCGCCCATCTCCACGTAGGTCGGCATGCCTGTGAGCTGGAAGGCCTCGACCAGCTCGTCCCCCTCGCGGACAACGACCACCCGCGCCACCGGGGCGAGACGCTCGACGTACTCCGCGACGCCGCCGCCCTCCTGCGCCGGGTCCACCTCTATGACGGCCCACAGACGCTCCGGCCCGTACGCGGCGGCGCGCTCGGCCATCAGCGGCAGCAGCTCCTGGCAGGCGGCGCACCAGGGGGCGAGGAAGAGGACGGTGAGCTTCTCGGTCAGATCGTCCAGCGTCAGCTGCCGGCCGTCGGTGTCGAGGGCGGTGAACGGGGCGACGGCACCGCCCGGCCCCAGGACCTTGTCGGGGCCCCGGCCGGATCCCGACAGTGCCGGATCCGAGGTGTGCAGGCGGCGCACCACGCCGTAGACCAGCGCCAGATTGAGCAGACTGAGCAGGCCCAGCAGCACGACTGCGGCGGTCACATACGCCATGACGGTACGTCCTTTCCTGATGGCTGTTCCGTTCGCGTTCCTGATCGCATTTCCGAAGATTTCAAGGGGCGGAGGACGACGCCGACGATCTGCTCCGCCTGGAAGTAGCCGCAGTGGCGGGAGTCCAGACTGGCGGCGGGGTTGTCGCCGAGGAGGACGATCCGGCCCTCCGGGACCCGCTCCTCGGGCAGATCGGCGAAGGCCGGTGCGCCCTCGCGCGGCAGCGGGTCTCCCGGCACCGCGGCCGCGCGTTTGATCAGCAGCCCGTGTGCTCGCACGCGGTCCCAGCGGTGCTCGCGCGGCGGCTCGGTGACCACTAGCCGCCCGGTGGCGATCGCCTCCAGCGGGGCGCGCCGGACGAGTACCCGGTCCCCCGCCACGAGCGTTGGACTCATGCTGGAGCCGATCACGGTTACGATGATGTAGCGACGGCGCAGCACAGTTGTGGCGATGGCGGCGGCTGACACGGTGGTGACGGCAAGGGCCGCGGCCGCCGGGCTCACCGGGCCTCCCTGGCCGCCGGACGCGGCGCGAACAGGTCAGCCCAGTCGTCCAGCGTGACCGTGACCAGCGCGAGCAGCGCTGCCGTGCCCGCGGTGAGCAGCAGCCCGGCGGATGACCCGCCCGTCGGCGGCGTGCCGGGGGTGGCCAACTGAACGCCGAGCCCGGCCAGGGCGACGAACCCGAGCACGATGTTGCGTACGACATGGCGGGGGGCCACCGGAGCGCTCCGGCCGAAGCATCCGCAGGGTGTGGTCGCGCCGCGCCGCAGTACGCCGAGCAGACCGGCGGTGAACGCCGCCAGAAGGGCGGCGCTCACGGTGAAACCGGCGGCCACCGTCTCCGGCAGGGCGAGCGTGACGACGGCGAGCGCCTCGGCTGCGACCACGAGGACGGCGACGGGTTTGCGTATGCGGCGCAGTGCCGGGGCGAGTTGGCTCACCGCCGCGCGGAACTCCAGGAAGGCGGCCGCCCCGCGCAGTTTCCCGGCAAGGGAGCAGAGGAAGACGAGTCCGAGCAGGATCCGCCCGGTGTCGATCACGTGGACCATGGGTCGAGAGACCTCTCTCCGAGTGTCGGAGGACGATGCATGGCGCACCCGGCGCGCGGGCGGGGTGGGTGGCCCCGCGTCGGCGCCGGATGCGGTTCTGCCTCCTCGGTGGGCGTCAGCCGCAGGAGCGGCCGGAGTAGCTGCAGCTGCCGGGGCAGCAGGAGCGGAACTTGTCGTTGCAGGGGTCGACCTCGTAGCGCCGGTGCCGGCCGGTGCCACAGGCGTTGCGCTGGCAGTAGTCAAACTGCCAACAGGCGACGGCCGATGCCGTCGCCTTGGGGGCGACGGTCTCCAGCAGGCGGTCGCCGAGTGCCTGGATGCGAGTGCGCATGCTCGTGCCTTTCTTCTCTGACGAGTGGTTTGTTCCTTGGGCGGTTACGGGAGTTGTTCCTCCCGACGGGGGCTCCAGGTTCGGCACCCGCCGAAGTCTTGTCGACGGGTGCCGAACCAGTTGCTCCCCCCTGAGCCGAACCGCACGACCGTCCGGCACTGCAGGGTCCGGACGGCTTCTCGGGGCTCGCAACACCGAGTTCAGCGGACTGGCGCATTGTTTGGCAGCGCTGGTCAGGCGGCCGAACAATGGCCGGACGCAAACTTTCCGGGCTGGTAGCGGGGTCCGTAGCGTGTCGGGCGGTCTGGTGCGAGGCAGCCGACGGGGGTGGAGGCGTGGCGGGGCGTCGTGAAGTGCCGGTCGACCCGGGGGCAGGTCCGGTGCAGCGGTTCGCATTCGAACTGCGGAAGCTGCGCGCCGAGGCAGGCGGGATCACCTACCGTGCGCTGGCCCAGCGGGCCGGATACTCGATCACCACCCTGTCGCAGGCGGCAGGCGGGGAGCAGTTCCCCACCCTGTCCGTGGTGCTGGCCTACGTGCAGGCCTGCGGCGGCGATCCGGTGGAGTGGGAGGCCCGGTGGAAGCAGGCCGCGGACGAGGCCGCCGCCTCAGCCCCCGAGGTGGAGGGGGAGGGTGCGGATTCGCCGTACAAGGGATTGGCGCGGTTCGAGACCGAGGACCACGGCCGGTTCTTCGGCCGCGACAAGCTCACCGCCGACCTGCTGGAGCTGTTGCGCCGCCAGCGGTTCGCGGCGGTGTTCGGCCCGTCCGGCAGCGGCAAGTCGTCCCTCCTGCGCGCCGGCCTGATCCCCGCCCTCCAGCACACCCGGGAAGCAGGCCTGCGCCCGGCCGCGATCCGTATCCTCACGCCGGGAGAGCGCCCGGAGCGCACTCACGCCCGCGTGTTCGATCCCAGCGACACCGGCCCCGACGCCGGCGGCACCGGGGCGGACACGTTCGTGATCGTCGACCAGTTCGAGGAGATCTTCACTCTCTGTCAGGACCCGGCCGAGCGGGCGCGGTTCCTCGAGCTGCTCCTGACCGCTCGCCGGCCCGAGAGCCGGTTACGGGTGCTGATCGCTGTGCGCGCCGATTTCTACGGCCGCTGCGCCGAACACGACGAGCTGACCCGTGCGCTGCGCGACGCGCATCTGCTGGCCGGTCCGATGAGTCCGGCGGAGCTGCGCGAGGTCATCGTCAAACCCGCCGCCGCGGCCGGCCTGACCGTGGAACGGGCGCTGACCTCCCGCCTCGTCGACGAGGTCGCCGACGCGCGGGGCGGTTTGCCGCTGCTGTCGCACGTGCTGCTGGAGACCTGGCGCCGCCGTCGCGGCAAGACGCTCACCCTGGCCGGCTATGAGGCGGTCGGCGGCCTGGACGGCGCGGTCGCCAAGACCGCCGAGGGCGTACACGGCCAGTTCACCGAGGACCAGGCCGGCGCGGCTCGTCGTGTGCTGCTGCGCCTGGTCACCCCCGGCGACGGCACCCCCGACACCCGCCGACCTGCTGAGCACGCAGAACTGCAGGACATCGGTGGACCGGCAGCGCACCAGGTCCTGGAAACGCTCACCCGCGCCCGGCTGCTCACCCAGGACGACGACACCGTCGACCTGGCCCACGAGACCTTGCTGACCGCCTGGCCACGGCTGCGCAACTGGATCGAGCAGGACCGCGAGCGGCTGCGCGTGCACCGCAAACTGACCGAGGCCGCCGGCGCCTGGGAGGACCTGGACCGCGATGCGGGGGCGCTGTACCGCGGCACACGCCTGGCCACCGCCCAGGAACACTTCGGCTTCACGCCGACCGCAGACCTCACCGGCCTGGAACACGCCTTCCTCACCGCCAGCCTCACGGCACGCGAGCAGGAGCACCGGCATGCGGCGCGCACGACCCGGCGCCTTCGGGCGCTCACCGCGACCCTGTCCGTCCTCCTCGCTCTTGCCCTCACCGCGGGCGTGATCGCCTGGCAGCAGAGCCGGACCAGCGACCAGCAGCGGCACAACGCGGACGCTGCCCGGCAGGTGGCTCTGTCCCGTCAGCTCGCCGCGCAATCCGCCTCGCTCATCGGCACCGACTCCGATCTCGCCTCCCTGCTGGCCGTCCGTGCCTACCGGACCAGCCCAACGTCCCAGGCGGTCGAGAGCCTCTACGCTGCGGCTGCCGTGCCGCTCAAGTACCGGCTTGCCGGGCATGCGACGTCGGTGGTGTCGGTGGCGTTCAGCGCCGACGGCCGCAGTCTCGCCAGTGTCGGCAAAGACGGCTCGGTGGGGCTGTGGGACGTCCGATCCGGCCGTCTGCGCGGAGACCTGTTGGCGGACAAGAGGGACCGCGGGCCCGACCGCCCGGACAGCTTCCTGGAAGGAGGTGACCCAACCGACACGGTGGCGTTCAGCCCGGACGGGCGCACCCTGGCCATCGGCATCGTCGGCGATCAACGAATCCAGTTGTGGGATCTGGCCGGCGGCCGCGTCCGCGGGACCCTGGGGAAGCGAACTGATGGCTCAACCGTCGCCATGGCCTTCAGCCCGGACGGGCGCACCCTGGCCGCCGCTGACCTCGACCACGGCGTGGCTCTGTGGAACACCGACACCGGCCGCCTCCGCAGAAGACTTTCCGGGGATGTCTCCCCGGTGTGGTCGCTGGCCTTCAGCCCGGACGGGCACACTCTGGTCACGGGCACCGCCGACCACGGTGTGAAACTGTGGACCACCACCTCCGGCCGCCTGCGACGAAGCCTTCTCCATCAGACGAAGGGGGCGGTCGATGCCATTGCGTTCAGCCCCGACGGACACGCCCTGGCCACCAGCAGTGTCGATCGCGGTGTGGAACTGTGGGACACGGACACCGGCCGTCTGCTCCGAGGTTTGACCGGAGACACCTCTCAGGTGGCCTCGCTGGCGTTCAGCCCGGACGGACGCACCCTCGCCACCGTCGGCCGGGACCGTTCGGTGCTGCTGTGGGACGCCGCCTCCGGCCGCCTGCGTACAAGCCTGCCCGGACACACCGCCGCGGTGATCTCACTGGCGTTCAGCCCGGACGGGCACAGCCTGGCCACCGGAAGTGAAGACGGCGTTCTGCGCCTGTGGGACCTGGCAGCGGACCAGTCCCAGCGAGTCCTCTCCACGCCTCCTGACCGGACGGACACCCAGGCGTCCAGCGCGACCAAGCGCTACCCGACCAGGCGCTACCCGACCCTTCGAACCCTCAACGACATGGCGTTCAGTCCGGGCGGGCGCACTCTCGCCAGCCACACTGTCGGCAATCACGGAGTGCTGCTGCGGGATGCGGCCACCGGTCGCATCCGCAAGCGTCTGGCCCTGCACGACGGCGATGTCGAAGCGCTGGCCTTCAGCCCCGACGGGCACACCCTGGCCACGGGTGATTTTGATCACGGCGTGGAACTGTGGAACACATCCACCGGACGCCTCCAAAGAAGCATGCCCGGATTTGGCGCCGGCGCGGAATACTTGGCGTTCAGCCCCGACGGACACACCCTCGCCACCAGCAACATTGAGCGCGGGGTGGAACTGTGGAACCCCACCACCGGCCATCTCCGACACAGCCTGCCGGGATTCCCCAGCGACGTGAAAACAGCGGAATTCAGCCTCGACACCGACGCGCTGGCGTTCAGCCCCGATGGGCACACCCTCGCCACCGGCGGCATGGACCGCGTCGTGCGCCTGTGGGACGTCCCAACCGGCCGCCTGGTCAAAAGCCTCCCCGGACACACCACCACAGTGGTCTCACTGGCCTTCAGCCCCGACGGACGCACCCTGGCCGCCGGAAGCGACGATCACGCCATACGACTGTGGGACACCGCCACCGGCCGCATCCGCGCGAGCCTCACCGGATACACAGGAAAATCAGGCCCGTTGACCTTCAGCCCCGACGGACGCACCCTTGCCGCCGGAGCAGAGAGCCACACCCTGCGCCTGTGGGACGCAACCACCGGCAGCACTCTGGCAACACTCCAAGGGCACACCAGCACCGTCCTCGCCGTGACCTTCAGCCCGGACCGGCGCACCCTCACCACGGCCGGCCTGGACCACACCCTCCGCACATGGAACGCCACCCCCCGCCCCGACGATGCGATCCGCAAAATCTGCCACGCCATCGGCCGCGGCCTCACCCCACAAGAAGACACGCTCTACCTGCCCGATCAACCACACCACACCACATGCACCACCTGAGCCCGCCAACGGCGGGGTCTGCCGAATCAACGGCCCTGTCCGGGGTGTGCCGGACCGCGTCGGTTTTTCCCTGAAGCGAGGCCAACTTCGACGAGGTCGAGGACCTTCGCGTGCACGCCATGCCATGGGGGGAGCGGTGGCGTCCCGCCACGGTGCGAAACCGCCGCCCGCCCTCCGCCCAACCCTTGCGACACCCATCGAAACTCGATAGATTCCCATCGCAAGTCGATGGAAAGGTGGGACATGGGAAAGCTGACAGTGCGTGCGCTGCGTGCCGTGCTCGGGGTGGTGTTCGCCGGCACCGTGTTCGTGCAGGCAGGGATGGTGTGGGCGTTGGCCACCGACCCGGAGGACGGGTCGCTCCCGCTGACCCCGCTGCGCGTGATCACGATCCTGGGCATGGTGTCGGCCCAGGTCGCGCTGGTCTGCGTATGGCGGCTGGTGACGATGGTGCGACGCGGAACCGTGTTCTCCCACGCCGCCTTCCGGTACGTGGACGGCGTGATCGGCGCGATCGTGGCGGCTGCCCTCGTGTGGTTCGCGGTCACGGCCATCAATGCGCCGGGCCAGCGGGACGACCCGGGCGTCACCGTCATCATGGGCGGGGTCGGCGTGGCCATCCTGGGGGTCGCGCTCATCGTGCTCGTGCTGCGGATGCTGCTCGCCCAGGCCGTCGCGCGCGACGTCGAAGCGGCGCAGATGCAGGCCGAGTTGGACGAGGTGATCTGATGCCGATCGCCGTCGACATCGACGTGATGCTGGCCAGGCGGAAGATGTCCGTGGGCGAGCTCGCGGACCGCGTAGGGATCACGCCCGCCAACCTGGCGGTGCTCAAGAACGGCCGCGCCAAGGCGGTGCGCTTCGCTACGCTCGCCGCCCTCTGCGAGGTGCTCGAGTGCCAGCCGGGCGACCTGCTGCGCTGGGAGGCCGAGGACGCCGCGGGCGAATGAACCGTGTCTGCCGACGCGTCATCGCCGATCCCGCCGTCTTTGACCAACTCCGCGAGCCCCCCGGGCCCGTATCCGAGGGGATCGCGGGCCTGGCGAAGTGCTGGTGCCGAGGGACGGCCGTGCCGTGCAGCAGGACACGCCACAGCAGCTCTTCGAGGCACCTTCGTCCACCTGTGTCGGCTACTTCATCGGCTCACCGGCGATGAACTTCCTGCTCCGGCCCGAGTACGTCAAGGTCGTCACGGACCCCGGTCCCAACACCTTCACCTGCAGACGTCGAAGCGTTACGAACCACGGCGCACAGCGGGTGCTCGAGGTGGAGGTGGCCGGGCAGCTCGTCAGGACCAAGACGGCGCGGAAGGAAGGAGTTCCGGCGGACGCGGAGGTCCTGGTCCATCTGCCGGGCGCCAAAGTCCTTCCCTACGCGCACGGTGAGTTGGTACTCCGGTCGTCACGACCCGGCGGGCACGCCCGCACCACTTTCCCGTGCCACCGTGGCGGACAGCCGACCGGGCGGCTCGCCACGGGGCGTGGGGCGGCAGGGCCGGGCCGGAAGTATTGCGACGCGTCCGCTCTCGCGGGTCCGCGAGGCAGCGATGGCAGGCGGAGATCGTACGATCTTGTAGCGACGAGCCTCGGCCGGAAAGCAGGGAAAGCCGCGGCCGCCCGCGGATCGGCTTGTCACCCTGACCGTCGCATACGCGACACGTGCGGGACGAAGGTGGCAGCACCGCGCCGACCCGAACGTCTCCCCTCCCCCGCGCCACACGCGGTGGAATTGACGACAGACATCAGCGAAGGAATCCCGTGATCTTCATCACCGCCAAGTTCCGAGTCCGTCCCGAGCACGCCGACCGCTGGCCCGAGATCACCGCCGACTTCACCCGCGCCACGCGCGCCGAGCCCGGCTGCTTGTGGTTCGACTGGTCGCGCAGTGTGGAGGAGCCGACGGAGTACGTTCTGGTCGAGGCCTTCCGCGACGACGTGGCCGGGGCCGCGCATGTGCAGTCTGCGCACTTCAAGGCGGCACAGCAGACGCTACCGCCCCATCTGGCCGAGACGCCGCGCATCGTCAACCTGACCGTTCCGCAGGACGACTGGTCGTTGCTGGGAGAGATGGCGGTCTCCGGCCAGGAGTAACAGTCCCGCAGCCGGGTGCGGCCGCTGCAGCAGCACAGCACGTATCCTCGGCGGATCCGGGGTCACCCGGCAGGGCATGAGACGGTCAGGTGAACGTGCCGTCCAGTGGTTGTTCGGTCCACACCGTCCTGCCCTTGCTCGTTACCCAGCGTTGGGCCATCTGGGCCACCAGGAACAGGGGTGGCGACCGACCCTGGCGTGATGTCGCGGCGGCTGACGGCACGGTGCAGCGCTGGTGCCAGGGGCGTGAGCGCGGCGGAGTGTCAGCCCTCGAGTCGAAGGGCCCGGCATCGCTGCTCTGGTGAGGCGCTGGAGGCGGTGCTGCCGCGGCGCGACGACAAGCCACTCGCCGCCAGAGCGGATGGGGTTATCGGCAAGGGCAGCCCCCGATTGAACGCACCACCTGGCCAGCAAGTCTCACGTACCGCGACCTGTCAGCCGCATTCCTTCCGAATGCCTACGACAGGGTTCGGACGGCTACTCCTTCGTCCAGCGCTGGGACGCCTTCCCGGACTCGCAGTCGTACGCCGTCACGCTGCTGCCCGAGGCCAGATCGAGGCACTGGCCGCTCTGCACGCTACGCAGGGTCGCGCCGGAGCCCCTGATCCAGAACATCGAGGACTGGCCGTACGCCTCACACGAGCCGACCGAGGCGTTGTTGCCGAAGACGGGGGTGACCAGGCATTGGCTACTGCCCTGGTTGACGACCTTGAACGAGCCGTCCGAGGCGCTCAGAAAGGCCCAGGAGCTTTTCGCGTCGCCCGCGCAGCTCCCGTGGATCAGCCCGTTGCCGTAGGCCGTCAGGGTCAGGCAGTCTCCGTTGTCCCCGTTCACGAGGTGGAAGTAGCTGCCCACCGTGGCGCCCTTGTCCGAAGTGCCCGTCGACGTACCGCCGGAACCGCGCGAGCCACTTGAGCCGCTGCTTCCGCCCGAGCCGTCCGAGGTGCCGGCGTCGCCGGAGCCGTCCCTCGCGTCCGTGCCCTTACCGGTGCCGGTGCCCGGGCTCCCGCTGTTCGCCTGCGCCCCGCTCATCCCCTTGCCCATGCCCTTGCCCTTGCCCGACGGCGACTTCCCCGGAGTTGCCGTGCCCGAGGGGGACTGGGTGGGGGTGAGCGACGCCGAGACCATGACCGACGGCGTGGCGCGGGCGTCGGCCTGTGGTGCGGAGGTGTTCGGCAGGAGCTGGATCGCGAGGGTCGTACCGGAGACCACGACCACAACGGGGACGGCGGCGAACAGGATCCGGGTACGCCGGCGGCGCTCGCGCGGCTCAGGGCTGGGCGTGGACGCCGGCTCCGGCCCGGGCTTCGACTCCGGCTCGGCGGACGCCAGGGTCGGGACAGGGCCGGACGGCTCCTCGAGCTCCAGGACTGGCCTCGCGGCGAAGGCAGCCCGTTCGGACAGCCGCTCGGTGACTGCCTGCGGCCACAGGGGGGCGGCGAACGGCCCGTGCTGCGCCGCGAGTTCGACGAGTTCGGCGGCGGTCGGGCGGGCACCGGGGTCCTTGGCAAGGCAGGCCGCGACGACCTCGGCGAGCTCCGGGGCCAGTTCGCGCACGGGGTCGAGGTCGGCCTCCTCATGCACGATGCGGTACAGCACTCCGTGACCGGACTCGTCGCCGAAGGGCGGGCGCCCGCAGGCCGCGTACGCAAGCACCGAGCCGAGGGCGAACACATCGACGGCGCCGGTCAACTTCCGTGCCCCCGAGGCCTGTTCGGGCGACATATAGGCAGGCGTGCCCACCACCATGCCGGACAGGGTCAGCTGACTCTGTTCCGCGGCCTGGGCGACACCGAAGTCGATGACGGTGACGCCGTCGAGGGTCAGCATGACGTTGGACGGCTTGAGGTCGCGGTGCACCATGTCCAGCGCGTGCACCTCCGCCAGCCCCGAGGCCGCCTCCCGCAGCAGCAGCCACAGCGCGTCCGCGGGCAGCGGAGCGCCGTTCAGCTCGACCGCCTCGCGCAGAGTAGATCCAGGGACGTACGCGGTGGCCAACCAGGGCGGCTGTGCGGTGCGGTCGCTGACAAGCAGCGGCGCGGTGGCCCGCGCGGGAAGCTTGGCGAGATTGTCCAGCTCGTGCCCGAACCGGCGCAGGAAGGCCTTGTCCTCGGCGGCGACGGAGGACAGCACCTGCTTGACGGCGGCGTAACGCCCTTCGTGGACGCCGAGATACACGCGGCCCATGCCGCCTGCCCCGAGCCGGCCGAGCAGGGGGATGCCCCCGATCCACCGCGGATCGTCGTCCTCCAGCGGCTCGGCACCGCTTCCGCGCAGCTCTAACACGTCGTACCCGTCTCCCCGTTCGCGATCGTCGCGGCAGTGGACGAGTGTCCGCCCGCTCCCCCCCCCAACGGCCGGGCGGTCACTCGTGTCCCGCACAGCCAAGTCTGGGCCAGCCGGCAGTAGAATTGGAAGAACTTTCTAGAAAAACACTCTAGATCTCTGTAAACGGAACCATCTGAATCGGCGGCACAACATGACTCCCAAGCAGCAACGCGGCGAGGCGACCGTGGACCGCCTCCTCGACGCCGCACTGCGCATCTACGCGGAGTCGGGCGAACAGGGCCTCACCGTCAGCGCTGTCACCAAGGCCAGCGGGGTCAGCCTGGGCAGCCTCTACCACCACTTCGGCAGCATCGACGGCCTGGTCATCGCGGCGGAGCGGCGCTGGATGGGCAGGCTGCTCGACGAGTTGCTCACCGCACTGCAGGCCGCACCGACCTCGCGTGACGGCATCGAGGCCGTCGTACGGGCCTATTTCGCGTTCGTCCGGGAACACCCGGACGCCGCACGACTCGTGCACTCCCCATACGGCGACCGCCAGCCGATGCGGAGCGGCCAGGAGCAGCGCGACGCCCAGCGGGCGAGGGTGTCGGCCCTCGCCCGCTGGATCCAACCGCGCGTGGAATCCGGTGAGTTGGCCCCGCTCTCCCAGCCCCTCATCGAGTCCCTCGTGCTGGGCCCGGTCGTCGCCGTGGCCCGCCGCTGGCTCTCCGGTATCCACGACGTCGACCTCGACGAGGCGGCGGGGATCCTGGCGGAGCGAATCTGGTTGTCGGTCAGCGCGGAGCCGAGGTAAAACGCAGCACAACGCTGGGCCACGAAATCACACCCGCGTTCCTCATACGCCCGGGGCGCCCGCTCATGGCCAGGGACGCCACCACCCCCAGACCCGATCGTCGGGCATTCCGATGTCCGGCGCATACTCCTCCCAGAAGTCGTACGTCGAAGGCGGACTGGCTCTCATCCTGTACTGCGAGCGGCTGCTGGACGACGAGCGCACCGCCCCGACGGCCGACGAGCGGGCCAGGGCCCGAACTTCTGCTGGACATGCTCACCCCGATCGCCAAGAGCCGGCCCTCCCCGTGATGCCTGGAGGCCAACAACCTTGCCATCCAGGTCCACGGCGGCCACGGCTACACCCGCGAGTACAACGTCGAGCAGCCGGGACAACCGCCTCAAACCCCAACCACGAGGGGACGCACGGCGTCCACGGCCTCGACCTGCTGGGCCGCAAGGTCGTCATGGACGGCGGCGCGGGGCTGCGCCTGCTCATCGAAACCATCTCCCTGACGACCGCTCGCGCGGCGGCCGCGGACGACCAGGTCGCCGGCTTCGGACGGCAGCTGGACGCCTCCGTCGCCCGCGTCGGCGCCGTGACGCGGCGCCTGTGGGAGACCGGGGACGCCGAGACCGCCCCTCCAAGCGTGGGTCTGAGCCGGTCCACGTCGTCGAGTTCCTCGCCCGCCTGCTCGCCGCCCACCGCCGCCGGATCGGCACTCCGCGCGGAGCGCGGGCGCTGGCGCCCCTTCCGTCAGGCGGTGCCGGTGCTGCGCTGGTTCCGCGAGCGCGGCCGCGCGCACTGGCCTGGGCGGCGGGCCGGGTGAGGCAGTTGGTGATGCGGGCCGGGCCGGCCTGGCGGATCTCGGCCGGGGTGACGTAGCGGGACAGCAACAGGGATCGGACGTACGGTCGCCAGGTCCCCGAGGTCCAGCCGTCCGCACTCGGCCTGGACGCCCAGGACCTCGGCCACACTTGGTCGACCGCGGCACTCCCCCGTGCCTTGCTGCGGCAGGCGAGCGCCATCCGGGCCCCGTCGCGCGCCGACCCTCGATCTTCCCGTCGTAATCGACAGCCCGATCCGCGGCACGATCTGCTTGGCCTGCAACGGGCCCGGCGCATCGGCGATGACCTCCACGATGTCCCGGTACACGTCCGGCAGTACCGCCGTCACCAGGCCCTCCCGCCACGGCGGCACCACCATCACCCCCACACCGTGAGGCGCGGATGTCTCTTCGTGTTCCGACCTATGCTCCGTCGGCACGTCAAACTCGACGTCAGTCCCCGCGGACGACAGTTCACCAGTACCTCTGTGACAGTCTCCCGCGTGATCTCCAGCCGCGACAGAACCGCTCGCGCCTTCTCCAGCCTGAAAGCCAACTCCGCGGCCTCAGCCTGGAGTTCCTCGACTCGCTGCCGAGCCGCAGCCTCCCGCGCCCGAAGCGCTTCCGGCAAAGACACCATGGCGCCCCACCTCCACCTCGCCACGGTAGGAGCACGACGGCACCGCCCACACATCAATCAGCGTCCTCCCAGCTCAGCTGCCCCTCGAAAGGATCCGCAACCAACTCGTATCGGCAGGGCTCCACCCCAACCAACAATCCCCACCACTCAACGGGCCGGGCTCCAACCGGTCTGCGAATACGTCGCCGACGCCCAACGTCGACGAGACCGTGGAGTCACCACCGCATCCGGGACCGCGACGGCGAACCAGCAGACGTCGCCCAGACCCTCACGATCTGGACCACGTCAGCCGTCCGCACTGGTGAACGACGAGGCTGTGGAGGGGCGCGTAACCAGCGGGACCGGAGGTCGGGAGGTTCGTTGATCGAGCTCACCGTGGACGTCACCGGTTACCCCGTCCCGGCTTCGCAGTCAGAGGTACGGCGCGCCATGGCGCGGGGCGGCGCGCACGTGGCCCTGCAGGCGGCCGACGAAATGCGGCACTACTGGGAACTGGCCTTCGCCCCGCACCGGGAAGCGGCGGCCAAGAGCGCTCTCGACGCGGAGATCGAACGATGCGCGGGCGTGCTGGTCCGCCACGGAGCCGCCGCACTCATCAACTCCCCGCACCCGGCATTCGAGGGGCCGACACCCCACCCTGCGCGTCGAGAGCCGCTTCAAGATCGCGCTGCCCGTCCCCTGGTGATCGTCGTACCCTCCCTGGTTGCGCCTCGGCCTGCCGTGGCCGTGGACCCAAGACGCGAAGGAAGCAGATGTCACTTTCTCCGCCGCAGTCCCACACCCGTGTCAACTTCCAGGTCACCGGCTTCGGCGCCGCGTGCGCGTCCGGCAGTGCCGGTCAGCCGCGGTGGTTCGCCGACTCCTCCAGTCGCTCGACCAGTTCGGCAGCCATGGCCTTGATGGTTTCCAGCCCTTCGCGCCCCCACGGCTGTGGGTCCTGGTCGACCACGCAGATGGTGCCCAGCACCACGCCGGTGCTGTCTATCAGCGGTGCGCCCAGGTAGGAGTGGACGCCGATCGCGTCGACCACCGGGTTGCCGGCGAACCGGGGGAAGTCCCGGATGTCCTCCAGCACCAGCGCCCGGCGGCGCTTGACCACGTGCGGGCAGATGCCCATGTCGATGTCGCGGGGCATGACGCGGCCGGGCACCGGTTCCTCCAGCAACGGCGGCCCCACATGAGCCGTGGTGTCCTGCGCGGCGCTGTACAACCCGGCGAAGTACTGGCGGTCTGCGTCGAGGAAGAAGTTGACCCCGGCGTAGCAGCCGCCGGTACGTTGTGCCAGCTCCCGTGCGAAGGCGTCGAGTTCGGCGTCCGGACGAGCATCGATGCCCAGCTCGCGCAGCCGCTCGGAACGGGCGCGCACCTGTGGGTCCTCCGGGGGGAGGAGCAGATGGCGCAGGGCGATCCCGGACTCAGGCCCGGACGGTGGGTTGGTCTGTGTCGCTGCCATGGGAACTCCTTGTCGTGATCAGATGCTGAAGCAGATCGAGCAGCACGCGGATGCCCGACTTCTGGACGCGGGCGTCGCACAGCACCACCGGCACCTCCGGCCTGAGGTCGAGCGCGGTCCGCACCTCCTCCCCGCGGTAGCGGTGAGCCCCGTCGAACTCGTTCACGGCGACGACGAAGGGGATGCCGCGCCGCTCGAAGAAGTCCACCGCCGCGAAGGAATGCTCCAGCCTGCGGGTGTCGGCGAGAACCACCGCCCCGAGCGCTCCCTCGGAGAGTTCGTCCCACATGAACCAGAAGCGCTCCTGCCCGGGCGTGCCGAACAGGTACAGGACGTGGGACGGACTGAGCGTGATCCGGCCGAAGTCCAAGGCCACCGTGGTGGTGGCCTTGTTCTCCACTCCGTCCAGTCGGTCCGTGGCCGCGCTGACGGCAGTCAGCATCTCCTCGGTGCTCAGCGGCTCGATCTCGCTGAGCGCGTTGACGAAGGTGGTCTTTCCCACGCCGAACCCGCCGGCGATCAGCACCTTGACGCCCACCGGCAGGACGTCGGCGGGCAGCGGGTCACAGTCGTTTGAGGAGGCCATCGCGTATCGCTTCCAGGAGGTCTCGATCAGGTCGTGCGGAGTGGCCCGTGGGCGCCGGGCGGGTATCACCTGCGACCACCGCGCCTCCCTCGGCCAGATCGGACAGCAGTACCTTGACCACGGCGGCGGGCACCTGCATCCGGGCCGCGACCTCGGCAACGCTCACGGGCTGTTCGCACAGCGCCAGCACCTGCGCGTGCTCCAGGCCGAAAACGCCCTGCGTCTGGGCGCCGGTGGCCCGCACCGTGGTCACCAGTGTGAAGTGGGACGTGGCCCTGGTCCGGCCGTCGCTCACCGTGTAGGGACGGACCAGCCGCCCGGCCGCTTCGTCGAGCTGCGGTCCGTCTGGGAGGACCGGCGTCATCGGTCACCCCACCGGGTGTCGGGGCGGTGTGGCCAGGTGCGGACGCACGCTCTTCACCATCATGCCCATCTCGTAGCCCAGTACCGCCGCGTCCGCATCGCGTCCGGCCAGCACCGCCAGCACCGCGCCGTGCCCGGCGGACGAGACGAACAGCAGCGAGGTGCTGAGCTCCGTCACGATCTGTCGCACGTCACCGCCGTCGTCGAAGTGCCGGCCCGCGCTGCGCGCCAACGAGTACAGCCCACTGGCGAGCGCGGCCAACTGGTCCGCGGCGTCCTTGTCGAGCCCCTCCGCTGCCTTCACCAGCCCGTCCGAGGACAGCAACAACGCGCTTCGGGTGTGCGGCACCCGGTTCACCAGACCCGTCAACAGCCAGGAAAGGTCTTCGCTCGCCACGATCGTGTACTCCTATTCGGCAGAAGGAAACGTTTCGCTGTACGGACCCTGGGCCTTCAGGGCGGCTGCGGCCATCAGGGCGTCTCCGCTTCCTCGGCCCTGCGTAGTCCGGTCTGGAATGCGGCCATGAGGCCGGGGTCGTGTTCGATGTCCTCGGCAGCACCGGCGCCGCCGACCGGTTGCGGCACTTCGGCGGCGTGGTCCTGACGGCGGCGCTGAGGCAGCCGCGGGCGGTCGTCCTCGCCGTCGGAGGGGGCCGGGGCGGGCCCGGGTGCGGAATCTGACACGCTCGGATCCGCGACGACGGTCGTCTCCGTCGCCGAGAGGTCCACCGCCTCGGTCTCCGTCCGGTCGTGCGGCTCCGCCTCGGGGGCCGGGACGGTGTGGGGCGCCGGCGCGGAAGCTGCCGGCTGCGGACCGAGCAGTGCCTCGGGCAGCACCATGACGGCCTGTGTGCCGCCGTAGACGTTGCTCTGCAACTGCACGGCGATGTCATGTCTCTGAGCCAGGACGGAGACCACGTACAGGCCGATCCGGCCGTCTTGCAGCAGTTCGCCCAGCGCAACCTTGTCGGGTGCGCTCAAGACGGTGTTCATCTGACCGCGCTCGGCCGGGGACATGCCCAGGCCCCGGTCCTCGACCTCGATCGCCACCCCCGCGGCGACGGGCTCCACCCGTACGTGCACGGTGGTCTGGGGCGGTGAGAAGACCGTCGCGTTCTCCAGCAGCTCGGCCAGCAGATGGACGACGTCGACCACGGCGTGGCCGCTGACCGATCCCTCGACGGGCGGGACCAGCTTGACCCGGGCGTACTGGTCGATCTCGGCGACGGCGGAACGCAGCATGTCGATCAGGCTGACGGGGCGGGTCCACTGGCGGTGGGTGTTCGCGCCGCCGAGCACGGCCAGGTTCTCGGCGTAGCGGCGGATCCGGGTGGACAGGTGGTCCACCCGGAACAGCCCCTTGAGCAGGTCGGGGTCCTCGACCTCGTTCTCCAGGTCGTCCAGCAGGCCGATCTCGCGGTGCACCAGGGACTCCAGACGGCGCGCCAGGTTGGCGAACACCTCGAACTGCTCCAGCCGGGAGTGGTGTTCCGTGCCGACCGCGGAGGCGGCGGTCTCCAGCAGGGCTGCCTTCGCCTCGTGCCGGGCCACGGCGATCTCGAATCCGAGGCGGGAGAGTTCGTCCGGGCCGGTCTGCGGCGGGAGTTCCGGCCGGCCCCGCACAGGGCGCTCCCCGGCCCGCAGCCGACGGCACAGCGACTCCAGTTCGGCTCTGCCCTCGGCTGTGGCACGCGTCAACTCGGTCAACTCGGCACGGTTTCGGTCGGCTGCGCGGGACAGCTCCTCCCAGTGCTCGGTGAGGGCTCGTGCTTCCGCCGAAGCCCGCATGCCCGCGATCGCGGCCGCCATGGTCCCGATGAGCACAACGCCGCCGAACACAGCGCCCTGGTACGCCTGGTCCAGGTGGCCATCGCCGACCAGCGCGGTGGCCACCGCACCAGTCACGGCGACCACGCTCGGCGGCAGCACGGACGACAGCACCAGACGCCGTCTCAAGGACCCGGCCGGCGACTCGGCCGTCACACGGGGCCTCACGGGCGACGCCGGCCGGTCGTCCGGCGGCATGGAAGGATCAGGCATAACAGTCCCCGGGCAGTACGATGATCAGGCCGAGCGCGCACGTTATCGCGCACCAGGACCCCGGTGTCAGCCCCTGGCGCGTACAGAAATGGAACCGTTGCACTTTGAACGTTTTACGAAGCGCCCGTCCCGAACCTGCGCCGGCCCTCGTCACGGGACGAGATGCTCCTCGACTGCCGGCAGTGCGGCGACGGGGCTCGACGCGACGCCCGCCGGGGACGCCGCATCCCGTTCGCCCGGTCAGTCCGCGGTGGGGACCGGTGTCTCCTGCTCCGCCGCCGGCGACGCCTGCGTGATCACTTCGGAGCGCCGCCGATCGCACGTCGCCCCCTCCCGGCATCGGGCCGATCTCGTACTCGGCGGAACGATGCCGACAACCGACCTGCCGACTGCGGTCGACCATCTGGTCGGCGCGCATCTGTCATCCCCCTGACCGGCGGGAGCGGAGGGCCAGGCCCGGAACACCGGCTGCCGACAGGCCACCCTCATCCCACGGCCCCGCCTTCTGCGACCAGAGGAGGCGGGGCCGGCTGCGTCATGCCGTCCGTCGCGCCCGTCACGGTTGGCCCTCACGCCGCACCTCCGCGCGGAGCTGGGCGACGGCCGCGTCCAGGTAGCGGGTGTTCCACAGGGTATCCGGGGCAAACGGGCGAAGGGTAGCGTTTGTGCAGGTAGAACGCTTGCGGTCGCGTCCGTGAGCGATCGGTGCCAGCGGGCGTGTCATCGTCTGAGGCGGCGTCTGGGGCCGGCGTTCCGGGCGACTTCGCGTATCTGATCCTTCGACAGCCCCGGCGGATAGGCTCGACCAGGTCCGCGAGAGCGCCCAAGCCCTGGTTCTGGGCACCGAGGAGTCGTCGATGCACCATCCGGACCCGCGATATGCCGTTCGGCTTGCCATGTATGGGACCGTGGCCACGCGCCTGTCCCTGCTGAGTGACCGTCGGCTCGGTGAGGTCGTGGCTGCCGCCGACCCGTTCGGGTCCGGTATCGGCGGCAGGTCGGCGGAGCTGGACATCGATGGCACGCGGGTGTTCGTCAAGCGGGTGCCCCTGACGGACACCGAGTTGCGGTCGGAGAACGTGCGGTCGACGGCGAACCTCTTCGGACTGCCGATGTTCTACCAGTACGGGGTGGGCTCAGCGGGGTTCGGGGCCTGGCGAGAGCTGGCCGTGCATGTCATGACCACCAACTGGGTCCTCGGGAACGAGTACGAGGGCTTTCCGCTGATGTACCACTGGCGCATCCTGCCCGACTCCCCTCCCGAGGGGTTCGCCGACGAGTTCGGGGGCATCGACGGTGCGGTCGCGCATTGGGAGGGATCATCGGCCGTGCGTGAGCGGCTTGAGGCTATCGGCCGTTCCTCGGTCAGCCTGGTGCTCTTCTTGGAACACGTCCCGCAGACACTCGGCGACTGGCTGCACGACTACCGGACCGCCGCGCCGGAGGGCGGGGAGGGCTCGCCGTACCCGTGGGTGGAGGAGGCCCTCTCGCGAGGGACTGCCTTCATGAGCGGGCACGGACTCGTCCACTTCGACGCCCACTTCGCCAATGTCCTGACCGACGGTCGCCTGCTGTACTTCGCGGACTTCGGACTCGCCCTGAGCTCCGGCTTCGAACTGTCAGCGGCCGAGGCGGAGTTCCTCTCCGATCATCTCGCCTATGACCGCTGCCACACCGCGAGCCATCTGCTCCGCCACCACCTGCCCGATGGCCTGCGCGGCGGGATGGAACATGAGGCGTTCCTGCGCGACTGGATCGCCGGCCACCGGCCCGAGGGCGTCCCGGGCGAGATCGCCGCGATCATCGACCGGCATTCCCGAGCTGCCGTGGTCATGGGCGAATTCGCCCGTCGTCTGCTCACCGAGAGCAAGCGGACGCCATTTCCAGCCGCCGAGGTCGGGCGGGCCTGGCGCACCACTGGGGTCGCGGCGCCCCACTGAGGCCAGACTTCGGCAGAAGATCGCCGTCAGGACGTCGCGGGTTGGGTGGTGTGCCGGGGGCCGAGGCGGCGTCGCAGTTCGAGGTTCTCGCTCTGGGCTGCTTCAAGGGCCTGCCGCAGGGCCTGGACCTCATCGCGGTGCTGCCGCTTGAGCTCGGCGAGCTGGGCGGTGAGGGTGCGCACGACGCTGCTGGGCGAGTCGTCGGGCGGCTGCGTGGCCGGTTGTGGCGGATGGTTTCGCTGCTGGGACCTCAGCTGCTCGACGCGTCGGCGGATCTCGGTGGACCGGTGGAGGAAGTCGAGCGAGACGTCGGCGGTCTTGGCGAGGCCGCGGCGCGGGCAGCGGGACGCCGTGGCGGACGCCGCGCGAACGCCACGGTGGCAGACGACGGGGAGCCCCCGTGCAGGGCGGCGAGCTGGTGATGCTCCTCGTCGAAGACCCGGACCACGAAGGCCTGGTGCCCCGCCCGGACGGCCTGTGGGACGTACGGCCCGGTACCGGGCGCAGGCTGACGCCAAGCCGGTCTGAGACCACATCCGGAGCGCCGACCACGCCCACGGCCCGGCCGGACCGGCCGCTTCGCCAACTGTCGCCCCGGCATAGAGCGTCCGGATGGGGTATGCCGCCATCGGCGAGCCTGGGGGAAACCGGTTCGGCAGTCAGGACAGGCGCGCCAGGATTGCCCGGCACGTGCGTTGTAGTTCTTCGTCCTGGGCTATGCCCCTGAAATTGGTGCCTGCGAAGCGGCCGCTGCGGCGGAGCAGTGCCAGTTCGGTTCGAATGCGGGGCATGGCCGGTGCGGCAGCCGCGCCCATCCGGTTCAGGCAGGCCAGAACGTGGTTCGATGTGGCGTCGTTTTCGGTCCAGGCGGTCAGCAGGACTTGCACGACGGTGGAGGCCTCGGCTTCACCGTTGATGTCCCACAGCGCGGTCGCGGCGTGGACCCGGGTCCACTCGTAGTCGGCGAACAGCATCTTCCGAAGGCGTGGCAGCGCGGCCGCGGCCGGCGGCCCGATCCGGCCGAGAGCATCGGCCGCCTTGTGGTTCTGGTGGCTGTCGAGCAGGACGCATAGCTGCGGCACTACCCTTTGTGGGTCACGCTCGAGCGCCCACACCGTCGTTGTGGCGGCCGCCTGGAGGTGCACGTCCGCCGCAGCGGTCAGCGGGCGGCCCGTCTCCAGGGCGGGTGCAGCCGCGACGCCGAAGGATGCGAGCGCCTCCAGGGCGGAGGCGGCGGTGTGCGATTGCTCGTGCCGGACCGCGGTGCTGACGGTGTTGGCGAGGTGGGGAACAGCGGCGGGGTCGTCAAGTGCGGCCAGCGCGGACATCAGTGCGCTGGTGCTCATGTCGAGCCAGCGCCCCGAGAAGTCGGCCCTGGCAAGGCGACGGGACAGCCTCGGCACCAGGTCGGCTGCGGCCGGGCGCAGACGACCAACCACCTGCACGGCACGCCAGGCATCGGTATCGGTGTCCAGCGCCGTGAGCAGGCTGGGCAGAGCTCGTACGTCCCCGAGGCGGGCCAGCGCCATGACGGCTTCCTGGTGGGCGCGGCGCAGCAAGGGTTTGGGCGTTGCCCAGGTGTCGGGGCCGTGTGCCGCGATGTAGGCGGCGAGAGCCTCGCAAGCCGGCTCGGAGACGGGCACGAGGGATCCGAGGCTCTCGGCGGCCGCGGCGGATGTGTACGGGTCGTCGGGCAGCAGGCACTGTGCGAGGAGAAGGACGAGGTCGGTGTGGTCGCCCCGCCACGAGGTGATCAGTTCGTGGGTTAGGCGGATCGCGTCGTAGCGGGTAGCGCTGTCCGGGCTCCGAAGCTGTTCCGTGAGCAGGATCGTGCGTTCGCACAGGCGCGCGTCCAGTACCGCGTGGAAGGTGCGCAGCAAAGATGTGGTGGGTGCGTGGACACGGTTGTGCCGTTCGATGTCGGCGAACGCGGCGGCTATCTGGGGCGGTACGTCCTCAACCGGCGCGGGCCCGGCATCGGCCGTGCACGCGCACCCCCCGGAGCAGGTCCGGTGCCCCTCGTCGTCGGCCTCCGGCGGGAGCGCGGGGGTGAGCTTGCGTAGCAGACTGATCGCCGTTGTCACGGTGTCTTGGGTGATGTCGGCGGGGGTACAGCGGGCCCGGTGGACGAGGGCGGCGAGGCGGATGTCAGGGTTGCCGGTCGTCACGCCGGCCCAGGTGTCGAGCAAGACGGTGACGGAGGCCCGCGCGGCGGGCAGCCGCAGCGCCAGGTCAGCCATCGTCTGGACGACCAGCAGCCGTTCCGCGATACCGTCCTCGACCGCCAACCGGTCCCGCAGTATCGCCACCGCCCTGTCGTCGTCCAGGAAGAGGCCGAGTCCCTGGATCGCCGCCCTCCGTACCCGCGGATCCGGGTCCGAGGAGTAGGAGACGAAGGCGTCGGCGCGCTCGCGTATCAGTGCGGCGCTGTCCGCGCCAGCCGTTGATTCGGTGCCGTCCGGCGCGATATAGATGCCGTCGCTTCGGTCGACGGCTTCGCGGCCGATGCTGAGCAGCAGTTCGACGATCGCGGCACGGTCCGCAGCCGCGGGGTCGTCGGCCATGTCGAACAGGAACGGCAGGCTGGCCGCCGTGCACGGATAGACGTCTCCCTGGTGGTGGGCCGCGCTGTAGAAGTCGTTGAGCGCCTTCTTCCGCACCTCGGGATCGGGCGAGGTCATCGCCCGCAGCCACAGTGGAACATCGACGGCCGGGCCGTAGGCGTGGTTCATCGACGACCAGTCGATGCTGTCCAAGTCGTTGATCATGCGCGGCACTATGCCGGAGGGCACTGACATCGGGCAGCTGGTGGCGCGAGGCGGAAGGAAGTGCAACCAGCCGCAATCACCAGCGCACGGCGGCGCTTCCCCGCACCTCTGAGGCACGATCAGATGATTCATTGCGTGAGGGGGCAGGATGAAACGCTTGACCACGGCAGTCGCCACGCTGCTGCGGATCACCGCGGTGTGCTGTGATGGGCAGTCCGACGCGCAGACGCACCGAGGATCCGCTGGCACTGGTGGGACCGCTGCGGTACGGCCGATGGCTGTCGAAGAGGCACGCCAGGTAGTCGTCAGTCTGAACAAGCGTGAGGACACCAAGAACTGGAACGCCTCACTGGCGGAAGGTCGCCGAGGGGCCGTGGCTGGAGCAACGGCTCGCCGCCGTGGAGGCCCGCAAGAGGTACGGCATACGGCACCAGCGATACGCCGGAGCCGAAGGGGCCGCCGAAGGTCTCCTCGCAGGTCAACGCCTGGGCGACCGCCGGGCCGGATGGTGACCGGTGGATTCTCGGCGCGTATGGACTTCCACCGGCTGGCTATCCTGAGCTTGTCGCCCGGTTACATCGTTCACATCCCTTCTGAGCTGCGATGACGTCCGGACTACTGGACGTACGCCTGCCGTTTAACTGTCGAGCTGCTCTTGCATCGCCTCGTGGACATCGAGTTCCTCCGGAATGCCCAGAAAGGCCGGCCCGCAGCCGACCGGAAGGCGCTCCAACACCATGGCAACAGCTTGCGCGGACGTCTCCGCAGGTCCCCCGGTTTGTGAACGGAGGGGACCTGACACCCAGCAACTGCCCCCGGCCGCAGGCTGAATGTAGGGGATGTCCCATGTCCACCGTCGTTCGGTGCAGCAGCTGAAGTGCAGCTCGCCCATGCCGGTCCAGGGGAACAGCTCCTCGTGGGCACGCCTCCCCAGTGTTGCGTCCGCGTCCCGAAGCCGTTGAACGCGTGGCGGGGAATCATGCTGGTGGGCATGCGTGGCCCGGTTGGCCGGGCAGGTACGACGCCCGCTCGTCCGGGGCCAGGTCGCGGTTGACGGCGCGGCAGATCTTTTGGATCGCTGCGTCGGGCTTGGGGAGGGCGGCGTCCCACAACCGCACGGTGGTGTCTCCGCTGCCGGTGGCGAGCATGCGCCCGTCGGGGCTGAACGCCACCGCGGTCACCGCGTTGGTGTGGCCGGTTAGTGTGGCGCGGTGTTTGCCGGTGCTGACGTCCCACAGTCGAGCCGTGCGGTCGTCGCTCCCGGTGGCGAGGGTGCGCCCGTCGGGGCTGAAGGCAACCGACCAGACCCGGCTGGTGTGGCCGGTCAGGAGGGCGCGGGACTTTCTGGTCTTCACGTCCCACAGCCGGACGGTCTTGTCGGAGCTGCCGGTGGCGAGGGTGCGTCCGTCAGGGCTGAAAGCCACCGACCAGACCCGGCTGGTGTGGCCGGGCAAGGTGGCGCGAAGTTTTCCAGTGGCGAGATCCCACAGCCGCACCTTCTTGTCCTCGCTGCCGGTGGCGAGGGTGCTCCCGTCCGGACTGAACGCAACGGCCCAGATCGCGTCGGTGTGGCTGGGCAGAAGGTCGCGGGACTTCTTGATGCCCCCGTCCCACAGGCGCACGGTATCGCCGCCGGTGGCGAGGGTCAGCCCGTCCGGACTGAACCTGACCGGGCCCACGGCCTCGCTGCTGCGTACGCTGGTGCGAGTGCTGCGGGTGTGCACGTCCCACAGGCGCACGGTGTTGCCGCTGGTGGTGGCGAGGGTGCGCCCGTCAGGGCTGAACGCAAGGGACCACACCCCATCAGTGTGGCCGGTCAGGGCGGCGCGGGGCTCTCTGGTCTTCACGTCCCACAGCCGCACGGCACCACCGCTGCCGCCCGTGGCGAGGGTGCTCCCGTCCGGGCTGAACGCCAGCGACTGCACCGGATCGGTGTCGGCGAGGGGGGCTCGTGTACTTCCGGTCGTCAGGTCCCACAGCCGCGCCGTCTTGTCCTCGCTGCCGGTGGCGAGGGTGCTCCCGTCCGGACTGAACGCAACGGCCCAGATCCCATCGGTGTGGCCGGACAGGACGGTGTGGGATTTGCCGGTGGTCACGTCCCACAGCCGCGCCGTCCTGTCTTCGCTGCCGGTGGCGAGGGTGCGTCCGTCAGGACTGAGCGCCACGGAGAACACGCGTCCGACGTGCTCCGCTTCCGTGCCGATGGAAGCGCGGGCCTTCATGGTGGTGACGTCCCACAGCTGCACGCTGGAGTCGTCGCCAGCGGTGGCCAGGGTGCTTCCGTCCGGGCTGAACGCCATGGAGAGAACGGCGCCGGAGCTGGTCAGCGGGGTGCTGGACTTTTCGGTGGCCACGTCCCACAACCGCACGGTGGAGTCGCTGCTACTCGTGGCGAGGGTGCGCCCGTCAGGACTGAACGTCACCTCGAGAACGGGATATGCATGACCGCTCAGCTTCGCGCGGGATGTGCCCGTGTCCGAGTCCCACAGCCGCACCGTCGTGTCCATGCCACCGCTGGCGACGGTACGTCCGTCGGGGCTGAAGGTCACCGATTGCACCGCACTGGTATGCCCCACCAGGGTGGTATGGAGTCGTCCGGTCGTCGCGTCCCGAAGCTGCACGGTGTTGCCGCTGGTGGTCGCTAGGGTTCGTCCGTCAGGGCTGAACGCCACCTGAGCACTGTCGCCCGTGAGTCCGGTCAACGTGGTGCGGGCTTTCCCGGAGCTTAGGTCCCATAGCCGTACGGTGTGGTCGTCGCTGCCGGTGGCGAGGGTGCGTCCGTCCGGGCTGAACGCCAGCGCCCCGACCCCGCCCGTGTGGCCCGCCAGGCGCTGCCTCAGGGGGCCGGCTGCGGCGTCTTCGAGGCTCGCGAGGGCCTCGGACGTGTGGCTGGTGCGGTAGCCGCGGATGGCGAGCAGCGCAGCAAGGTCGGGATTGGTGTCGAGGAGGGTGGTGGACTGGGTGGCGAGTTGCCGGGACAGGGCTGCCTCCCGTTCGGCGACCGCCCGCCGCCACTGCAAGAATGTACCCGCGCCAGCGAGCAGCGCGATCACCAGCAACGTGGACAGGACGGTGATGAGCTGCCTGCGGCGCTGGGCAATGGACTCCTGGCGTTGCCGACTCGCGGACAGGAACGCTGCAACGTCGTCGGGCAGACCTCGACGCCGTGACCACTCGGCGCCCTCCGTCAGCGCCGTCCCCGCGAGCAGGTCGCCCGGGTCCTTCTTCTCGGTCCAGCGGCGCTGACGTTCCCAGGTGCGGTTGAGCCACTCCTGGAACCGGTGGTCTTCCTCGACCCACTTCCGCAGCGCACCCCAGTCACGGATGAGCGCGTCATGGATCAGCTCCGCCACCGGCGCGCCCAGAGGGGCCTCGGGCCGATCCGGGTCGCGGGGCGTCTGCGTGGTGATGAGGCGATGGCCGGTGAGAGCGGCGATCACAGCGTCGAAATCACTGCCGGGCGCACCGTCGGGGCCGGCCGCCAGGTTGCGCAGTTCGTCGAGGGGGACCTGTGCACGGACGGCGGGGGTGCGGCGGCTGCGGTCCGCGGGCTGGACCAGGCAGGTCAGGACGCGCTTCGCGATGCGCTGCCGGCCGGGGGGCAGCTCGTTGAGGGCGCTGTCACACCATGTCGTCAGGCTTCCGCTGACCGCTCCGATCCGCCGGTACGCTCCGTGGGTGAGGTAGCCGTCGTGCCGCCGCAGCCACAGCTGTTTGAGCGTCATCTCGAGCAGGGGCAGTACGGTGACCGGTGCCCGGAGGGTGGCCGCCGGTTCTGGGCTGCTCGCCAGGACGTCGCTGATGATCTGCTCCGGCAGCCCGGGCTGGAAGCGGAGTCCCACGTTCTCGGCGGGCAGCACGATGATGTCGTGGAGCTCCCTCCGGCTCAGCGTGCCTGGCACGTTGAGGAGGCTGGGGGTGGCTGCCTCCAGCAACCGCGGAGCCAGGGCGGCCAGTTGGGGATAGAAGTCGTCGCGCATGATCAGGATCACGCTGAGCTCGGTGGACGTGTCGGTGGCCTGGATGATGTCGTCGATGGCGCCCAGGAACTCCTCCAGCCGGCCGTTGGCGCCCTGCAGCAGCAGCTCCTCGAACTGATCGACGACCAGCAGAACCCGGTGGTGATCGGGCTCGCTTCGCAGCCGCCGGCCGACGGCCGCCATGATCCCGTCACGCCGGGCCCCGGGCAGGCCGGCCCGCTCGATCTCCGCCAGCAGGTCCTGCCGGGGCCGGGCCAGCACCGGCAGCCATCGGTCGCTTCCCGGCACCTCTCCCCGCGCCAACGCCGGCAATACCCCCGCCTGGATCAGCGACGACTTGCCCGACCCGGACGGCCCGAGCAGCAGCGTCAGCCGCTGCTGGCGGCCAAGGCCGGCCAGGACCTGGCCCACTGCCTCCTCTCGCCCCTGGAACCAGCGGGCGTGCTCCGCGGTGAACGGCTCCAGCCCCCGGTACGGGCACACGTCCTGCGGGGCCAGCTCCGGCATGATCGCCCGCAGCACCTGTGACGGCGTCACATAGGCGATGTTCTGCCCCTTGCCGAACATGTCGGTTGCCGTGATCTCGGTGAGCATGCCGATGACCAGGCCCGTCACCTCGTCGAGGACGGGACCGCCGCTGAATCCGGTGGTGAGGTCGTTGGCCTCGGTCAGCTGGAGCCGCTCCCCGTCGCGCCCCGAGGGCGCGAGCAGATCGCCCACCGTCCCGAAGCCCAGGTGCCCCGCGTACGGCGCCTGGGCCGGAAAGCCGAACGACCGCACCTTATGGCCGCGGCAGCCCTCCGCGGAGCCCAGCGGCAGCACCCTGATGCCCGCCGGCATACCGAGCACCCGGACGAAGGCGACGTCCTCGTCCTCCGGCGCCCGCCACCGCTCGGAAAGGACCTCCCCCTCCAGCCCGTCCGCACCAGCCACACGAGGGAAAGCCAGCGCCACCCCGCCCCCCGGCCCGCTCCCGGCGGCCACGACGACGTGCGCACACGTGACCAGGACGTCTTCGGCCACTAGGAAGCCCGCCCCGGCCACGCTTCCGTCCGGCCCGAGGATCTGCGCCACCGCCGTGGGCAGCTCCGACGGAACCTCCTGCTCCGCCCGCCGTCCTGCGCGATTCATGGCCGCTCCTCCAGGACATGGTCACCTGCAGATGACAGGTGGCCCTGCCCTTGGTGATCACCGCACCGGCCTCGACCGCGAGGTCCACCCCGAACTCGATCGTGATCTCGTCGGGCCGCGCCTTGCGCAACTGGTCGAGGGTGGACTGGGCCGCCTGGGTGATCGGCTCCAGAGCCTCCTGGAAGGTGCGCGGGACCTCACGGACGAGATCCGCGGCCCGTGCGGCTTTCACCGGCCCCTCGAGGCCGGCCGCCCCTTCCACCACTACGTAGCCCCCGCCCTCCAGCGGGATCCGGGTCAGAGGTGCCACGACGCCTCCTCCGTTGCTCGCGCGCGCTCACCAGGAATCGCGGCCAGCATCCGGCACTCCCGCATCTGCCGCACCTCGGGGCAGTCCGCACGAAGGAGGCGTCACAACCCACCCGAAAGCCGCGCGACACCCCCTCGGCCGTGGCCAGGGGGACGATTCCGCGGTTCGTGAGGGTGTGTGGAACCGGCCATGGATCGTGGATGACGACTTGTGGGTGCTGATCGAGCCGCTGCTGCCGTCTTGGCCGCAGAAGGCGCCCGGCCCGAGGCCGGTGGACGACCGGCTGTGCCTGCAGGGCATCTTGTACGTGCTCTATAACGACGTGAGCTGGCAACTGCTCCCGCCGGAACTGGGGTTCGGCTCCGGTCAAATCTGCTGGCGCCGGCTAGGCCGGTGGCACGAGGCCGGTGTCTTCGACCAGTTGCACCACGTCCTACTCGCTGAACTGCACGCGGCCGACAAGCTGGACTGGTCGCGGGCCTGCGTGGATGCCTCCCACATCCGCGCGAAGAAAAGGGGGCGAGGCCACCGGCCCGTCGCCGGTCGACCGCGGGAAGACGGGAGCACCACCTAATGGTGACTCACGGGGCCGGTGAAACCTGAAGCACCACCGGGTCGGGAACCCTGTGATCAGACGGGTTCACCGGCTCCGTCCTTGCGGTGCTGCCGCTAGTGATCACGCGATCCAGCCGATGATGTTCGTGGTCCGAGCCCCTCGCGGGAAACACCTCTCAGCTCACTGGGAGCTTCCGAGCCCCTTGCAAAGACCGAGGAACCCGCGGGCAGCTGGGGTCACGAACGGCTGATCGGATGATGGGCCATCAGAGCCCTTCCATTAGGGAGTCGCGTGCCTCCACGGCTGTGACCACCAGCAACACGCACTCCCGACGGAAGGACGTGAAACAAGCCCATGAGGATCTACTGCGGAATCGACTGGGCCAGCGACCACCACGACATCGCCCTGGTCGACGCCGACGGCACCCTGGTGGCCCGGGCCAGGATCAGCGACGACATCGCCGGCCTCCAACAACTCCTCAGCCTGCTGGCCGAACATGGCGACACCTGCGAAACCCGCATACCAGTGGCAATCGAGACATCCCGGGGACTCCTGGTGGCCTGCCTGCGAGCCACCGGACGGCCCGTCTATGCGATCAACCCGCTGGCAGCGTCCCGATACCGCGAACGCCACACGGTCGTTCGCAAGAAGTCCGACCACCTCGATGCGATGGTCCTCGCCAACATTCTGCGCACCGATGCCGCAGCTCACCGGACGCTCCCCGCGAACAGCGAACTCGCCCAGGCCGTCGCCATTTTGGCCCGCGCACAGCAGGACGCAGTCTGGGACCGCACGCAGGCGGGCAACAAACTCCGCTCCCACCTGCGTGAGTACTTCCCCGGCTACCTCGCCGCCGTCCAACCGATCCTTGGCGGGCTGTGCTCTCCCCTCGCACGCGCGCTCCTCGCCGCCGCGCCCACTCCGGCCCGAGCCGCCAGTCTGACCCGAGCCCAACTGCGAGCCGTGCTGAAGCGGGCCGGGCGGCAGCGTGGCATCGAAGCCGAGGCCACACGTCTTCGCGCAGCCCTGCGCAGCCCGCAGATGCGCCAACTCCCGTTGGTCGAGGAGGCGATGGGCCGTCAGACCCTGACCCTGCTGCGGAAGCTGGATGCCGCCTGCACCAGCGCGGACGAGCTTGCCGAAGCGGCGGTGGAGACGTTTGAGAGGCACCCGGACTCCGAGATCATCACCAGCTTTCCCGGGCTCGGCTCGCTCACCGGTGCCCGGATACTTGCCGAGATCGGCGACGACCGGTCCCGCTTCGCCGACGCCCGGGCTCTCAAGTCCTACGCCGGAGCGGCACCGGTGACCCGGGCGTCCGGCAAGAGCATGTCCGTCAAGGCTCGCCGCATCAAGAACCAGCGTCTCGCTGCTGCCGGCTACATCTGGGCCTTCGCCTCCCTGACTGCCTCATCCGGCGCCAGAGCCCACTACGACCGCAGACGCACCCACGGCGACCGCCACATCTCCGCCCTGCGCAATCTCTTCAACCGCATGATCGGTTGCCTCCACCACTGCCTCGACAACCGCGTCCGCTACGACGAGAGCATCGCATTTCCCACCCAGCCGGAACCGGTCCTCGCGACCGCAGCTTGACTCCTTAAACGCATCGGATGTCTGATCTGCGACGGCAGAGGTACCCCGTTCAAGGTCATCACCACCGCTGCCAACGTCAACGACGTCACTCAGACCCTGGCCCTGGTCGATGGCATCCCGCCCGCGGCCGGCAAGCCTGGGCGTCCCAGGTGCCGACCCGACGCCGTGCTCAGCGACAAGGGATACGACAGCAACCCCAACCGCCGTGAACTGCGTCGGCGCCGAATCTTGCCGGTGATCTCCCGCAAGGGCGCCCCCAACATCAAGGGACTGGGCAAGCTCCGCTACGTCGTGGAACAGACCTTCTCGCTCCTGCACCACTTCAAGCGCCTGGCCGTCCGATGGGAACGACGCCTTGACCTGCACAACGCCCTGGTTTCACTCGCGTGCAGCCTCATCTGCTGGAGACGCCTCAAGAAGACCCATTGGTCGTGATACGGGGACTGTCCCGAGCTCAGCAAGGCTCCTGCGGCCGTGGCGCAGGCGAGTGACGCCTGACAGACTGTCGATGACGTCGACACCGCACTGGGGGAAATGGAGTGGATGGTTCGATCACCTTGCGGACGACCGGCATAGACGACATCGCTTTGTTGGAACGGTTACGTGCGTGGCTCCTGGACGAGCCCGAGCTGCGCGGAAGGATCAGCCCACTTCGGTCGGCGCCAGATCCCGGGCACATGAGCGGAGGCGTCCTGGAGGCGCTTGTTGTGGCAACCGGATCGGGTGTGGTGGGTGTGCTGGCCCGGTCGCTGCCCATCTGGCTGCGCCAGCAGCGATCCGATGTGGAGATCGAGATATCCCGGGAATCCGGCGATTCTGTGCGCATCAAGGCGAGCAACGTACGGAACATCGAAGCGCTGATTCAGGAGACGCTCGATCAGCCCCCCGCAATGGACTGAGGTATGGGGCTCCCGGACCCAGGGCGGTCGCGAGCAGTCCTGATCGGCACCCGGTCATACGCCGCCAACTCGGCTCTCGGCGAGCTGCCCGGCGTGACGGGTAACTTGGTGCGGCTCGGTCGCCTACTGACGACGATGACGGGGCTCACGACCGACAACTGCCGGACGCTGCTGGACCGCCGTGACGATCGTGAAGTGTGCCAGGCCGTGAGGCAGGCGGCCAGGGAGGCCGAAGACCTGCTTCTTGTCTACTTCGCGGGCCATGGTCTGCTCAGTCCCGACGTCGGCGAGCTCTTCCTGGCCCTGACGCACAGCGACTCGGACGATCCGCTCTACACAGCCGTACGCTTCTCCGAGTTACGGGAAGCCATGTCGGCGAGTGGCGCCCACAACCGGGTACTCATCTTGGACTGCTGCTTCAGTGGTCGGGCCATCGTGGAGGCGATGGGGCCCGACGTCACCACAGTCGCTCTGGCCCAGACACATACCCGCGGGGGCTACACCCTTACCGCGACGTCGGCCAATCTGCCCTCGATTGCGCGTCCCGGCGAGCCGTGCACACTGTTCACCGGTACGCTGCTGGACCTGGTCGAGCGGGGCATCGACGACGCGGGGCCGTTTGTGACCCTTGGCGATCTGTTCCGGGAACTGGAGCGCACTCTCGACCCGAAGCCCCGCCAGCAGGGCAGCGACAGCGTGTCTCAACTCGCTCTGGCACCCAACCCGCGCTATCGGCAACCTCAGGAAAACGTGCCTCCCGTGGTGCCAGAAGCCGTGCCGGAGGCCGAGGCCGCCGTTACGTTCCGCATACGCAAGCTGCGCGCCTGGCCGAAGCACCTGTTCGCCGAGGGCCTCAGCCTTGTACTCGCGGCATCCGGCACGTGGGTCCTCGTGGAGAAGACGGAACACTCCTACCCCCACATCTTTGGCGGGAGCCTTGGCTGGGACCTCGTCCCATTCGTCACCGTCGGCCTATTTGGCTACGCCCTGCTCTCCATCGTTCTGAGGCTGCTGCTCTGGCTCCCCGTCCACTACGAGTTGCGGGTCGACCCGGAGGGCATGACGTACCGGTTCGGATCCGAAAGAGGAACCCTGCGCTGGCACGACGTCGAACGGATCACGACACTGCGTTCCCGAAACGCTCGAGCCCGTCCCGACAGGGTAGTCGTATGGGTCCGGCAGGGTTGTGTGCCACCGCGCCGGTCGCGCTACGGACCGCGCACGTGGCGCAGCGACGGGGTACTGCTGTTCTGCCATCTGACCTGGTTGGCAGCAGAGCCCGCTGTTGTCGAGCAATCGATCGCCCACTACGGCGGAGGGCTGTGGGACGGCACCCATGGGCTGGCCACGGCGGCCGTAGCCCGTTTCCGGCGACGGCGCTCCGTGACCTTGGCACGTTCCGCGTTGATGTGTGGTTTCGGACTATGGTCCGCCGTCTGTCTGTTCCTCATCGTAGAACCCCCAACCGTCTTTGCCCGGATCGCAGCCTGCTTGTGGTTCGTTCCGAACACCGCTCTCGCCCTGCGCTCAATGGCGGGTGCGTTCCTTCCACAAGAACTCGTTGTGGATGCCCGCGGAGTGCTCGTACGGAGCGGTGGATCCAGCCAGATGATCTCCTGGCGAGAGGTCAGCGAGGTCGCTATGGTCGACACGCCAGGCCGGGGTGGGAAGGGGGGCGTGCACCTGCTGCTCCGGATACCGCGGCTAGAGGGCAGGTCACCGATTCCATATGACACCCGTCTGGGAGCGCTCCGGCTTGACACCACCGCGTATGCGGTCACCCCAGGCGAACTCGACACCGTCCTGCGACGGTGGGCCGGTGGACGATGGCAGGGCCGGGTCGACGAGGCTTCTCTGGTCGCAGAGCCGCCGACGATGGAAAAGGAGGCACGGTTCACCGGTCGTCCGTTCGGTCCCGTGGCCTTCGTGTTCGGGCTCGCCTCATGGCTGATGATGACGTGGTTGTATCTGGAATTGGTCTCCGCTATCGGTGATTCATGGGCAGGCTTTACTGTCCTACCACTATTGCTCCTTGCCATGATTCCCCTGGCCACCATGGGGGAACGTCTCCGCATGCGCCTGGAGTTGCACATCGATGCCGACGGAGTGAAACTCGCCAGCAGGTGGCGGCGGACACGCCTGACCTGGGCCGACATCAGCCAGGTCTCGGTGGTCCGCGTCCCCAAGGGCAGTAGGCACACCCACGCGGTTGTCGTGTGGCTGAGGAACGGGGCGGCGCCACCCCGCAAATGGCGCTGGCAGCCCTGGTTCACGCCATACTCCGGTGGACTGCGGGTTGTCGACCTGGACGAAGACGGGATAGCCGCCGAGTCGAGGCACATCGCCCGTGTCCTGGCCAAACACGCCGGATCGGCCTGGCAGCCAAGCGACGACGCCCCTTGAACGAGGTGCCCTTCCCGTAACAGATCACATGGTGTTCACCGCCCGGCTACTCGCGGGCCACCGGCGACGGGCCAGTGGCCTCACCCCCTTTTTTCGCACGGATGTATGAGGCATCCACGCAAGCTCGGGTCCAGTCCAGTTCGGCGGCCGCATGCAGCCCGGCGAGCAGGCTGCGGTGCAGCCGGTCGAAGACGCCGGCCTCGTACCACCGGGCAGCTGGCACCAGCAGGTCCGTCCGGAGCCGAACCAAACTCAGGCGGCAACGGTTGCCAGCCGTCGTCGTTGTAGACGGCCACCCAGCCAGGGAAGTCGACCGGCATCGCAGGCCACTTGATGCCGCCGTCGACCAGGCAGAGCACGGCGTCGACCATCACGCGGTGGCAGTAGGACTCCGGTCGGCCGCCCCGTCCCTGAAGCCGGCGCGGCATCGGCAGCGCGTCGCGGACCACCGCCCACTCGGCGTCGGTCAGATCGCTGGGGTAGCGGCGCTCGCGGCCTTCATGGTCGGCGGCGTTACCGAACCGGTGAGCGAGGCAATCGCACCGCGACACACTCGAGTTGGATACCGACGCGACGGGCGCGGAAGACTGTGACACATGGGCCTCCTGGGTGCTTGTTTGAGCCGACATCTCCGAGCTATGCAGGAGGCCCTTCCTTCATGCGCCGGCCAATCCGTGATCATCCGAACGGGAGCGGCATCGAGGTCCTGGCCCAGGCCGGTGACGAACGTGTGCAGGGCGGGCAGGTCCTCGGCCTGGACCTGGGTGATCCACTGGTCGAGGTGTCTGCCCTGGCGGCCGTTCATCAACTCGGCGAACGCGCGGACGTGGTGGGCGGTTCGGTCGAGGAGGGGACAGCGTGCCAGGATCGCCTTGAGCTGCTGGGCCTGGTCGCCGGTGAGACGGTCGGGATGACAGGTGAGCCAGCTGGTCACGTCCCGCACGGAAGGAGCCTTGCGGGGCAGGGCGGACGGAAAGTCCGCGCGGCCTTCACGACGCTCTCGCCGCCGGGGCAGCCGCGCTCGCGTACTTCCAGCACTGTCTGCAGCCCGGCACTGCGCCTGCCGTGGCCAGGACCACGATGCGGCTGCGGCCGGCCGCAGCCTGCCGAACCGCCTCGGCCAGCACCCGATCGTGCTCGCGCGGTGCGTACCCGGGCAGCTCTTGCCCCCTGGGGGCGCCGACGCCTGCTGCAGTAATGCTGGGCCCGGCGGGGTGGACCTCCAGATCGAGCGGATCCCACTGCCCGATCGGACGGCCCGGCCCCGGCCGGTCACCGTCCTCGCGCTCGCCGTCGTCGGCCGCCTTCCGCCGCCGCTCCAACAGCTCCTCGGCAGGCAGCCTCAGCGCGCGGGCCAGCGCCGCCACCGTCTGTGCCGACGGCACCGGCCCACCGGCCTGGAACGCCGCTTGCACGGTCGTACGCCCCACCCCCCGCCCGGGCCGCCAGATCCTTCTTGCTCAACTTCATGCGGGCCAGAGCGTCCTCCAGTCTGCTGCGGAGTCCGGTGAGTGCCGGCACGTGGCCGTTCTCCTCGTCGTGCACGTATTCGCCCCCGGGCCGTGGTGTGTTCGCCAGTGTTCATCTTCGTCCGGGCGAACCCCGGCCCACACCGTTTCCGCGACCTTCGACCACGTCAACACCCCACCGTGTACCGGGATTCAATCGTGTTCGTTGCTGTCGTTCTCCTGACCACCGCCGTGATCGTCATCTTCGCGCTGCTGGCCGCTGCCGGCGCGGGCAAGCTCGCGCGCATGGACGGCGCCACCTGGCCAGCGGCCGTCATGCGCGCCGCGACCACCTTCCCGGCCGCCATCACCCTCGCCGCCTCCGTGACCGGCAGCCTCTCCGCCCCCCCCTCAGGTGAACCGGCACACCGGGCTGGGCGTCAATTGTGGTCACCGAGGACGGCGCCACGCTCGGTTCCAGGATGCCGGAACGGTGGGCCAAACCACGGGTGCGCCGCGGGCGCACGGTGAACGGGTGAAAAGGCGCCGGTCCGTCATTGTGTCGCCGGGTGCCGGCGTGACGCTGGTCACCCCGCAGCCGCCATCGTCGAGAAAAGGGATACTACGGGCTGCCTGCGGAGATCCAGATCCTGACAGTGCCGCCGGGTTCTATGTGTGTGCTGCTGTCGGGTTCCTGCTTCACGACGTTGCCGACCGCAGTGAATCGATCAGGGATGGTGTGCTCTTCGAGTTTGATGTGGGCTATCTTCGCGCAGAGCCGTGCTTCGGCGGTTGTCATGTAGGTCAGGTTCGGTGCATAGGGCTGCTCGCTCGAGACGTAGGTGTCGCAGTTGGACAGGTTCCCCGTGGCCCTCGGGTCGCCTCCGCTGGATATCCATATCTTGACGGTGCTGCCCGCTTGGATGCTTTCCCAGCTGACCGGTTCCTGCTTCGCCACCTGTCCGGGAGCGGTGTTCTTGTCCCGCACAGTCCCGGCTTCCTGCAGCTTCACGTGGGCTATGTCCGCGCAGAGGCGTGCCTTGGCTTTGGTCCTGCCTGTGAACGCCGGCGTCAAAATCTTGCCGTGGATCTCCTCCACCTCGCAGTCGGCGAGGTCGCCGGTGGCCCGGGGGTCGCCTCCGGTAGACACGTAGATCGTGACTGTGCTGCCCTCCTCGACCTCCTGGGACGACCCCGGATCCTGCTTGACCACGGTGTCCTTGTCGGACTTCGTTCCAAGGGTGGTCTTCTGATCGACTTTCAGCCCCGCGATCTCGGCGCAGGACTTCGCTTCTGCGGGTGACATACCCGTGAACGAGGGAGGCATGGCTGTGTCTCCCCAGGAATAGTCGACGCTGCAGCCGCTCAGTGCTCCGGTCGCCCGGGGATCGGGAGAATAGGAGCCTGAGAACAGGGACTGTGCGAAGTAGACGGCGATGGCCACCGAGCCGAGTGCTATTGCCGTGGAGATCCCGATGCTTACCTTGACCGACCGCCGGGCCCACGCTGTGCCGCTAACGTTCAGGCCCGCGCGACGGAAATCGACGGTGACGGTGTGTGGTGCACCGTTGCCTGAGTGAGGGTCGATTGTGCTGGTGTTGATGAACACGGGGCCAGGGTTCGTGTCGGCAGGGGCTGTGATGGTGGGGATGTCGTGGAGGGGCACCTGCATGGTGGGAGTGCGGCCCGATGCGGCCCGGCGGATGTCGTCGGCCATGGCCTCGGCGCTGGGGTACCGGTTTGCGGGATCCTTGCTCAGCGCACGGGCAACGATCACGTCGACGGCACTCGGAAGGGATGCGTTGACCGAGGACGGTACCGGTGCCGGCTGCTGAACATGCTGGTAGAGCACGGCCATCGTGGACTCACCGTCGAACGGCAGCCTGTTGGTGACCAGTTCGAAGAGCATGCAGCCGACCGAGTAGAGGTCCGAGCGGGCGTCGGCGGGCTTGCCCTGGGCCTGCTCCGGGGAGAGGTAGTGCGGGGTGCCGAGCACTGTCCCGGTCCGGGTCATTGCCGTCGCGTCCGACAGCAGGGCACGGGCGATGCCGAAATCCATCACCTTCACTGTGCCCTCGTCGGTCACCATTACATTGGCGGGCTTGATGTCCCGGTGCACCAGCCCACGCCGATGGCTGTACTCCAGAGCGTCCAGAACCGACGCGGTCATGGCCAGCGCCCGGTCCAACGGCAATGTCCCGCCGCTGGCCGCGCTGTCCCGGATCAGCTCCCCCAGCGACCGGCCCCGTACGTATTCCATGACGATGTACTGCACCACACCGCCGTCACCGGCGTCCTCGCCACTGTCGTGGACCGCCACAATGTTGGCATGGCTGAGCGCGGCCACCGCCTGCGCCTCACGCCGGAACCGTGCTCTGAAAGACGGATCACGTGCCAGCTCCGAATGCAGAGTCTTCACTGCGACGGTACGGCCCAGCACCGAATCATGCGCACGGAACACGGACGCCATACCACCCTCGCCCAACGGCGCCTGCAGCGCATACCGGCCCTGCCCGACCGCACCGACCGGTTCCCCTGCGGACCCCGGCTCCCTTCTTACGGCATCCATCGCCTGCGTCCTTCCCTCTCGGCCGCGCCCCACCTGCATAACCGGCCGCCCCCGTCAAGAATGGTCATGTTCCACGCGGTGTCCCCGACGTCCCCAGCTTCAGCGAGCCCCGCCACTGCGAGCTGCGCCTCCCGGCCCAACTGAGGACCTCTTCCGAGGCCCGGCTGGCGCCGCGACACAGGACGAGTCATCTCCGCGTTCCCCGGGTTGGTCGCCAGATGCGCCTTTGTGACGGACGGTCACATCGGAAGCCGCGTATGCACTGTGGCCCGGGTGCGGTGAGCATACTGCACGTGATCGGCGAGGCCGGGGCGCTGCAGTTGTCGTGTAACGGGACCAACGGTCACCAGCCAGCACTTCGCCCTGCCCGTGCAGCTCGGCGGCATCATCTGCCGCCGCAGGCAGCACGCCGGCCGTGTCCCCGAACTCCTGCGCATGGCGGACAGGGCCCACCGCCGCGACCGGCGACCTGCTCGCGGTACGCACACGTCGAGGACCGCGAGTCCGACGCCACGGAAGCAATCACTTCCCGGCCCAGGACGTGAGCTGATCCACCGCACGCTCCGCTGGAACCGCCCGCCTCCTGTGATCGTCTTGTGTGCTGGCTGTGTTCGAAGCGGGATGTGGGGGACGTTGTGAAGGGGAACGTGACGAAGGCCGGTCTCGTGGCGGTGGCCACGGTGACGGTGCTCGGGGCCTCGGCCTGCGGCGGGGCATCCGGCGCGGCGGACGGGGGGAGTGGCGATAAGCTCCCCGCGCACGCGAAGGGGAAGTCCGCGGCGCGCGCCGGGGACGGCACGTCGTCCGACTCGGCGCCGACTTCTTCCGACGCCGTGGGGAAGTTGTCCGGGGTCGCGAAGACCGGGGTGTCGCCCATCACCCGGCACGTACCGTGGAACCTGGACATTCTGGACCAGCGGTCGCGGCCGCTGAACGGCAAGTTCACCACCACCGCCACGGGCAAGGGCGTTCACGTCTACGTGATCGACACCGGGATGGACATCGCCCACAAGGAGTTCGGCGGACGCGCCCACCTCGGCGCCGACTTCGTGGGCCCAAAGGACTCCCGTGACTGCCCCGACGAGGGCGGCATCGGGCACGGCACGTTCGTCGCGGGCATCATCGGCGGGGCGAAGTACGGGGTGGCACCCAAGGCGGAGCTCGTACGGGTCCAGGGCATCCTGTGCGAGAGCGAGGGCGGCGGCTCCCCGGCGGCGGCCGAGGCGGCCGTGGTGAAGTCGGTCAAGTGGGTCACCGCGCACGCGCAGAAGCCCGCGGTGGTGAACATGTCGCTCAACTTCGACCACCGGTCGGCGGCCGTGGATTCCGCCGTGAAGAAGATGGTCGACGCGGGGATCCCGACAGTGGTGTCGGCCGGCAACTTCCATGACGACGCCTGCAAGCACTCCCCGGCCGGCGTCCCCGGCACGATCGTCGTGGCGGCCTCCACCTCGAACGACCGTGTATGGAGCGACGGCGGCTCCTACGGATCGGACTACGGACGGTGCGTCAATCTGTACGCCCCCGGCCAGAAGGTGACCGCCGCCCTCGCCGGCGGCGATACGACCACCCAGGACTTCGGCGCGACGTCCTGGGCCGCGCCGCACGCGACCGGCGTCATCGCGCTGTACCTGTCGGCACACCCCCACGCCACAACCAACGAGGTCCACGTCTGGCTCGACCACACGGCCACCCGCGGTGCCGTGCACGGCGTCCGCTCCGACACCCCCAACCGGCTGCTCAACACCGGCGGCCTCTGACAGGCCCCGGCCGCGAGCGGCTGATGGGCCTCGGTCCTGCTCCTGGCCCACCACGACCATCTGCGCACCCACGTGATGCCGCGCACCGCCACGCGCGCCGACCACCTGTACCTGCTGCTGCGCACCACCTGCCGCCCCCTGCCCGGCACGTGCCCCCGCACCGGCGCCGGAATCGCCGACGCGCCCACCGCTCTGGGCATCCCCACCACCTGGCAGGCCGAACAGGCCTACACAGCCGCAGGCCAGGCCCGGCCCGAGGCTTGACAGCACTGTCTGCTGCCGCACGGGCCGGACATCATCACGGCCCCTCTCATGCACCGTCCCCCGGCTGCGCCACCTCCACCACGCGTCGGCGCCGGGGACGGGCCGCATCCCAGGACGGCCCAAGGGCTCTGGGGCGCGGGGGTGGGGCGGTGCGGTGCCATGGCCGGGCCCGGCCGGTCAACCCAACAGGTCCCGCACCCGGATCGTGCGGACCCGCGCCCGCTCGTGCCGACGCTGCGGCAGCCGGTCACCGGGCGCCGTGCTCCCTGCCCCAGGCGGTTTCCAGCTCGCCCGCGCCGCGCCCCAGAAGTTCCACCAGGCGTCCGACTCGGTCGGCCCATCTCCCACCACCCCGGAGCCCGGGCAGGAGATCACGTACCCGTCCGGCTCCCGCTCCACCGACACCACCCACTCCACCACGTCCGCCTCAACTCAATCGAGGCGCCGGCCGGTCAGGCGGGCCTCGTGCGTATCGACGAGACAGCCGGAGCCGGGGAAGATCTCCGTCTGCCGGCCGCCGTCACACTGCACCCGGTACGGCGACTCACCGCCCGGCCCAGGAACCTCGATCACCGCCGCGCGGCGTTCGGCCGCGCCGACATTTCAGCCCGTGGACCTCAGCACGTCACCCACACTCGCCCGCATCCCGGTCTCCCTTTCACTGCACCCGGTACCCCCGGCCACAGGCCCAGGACGTAAAGATCCACCCCAGTGTGCTCCCGGCGCCCTGACCCCGCACGCGACGGCAACATGCGCACACAACCCGGCCCCAAGGGCGACGCTGACCAGCGGTGATCCCCGGGCCGCCGTGCCGCCGGGAGTTTCAATGACCCGGTCAAACGCCGCTACGCGGGTCCCGGATCATTAGTTTTGAAGATCGCGTATGCGGGTGGGTGCTGACCAGGGGAGACGCTGACCTGAGTGTTTCCAGTGCAGTCGCCGCGACTCCCCGCTGTTCCCCGTGCAGTCCCTCTGCGGCGGGCACGCGGAGGGCACAGTGCTTGACTGTCAGACGTGAGCGACGGCCCCAGACGTTAGAGCCCCGCCTTAGGAGCGACGTTGGGTGATCACGGGTTTGAACTGCGGGTTTCCTGGCTTGGGCGGAGCCCGTCGGGACTCACCTCTGTGTACCTCGGTTCCCCGTAAGTCCCCGTCCGTTCTGGCACGAGAGCGGCACGACCCTGCTTGCCACGCCCCCTCGACCGTCGGCCGGCCACCCCGCCGCGGCACCACTTCAGGGGTCGATTCCCCGGGCGCAGGCGAGTCCGGCTGCCACTCTAGGTAAAACGGTCATAAAATCTACATGAACGGGCACAATCAGACATCAAGCGGAATAAACTGGGCTTTGTGCAGCCAAGGGGTGCACCACCGGGACAGTCCCGACGCCAGGAGAATCTCAATGACCTACGGAACGATGGCCGCTCCCGAGTCCAACACCCGCGCCAACGCCGCTTTGGCTGCCGACTGCGAGGTGTGCAACGGCTGGGGAAGCGTGATCACTTTCCAGGGGCGGCACGAACTGTGCCAGGCCTGCCAGTCCCCCACTGAACATGAGTCCCACGACAGCAGCTGATTTCAGGGAGTGTTAGACGCCATCCGCTTTTCGAACGTGATCGTTTGGTTCGGGCTGGGTGGGCATGAACTCCGGCTGGCGGCGGGAGAGATGGCCGTGGTTCGTCCGTTCGTCTCGCTCGTGGAGGTGGCTGGTGCCGTCGGTGCTTGGACTGCTGGAGGCCCGGGAGATGAAGGTCCGGGAAGAGGTTGCGCGGCTGCAGGAGGAGGCCGAGCGGGTGCGGGCGGCGCTCGTTGAGGCGGAGAGCAGGCTGGCGCGGCCGGCCGATGCCCGGGTGACGGTGGCCGAGGTGCTGGCCGAGCCGCCGTCCGCGGCCGCGGAGCCGGTGGCAAGCGCGGCGACGGCGTCGGCGGTCCCGCGTTGGACCGAGGGTATGACAGCGTCGGCCCTGCCTCCGGATTACCAGCGGATCATGTCCGTGCTGGAGTCGGAGGCGGGCCGGAAAGGCATGCGCTGTCAGCAGCTGACCGCAGCCCTGGGCCTTCAGGTGGTCCCGGCGAAGGTCGAGGGGCTGCAGTCCAAGGCGAAATGCCTGGTGGAGCGGGGGTGGGCGCTTCAACCGCGGCCGGGGGTGTTCGCCCCGCTCAAGACGCCGGGCCGGCTGAAGGCGCCCGGTCGACGCCCGGCAAGGCAGCCGCTCATCAGCATGGTCATCGACCACAGCACCATGGCCTCGTGCATGGCGGGCAGCGTCTCGTAGTCACGCACCAGGCGAAGCGAGCGCATCAACCAGCGCAGTGTTCTCTCCACCACCCACCTGCGCGTCGGCACCACGGACCCCGCTGTGTCGTCGGTGCGTTTGACGATCTCGAGGGTGAGGCAGAAGTTCGCGCGGGCCCAGTCGACCAGGCTGCCGGCATAGCCGCCGTCCGCCCACACCAGGCGGATGGAGAAGTACAGATCCCGCAGCCGCTGAAGCAGCGGGACGGCGGCGTCGCGGTCCTGCACGCTTGCCGCGGTCACCGCCACGGCCAGGACCAGGCCGAGGCAGTCCACCACCAGGTGCCTCTTGCGTCCGCCCACCTTCTTCCCGCCGTCCCACCCGGACGTCGAACGCGGGATGTCGCCGCCGCCCGCAGCGACTGCGAGTCCACGATCGCCGCACTCGGATCCGGTGGGCGTCCTTCCATCACACGAACGCGGTCGCGCAGCCGGTCGTGGAGCTCGGTGAGCAGGCCCTGGACCTGCCAGCGGCGGGCGAAGGCGTGCACCCGCCTGAACGGCGGGAAGTCCATCGGCAGGTTCGCCCACTTCACACCGTTGTCAACGACATAGCGCACAGCATCGACCATCTGTCGGTGGCAGTAGCCATCCGGCCGGCCGCCCCGGCCCGCCAACCATGCTGGAACAGGCAGCGATTCCCGCACCACCGTCCGCCGCGTTCCCGAACCGGTGCGCGAGACAGTCACATGTCCGTGACGGCGAGTGGGACTCCACGCACGCGAGCACGAAAGACTGCGACACAGGGCCTGCTGGTGCTGCTCGGTTGGGATCGCAACCCCGAGCTACCAGGAGGCCCTGCCGGTATGCCCCGACGACCGAGAGATCACCCGAACAGGAACCGTGTTCGACTGATCAAGCCTGCCGCGCTGTATGCGGGTGGCGTCTGAGACACCATCCGCGGTCAGTTGCGTGGCCTGTCGCCGACGGAGCCGGCGGACGGGGCGTTCGCGGTGGCCACGATGGCCTGCAGTGCGGCTACATGGCCTTGGAAGGCGGCTCGACCGTCGGTGGTCAGGCGGGCGCGTACGCGGCGTCTGATGGAGCGGTCGACGGTGACGTAGTCGGCCTGCTCCAGCGTCGAGAGCTGTTTGGACAGTGCGGAGTCGGACAGTCCGAGCTGGTCGCGGATGTAGCCGAAGTCGGCCCAGTCGGCGGCCGCAAGCAGGGAGACGATGGACAGCCGGGTGCTGGGATGGATCAGCTCGTCGAACCGTGGCATGGTCATGATGCCGCGCCGGTCCGTACGGCGCGGCGGCGTGCCGCGGCCAGCAGCAGCGGCCCGCCCAGCACGAGCATGACCGCGGCCAGGACGGCCGCCCCGGTGACCGGGTGACGCGCGTCGTCGGCGTTCAGGATGAGCGCTGCGGCGATGGTGACCCCGACCAGGGCGACCAGACTGCCCAGCACCCAGGCTGCCAGCCGTGGGCCGGCGATGTCAGCGCGCACGCTCATCTGGCTGTTGCGGTGCCGTCCGTTGACCACCCGGGGTGCGATCGAGGAGTGCGCGGCCCCGAAGGCGAGCGTGACCAGGGTGGTCACCAGCGGATGATGTAGGTCGGCGATCACGCCGAGCGCGAGCCAGCCTGTGGCCAGGCCCGCCCAGTACCAGCGCGGCACGTCGATCTCGTCGATCACCCTGCGGCGGGATCGCTCCACGGTGTCCAGCGCGGCTCGTGCCTGCTCAGGTGTCAGCTCGTCCATGACGCCTCACTTTCCTGTCTGGAAAGCTCAGTGTTGGCTTTCCAGTCAGGAAAGTCAACACTGTCGGCCGGGGGTCAGGGACGGGGGTTCACGCGGCCGGACGCTGCTACCGCAAGATCGTTCGCCTCCCGCATAAAGCGGATCACCGAACAGTGGTGATGCCGAAGCTCTGTGAGTTCGCCCGTATACAGCTCTGCGCGTGCACCAGTACGCCGGCAATGGCCACCATCAAGGCGCCGGGGAAGGACCCCGACACCCCGGGGCGGAGTCCCGCGATCACCCGGTCAAGACCCCTGTTCGACCAGGCAACGCGCTTGATCGGTAAGCGGATGGCCTCTAGCGCAAGGCTGCATCTTTGCCCGGCGAGGGCCCTGCTGCCAGCGGTTTACCCAGGGGCCTGAGTAGCGATTGCTGGTTCGGAGAAGCCTGTGTCAGATGCTCACTCCTTTGACCCGATCTCCGGCCCAACGGGCACGGCTCGCCAACATCCGTAACAACCTGATCGCCCACATCGCCGAGTCCGAGCGTGAAGGCTGGCTCGGTGAGGTGGAGGGCTTCCAGGGCAGCCTCGCCAGCGCCCAGGACAAGCTCGCGCAGCTCGATGCCGAGGCGACCCTCCGATCCAATGCGGTCAGCCTCCGCATGCCGGCCTTCGGCCAGATCGACTCGGCAGACTGGAGACGAAAGAGCCCTCTCCAACTACTGACTAGGCCGCGGCCGGTAGTTCAGTCGATCGGTCCCTGGCCTCACTCGGCGCGCCGTCCGACACGCAGAACGCTCAGATAACGGCGTGATGCTCAACCACCAGCCGACACGCCGATCGCACCCGAAGTGCTCATCGACCCTCTTCCGGCACTGACCGCCGGTCGGCGAGGCGATCCTGGTCGGCGACGTTACCCGTACGAGCCTCGGTGCGGTGACCCCGTGCCAGGTAGTCCCGGACGATCAACTCGACAGCGTCCTGAGGACTCCTGGTACCAGCCAGCAGCATGACCTCGATGGCCAGATCGCTGTCCAGACTGATGGTGACCTTCGCCATGACCCCTCCTTAAATGCTCCCCGCGCAGCCTATCCAAGATCGGTGGCCAACGGTCGGCGACGGGTAGGTTGCGGCGCCCGAGACAAAGGACGGGGCGGAAACCCGACTGGTCGCGGACGGCTCATTCTGTAACGAGCTCTAAACCCATGTCCGTCGCGCTGCCGGCGCACGGTGCCGGCACCTCACGGTGTGGAGAAGCACAGCGCGCATGGCGATGCGGCGCCACCGAGCGCTCGGCGCGGATGTCGTTCCACTGGCAGCACAGCGATCAGGTCGGTTGAACGGCGATCAGGCAGGTGTCGTCATCGGTGTCGGCGATGTCACAGGACAGCAGAAGGTCCAGATAGTCCTCAAGGTTGTCCACCGGGCGGCTGGCGGCGTCCAGGAGCTGTTCGAGGGCTTCGTCCATGCTGCTGTCGCGGCGCTCGATCAGGCCGTCGGTGTACATCAGCAAGATGTCCTGCTGCTGCAGCTCGTGCCCGGTCTCCTCGTACGCGGCGGCGTCGACAGCGCCCAGCAGCACGCCGTCCGGCGGCTTGAGCGCGTGGGCCTTCCCCCGGCTGACGAGGATCGGAGGTACGTGTCCCGCATTGGCCCAGCGCAGGGTGCGGACGGCGGGATCGAACAGGCCGCAGACGACGGTCGCAGTGACCTGCTCGGTGAGGCAGCAGGCGACGCCGTTCAGCCAGGAGAGCAGCCGGGCCGGTCCCGCACCGGTGATGGCCAGGCCGCGCAGGGCGTTGCGCAGGACGACCATGCCCGTCGCGGCAGCAATGCCGTGGCCCGCGATGTCGCCAACCGTGAGCAGCACCCGGCCATCGGGGAGCACGACGGCGTCGTACCAGTCTCCGCCGACCCGCTGGTCCTCCTCTGCCGGGCGGTAGCGGACGGCGAGCCGCAGCCTCGCCCCGTACACCGGATGTTCGGTCGGGGGCATGATCGCCCGCTGCAACTGCCGAGTCAGTCGATGACGCTCCGCGGCCTGCTGCTCGGCACCGGCCAACCGGTCCCGGGTGGCGGCCAGCGCGACCTCGGTCCATCGGTGCGGAGAGATGTCCTGGTAGGCGCCGCGTACTGCGACCAAGAGCCCGGAGGCGTCGCAGACGGGTTCGGCGACCACCCGCAGGTGGCGGACCACGTCACCGGCGCGCCGAAGCCGGAAGGTGATGGCGCTCTCCTCCCGCTGGTGCAGCACGGTGCGCAGGAAGCGCCCCACGGCGCCGGTGTCGTCGGGGTGCGCATGTTCGGAGAGCCGGTGCAGCGGAACCGGGGCCGCGCCGGGTGGCAGCCCGTACAGCGTGGACAGCTGCTCGGTCCAGGTGATCTCACCGGTGGCCAGGTTCTCCTCAAAGGCGCCGATCTGACTGAGCCGCTGGGCGTGCTTCAGCAGGTCGGCCAGCCGGGCGTCGCCCTCCGGGAGCCGCCAGCTGAGGAGCACCACATCGCCGAAGCGGGCCAGCCCCACGGCGGCAACGACGGCCGGGGGCACCGGACTGCCCGGGAACCTGAGCACCGCGCTCTGGCTGCGATACGTGGCCCCGGTGCGGTGCACCTGCTTGATCCGGTCGAACAGCCCACCCTCCGCGGCAAACAGCGGATACGCCTCCAGCAGCGGGAGCCCTGTCACCTCGCCACGGGGACGACCGGCCGGATCGGTGAACCGCTCGTTGGTGTGCTCGATCATGAAGTCGGTGATCCGGCCGGCGTGGTCCCGCAACGGCCGCAGCAGAGCGGCGGAGTCCAGCAGGCCGTCGAGCAAACCGACGAGCCAGGCGGCGGCTTCTCCGGGCGGCCTGCCCAATGCCACGCCCTGGTCGGACAGTGACAGGACGCACAGCTGGGCCAGGGCATCCAGCTGCCGCTGGAGGGCGAGCCCGGGGTGGGCGCCGGGCCAGTGGACCTCTAGGACGGCCACCCGCTGATCGCCGCCTTGAGCGGGCACGACGGCTCGTGAGCCGCTGCTGCCGCCGCCGATGGTGGGCGTCAGAACGTCGCCGGGCTCGCTGATCCACACTGTCCGGTCCTCGCTGATGGCCTGCTGGGCCGGCGTGCCGAGTCCGGGCGGGACATAGCGCCAGCGGGTGGCCTCAGCAGGGCCGAACCCTGCCTCTCCCGCGAGCGTGAGAGAGCCGTCAGGCGCGGCCGACCACACGGCGGCGGCGGTGGCGCCCAATGGCCGCAGCGACCGGTCGAGGAGGGCCCGGGCGAGCGCCTGGGCGTCGTCACCGGCCAGGATGGCGGCGGCCTCCGCCATACGCAGCCGCAGGGCGGTCCCTCCGTCCTGCGGACCCGCGGCTCCCTCTTCCGTCCGGCCGCTACGGGATATGGCCTGCGTAGAGCGGGCTTCCGCGACCGCGCAGGCGGTGGCGTCCGCGGCTGCCTGGTTGACGATGTCGGCGGCCAGCTCGCGCAGAGCCATCCGGGCGTCGGAGGCGAGCCTCTGCAGCTGCCGCGCGGCTTCGGCTGGAGCGCAGTTCAGCCGTTCCACCAGGATGCCCTGGGCGAGTGCCACCAGAACCCGGGCCTCGCGGTCCTCGCGCCCAGCGCGAATCTCGGTACTCAGCCGGTCGACGGTCGCCGCCAGCTCAGCCACTGCGGCCTCACCGTGCTGTGAAGGACACACTCCGGGTTCGTTAGGGGGACGCTGCCCCATGGGCTCGCGCTGCTGCTCCACCATGGGGTGCTCCTCGGCGGTGCTCCTCGGCGGTGCTCCTCGGCCCGGGGATCCGGCGGAAGACTGCTCGCCTGGTACCCATTCCAAGCACATCACAGGTCGAGCCAGCGGCGCATGCAGTCGACCAACTGTTGTGCGTCGAAGGGCTTGGGTACGTAGTCGTCGGCCCCGGCGGCCAGGCACTTCTCCTGGTCACCGGACATGGCCTTGGCGGTGACCGCGATGATCGGCACCCGGCGGCGCCCGGGCACCGCCCGAATCGCCGCGGTGGCCGCGTAACCGTCCATCTCCGGCATCATCACGTCCATCAGGACCAGGTCGATGTCCTCATCGGCCAGTGCCTCCAAGCCTTCACGGCCGTTCTCGGCATGCAGGACCCGCATACCGTGCAGTTCGAGGATGCCGGTGAGGGCAAAGACGCTCCGGGCATCGTCGTCGACGATCAGTACGGTGCGGTCGACCAGGGGATCGGACTCCTGAGGTGCGGGCTGCGGCCTGGTCACCGGGGCGCGGCCCAGTGACAGGGCGTCGCCGGGGCGCTCGGCGCTCAGGTGCGCCACGACGCGTTCGCGCAGCTCGTCCAGGCTGGTGAGCACTTCGAGCGGCTGGGCGCCGGCGCGTTCCCTGAGCCGATGCTCCTCCTCGGCCGAGGGGGCCGGGTGGCTACCGTAGACAAGGACGGGAACGTGGCGCAGGGCCGGGTCGGCGTCGAGGAGCTCCAGCAGTTCACCTGCTCTTTCCTTCGACGGGCCATGGTCCACTACTACGCAGTGGTGTGCCCGGTCGGCCAGTGCGGCCGCCGCCTGACCGGGATCCGTGGCGGTGTCCACCAGAACGGGCGCGTTGAGTCCGGGCAGCTCGGCGACGGCGCTCTCGGTCAGCCGGGACAGCAGTCCTCGCGGCGCGGCCTCGACGACCAGCACGCGGAACAGCGCGGTGGGCGCGCCGTGGGTGTCCGGGGCGAGGCCGGCTTCGCCGGGGCGTTCCAGGCCGCCGGCCACGGTGCCCCGGTCCTCGCAGAGCTCGGCACCGGGCACTGCCGCCGGTGAGGATGCGGCGGCTGCGGGTGGGGCCCCGGTGTGCTGGACGGCGGGGTGCACAGTCGGCAGGTACAGGGTGAAGCAGCTGCCCTCGCCCTGGGTGCTCCTGGCGCTGATGGTGCCGCCGAGCAGGTAGGCGATCTCGCGGCAGATGGACAGGCCCAGGCCGGTTCCTCCGTATCTGCGGCTGGTGGTGCCATCGGCCTGCTGGAAGGCACCGAAGATGCTCTCCAGTTGCTGGTCCGAGATGCCGATGCCGGTGTCGCTGACCCGGAAGGCCAGGGCGGCGCTGCCGCGGCGGACGAAGTCGGGCAGGTCGGTGGAGGCTGTGTCGACGGGTTCGACCCGCAGCTCGACGTGGCCTGCCTCGGTGAACTTCACCGCGTTGGAGAGCAGGTTGCGCAAGACCTGGCGCAGCCGGGACTCGTCGGTGACCAGTTCGGACTGGACTCCGGGTGCCGTGAGGAGCCGGAACTCCAGCCCTTTCTGGGCGGTCAGGGGACGGAAGGCAGCCTCCAGGTAGTCCAGCAGCTGACGCAGCCCGAAGCGCTCGGGGCTGATGCCCATCTTCCCCGCCTCGACCTTGGACAGGTCGAGGATGTCGTTGATCAGTTGGAGCAGGTCGGAGCCGGCGGAGTGGATGACTTCCGCGTACTCCACCTGCTTCGGGGTGAGGTTGCGGGTGGGGTTCTGGGCCAGCAGCTGGGCGAGGATGAGCAGGCTGTTGAGTGGCGTCCGCAGCTCGTGGCTCATGTTGGCCAGGAACTCCGACTTGTATTTGGAGGCACGGGCGAGCTCCCGTGCCCGGGCCTCGAGCTCCTGCCGCGCCTGCTCGATCTCCAGGTTCTTCGTCTCGATGTCGCGGTTCTGGCTGGCCAGCAGCGCGGCCTTCTCCTCCAGCTCGGCGTTGGAGTGCTGCAGCTCCTCCTGACGGACCTGGAGTTCCTCCGAACGGGCCTGGAGCTCGCCCGCGAGGCGTTGGGACTCGCCCAGGAGCTCGTCGGTGCGGGCGTTGGCGAGGATGGTGCTGAGATTGGCGCCCACGGTCTCCATCAGCTGGTCCAGGAAGTCCCGGTGCACCGGGGTGAAGCGGCCGGTGGAGGCCAGTTCGATGACGCCGAGAACCTGCTCCTCCACCGTGAGGGGCAGCACGATCAGGCTACTGGGGGCCGCACTGCCAAGACCGGAGGAGACAGTGACGTAATCGGCTGGTACGTCGTCCACGGCGATGGTGCGTCGGCTGCGGGCGGCCTGACCCACCAGTGACTCGCCGAGCCGGAACCGTGTGGGGCGGTGGGAGCCCTCGGGACGTCCGTAGGAGTCGATGAGGCACAGCTGCACGCCTTCGTCGGTGTCCTCGACGAGGAAGAAGGCGCCGTACTGGGCCGAGACCAGCGGCACCAGCTCGTCCATGATCAGCCTGGCCACGTCGGCGAGATCGCGACGGCCCTGGATCAGGCCGGAGATCCGGGCCAGGTTGGTCTTGAGCCAGTCCTGCTCCTGGTTGGCCTGGATGGTCTGGCGCAGCGACTTCACCATGGCATTGATGTTGTCCTTGAGCTCGGCAACCTCTCCGGAGGCGTCCACGGTGATGGAGCGGGTGAGATCGCCTTCTGCCACCGCACTGGTGACCTCGGCGATTGCGCGGACCTGCAGGGTGAGGTTGTCGGCCAGCTCGTTCACGTTCTCGGTGAGCCGCTTCCAGGTGCCCGAGACGCCCTCCACTTCAGCCTGCCCGCCGAGGCGACCCTCGCTGCCGACCTCGCGGGCCACCCGTGTCACCTCCGCGGCGAAGGAGGACAGCTGATCCACCATGGTGTTGATGGTGGTCTTGAGTTCCAGGATCTCCCCGCGGGCGTCCACGTCGATCTTGCGGGTGAGGTCGCCCTGGGCGACGGCGGTGGTGACCTGGGCGATATTGCGGACCTGGCCGGTCAGGTTGTTCGCCATGGAGTTGACGCTGTCCGTGAGGTCCTTCCAGGTACCCGCCACATGCGGCACCCGGGCCTGGCCGCCGAGAATGCCCTCGGTGCCCACCTCACAGGCCACTCTGGTGACCTCGTCGGCGAATGCCGACAGGGTGTCGACCATGGTGTTGATGACCCCGGCAAGGGCGGCGACCTCCCCCTTGGCCTCGACGCCGATCCGCTGGGAGAGGTCGCCCCGGGCCACGGCGGTGGCCACCTGAGCGATGTTCCGCACCTGGCCGGTGAGATTGGACGCCATGACATTGACGTTGTCGGTGAGGTCCTTCCAGGTGCCGGAGACCCCGCGGACGGTGGCCTGGCCGCCGAGGTTGCCCTCGGTGCCCACCTCGCGGGCCACCCGGGTCACCTCGTCGGCAAATGCCGAAAGCTGGTCGACCATCGTGTTGATGGTCTCCTTGAGCTCGAGGATCTCCCCGCGAGCGTCCACGGTGATCTTCTGGGAGAGGTCGCCGCAGGCCACGGCGGTGGCCACCTGCGCGATGTTGCGCACCTGAGTGGTGAGGTTGCCGCCCATCGCGTTCACCGATTCGGTGAGGTCCTTCCACGACCCCGACACGTCCGGCACCCGGGCCTCCCCGCCGAGGCGGCCCTCGCTGCCGACCTCGCGGGCCACCCGGGTCACCTCGGAGGTGAACCGTGACAACTGGTCCAGCATGCCGTTGAAAACGGTGGCGATCTCGCCAAGCAGCCCGTCGCCGTCTTCGGGGATCCGGGTGTGGAAATCGCCGTCCCGGACCGCAGTGAGACCGGCGAGCAAGCGGCGCAACCCGGTCTCGTCCATGTGGCAGGCCGCGGGTCCATGCCGCGTGGCCGCTCCGGAAGCCTCAGCCATCTCCGCTCCCGCCGTACTGATCCACCAAGGGCGACCGGCCGACAGTCCGGCTGGGGGTTGCGGCCCTCGGCCCGCCCGAGGGGCACGCCCGATCGCCCCGTTGCCTCCAGTGTGCCGCCGCCGAGGCATGGCGGACACCGCACGTCCGAAGTGCCACCGTGGCGGTCCCCTTGGGCCGCCCTCCCCCATGTCAGGCCACCTCCCGCGCAGGCCATCGACGCAGCTGACTCGACGACGCTCTCCGCCCCTCTCCTGCCTTCCAGCCTGCCGGGCTTTCCCGCATGATCGGCAGTTCGTGGAAGATCGACGATCGGATAGCCGCACTCATCTCCGAGGCCTGCTACGACGGCCGGAGCCGCGCTCCACCGCGTTGGACCCACGACGCCGCCCACCCTCTCCATCGGACTGGAGTACGCCACGTACGACACGGCCACAGCCGGCCAGGGCCCCTCGTCGGCAGGCCCCCTCCGAATTGTCAATCGAACGGGAGCCCCCACGCGGGTCGCCCGACGCCTTGCTCCTTCTCCAGGCCGGGGAGAGCTGTCTCGCTTGGGAGGACTGTCCGATGGACTGCTGCCAGGTGTACACCAGGCCCGTCGGCCAGTGTCCGGGTGCTCGTGTCCGCGCACCCGAGATCGGCGGCGATGCCTGCGACGGTCCTGTCGCTCGTCTCCAAGAGGTGACAAGCACGGCGGACCCGAGCGGACTGCAAGTACACAAGCGGGGTCTGACCGGCCTCCTGACCGAAGCGATGGAGCATGGTGCGCGTGCTCACCTGAAACGCCTCGGCGAGGGCCGACAGGTCGTAGCGAGCTGCGAGATTCTGGTCGAGCCACCGCTTGACACCGCGTGAGAACGGCAGCTGACAGTGGATGCGTTCACGATGCCACCGGAGGCGGTGTAGGTGCCGATTCGCTGAGCGTTGTCCGACCGGACTGGTACGTTTGCACGAATCGGTGAGCAGGCTGGAGCCCAGGGGGAACGTGTGACAAAAACCGGGCTGCCGCAGCACGTTCCGGCAATCCGCGAGCTGGCCGAGCGCTGGCAGGCTCAGGTTGCCAGTGACCCGGTGGTGGGGGCCGGGGACGGGGATTTCGTGTGCTCACCGGCAGGGTTGTGGCTCGCCCTGTCAGCTGCTGCGGCGGGCGCCCGTGCGGGGACGGCCAAGGAGCTGCGGTCGTTGCTGGGGATGGCCGGGCCGGACGCCGGCGCGACGGCCACCTCCGTGACAAGTGAGCTGGCGGGGACAGGCGGCCTGACGGTTGCCACCGGGATGTGGGCTCGGACTCCCCTGTACCGGGACTACCGCGAATCGCTGCCTCACATCAGCTTCGGGCACTTGGACCCGAACAGCCTGGATGCCCTGGCGGCTGTGGACGCCTGGGTACGCAGGGCGGCGCGCGGGCTGATCGGCACGCTGCCGCTCGCGGTGAACCAGGAAGTACTGCTCGTCCTGGTCAACGCGCTTTCCCTGAAGGCGGACTGGGTGTCCCCCTTCCGGCCGCAGGACACAACGGACCTGCCCTTCACCGACGGGCGCGGGATTGAGCACCAAGTGCCGACCATGTTCCAGACCCTGCCCCGGCCGACCCACGCGTGGACAGCTCCCGGAACGTCCGGGAGCCCGGTGGATGTGGTGGCGCTGCGCTGTCAGGCGAGGCAGGGCCAGGAGCCCGTTCAGGTGCGCTTCGTTCTCGGTGAGCCCGGCCTGCCCGCTGCCGACGTATTGCCCGCCGCTTGGGCGCCGCACGGGCTACGGCAGCCGGTGGAGGCGGACGCGGTCACCCTCGCACTCCCACGGCTGCGCCTGCGTACGGGACTTGATGTGACGCGACACCTTGCGGAGCTCGGGGTGAGGCAGGCCGTCTCGGAACTCGCGGACTTCTCCGGCATGTCGCCCGAATCCCTGATGATCAGCCAGATAGTACAGGAGTCCTCGCTGAAGGTGAACGAGCGGGGGTTGGAAGCCGCAGCGGTAACGGGCTACAGCCACGTGCGCAGTGTCTCCGACCGTCCTCCCGTGATCCGACACATCGCCTTTGACCGACCGTTCGGCGTCGTGGTCTTCGACGGCGGCGGGATACCCCTGTTCACCGCATGGCAATCGACCGCGCCCAGGGGCGCCGATCGGGGAGGCGCGTGATGCTGGTACTGGAACTGCTGGGCCTGCTCGGCATGCCGGTGGTCTCCTATTTCGCTGTGACGCAGCAGTGGCGGGGGCGGGTCCTGTTGCCCGTGCTGTTCGTCCTCCTGGGTGTCCTGCTCTACGCCGGCGGCGACATGCACGGCTGGCGACTGGTGTGGTACGTGGCCGACTGGCTCCTGGTCCTGTCGATTCTGCAGGCTGCCCACAGCCCCGCGCTCGCCCCGTATTACGAGGCCAAGCTCTGGGACCGGATACCACGCGTCGAAGCCGACCCGAACGGGATCGGGCAGGACCTGCTCGGGTGGCTGCGCGATCCCCGCCTGAGCCATCCGGGGATGACCCTGAAGCTCGATCTGAGCGGTGACCTGCTGGTCGCGGTGAAACTGAACGGCCGATGGGGTCGGCGCCGCTACGCAGCGCTGGAGGCATGCCCGCACTGCGCGCTGGAATCGTTGGTCAGCGGACTGGTCTCAGAGGAGCCGGTCAAGCTGTTCGAGGAGTACCGCACCGGGATCTCCAAGGGCGAAGGCTGTGCCATGGACATCTACTACAGCCGCTCCCCGAGCGGCGTCCACATGCAAGTCCTCGATGCCAACCGCCCGCCGCCGCCCGCTGGAACAGGATGCACGGTCCACGCACGGTGAGACCGATCCGCGACACACCAGGCTTCCGCAACATTGAGAGAGGGCGTTCGAAATCTCAACCTACCGGCAGGGGAACCCCGTTGGTTCCCTGTCCGGCTGCACTCAGTAGTTGGCGTACAGAAAATGCCGATGAGAACGATCAAGACCTTCCGGCGCCCCCGTGCATCGCGATCACCCTGCCCCCCGGCCCCCAGCCTTCCTTGACCATCACCAAGAGCCATACCGGGAACTTCATTCCGGACCGGCCCGCCGCCTACACCATCACCGTCGGCAACAACGCGACTGCCCCGACTGACGGCACCACAGTCACGCTGCACGACACCCTCCCGACCTCGGCAATCGTGATCGCCGGCAACGCGTCCAAGAGGGCCGCCACCTTGTCGCGGAGCTCGCCGCTGGGTACCGCGTTGGAGCTCCCCTTCGGCCTGCCGGCCGCGCCCTCCTTGCCAGGGCGCGTGTCCCGGAAGGCGTCGATGACGCCCCGCGGCCAGTGATCCACCCCGCAGACCACAACGACGTGCGGCGCGATACGGGGGTCCGTCTTGTAGCCGTCCCAAGTCCTGGGCGTCACCTGGGCGTCCACCGCGGTTTTCGGGCACCGGAACACCAGCCACGCCTGTATCGGGCTGCACGACGCCAAGAGCGCGGACGACAGCTCCGTCGCGGGCTACGGGCGAGAGGACCGTGGAGCCGTCCAACGGCCTGAACGGCTGGAACCTGTCCTGGACGGACTGGAAGGCGGGCAGCGCGGTCCAGCCCGTCCACGCCTTCACCCAGTGAACTCCCCCGCGCCAGAAGGACTTTCCCTGTTTTAACACTTGACGGTCGGAGGGTGCGAGAGCACAGTGACTGCACCTTGAGAGCGCTCTCAAAGGCACCCGCGAACACCCCTCCGTACCCGAGAGGCCTCCCCATGAGCGCAACCTCCGGCATACCCAGACGACGCCCGCTCAGGCGGGCGCTCGTCGCCGTGCTCGGCACACTCGGCCTGGCGGCCGCCGTCGCCACGGCCGCCACCCTCCCGGCGAACGCGTCCGCCCCCACCCCTCCGTCCGGCTGGTCCCAGGTCTTCCTCGACGACTTCAACGGGCCCGCCGGATCGGGCATCAACACTGCCGACTGGCGGTACACGACGGGCACGAGCTACCCCGGCGGGCCCGCCGGCTTCGGTACCGGGGAGGTCGAGACGATGACCTCCAGCACCAGCAACGTCTCGCTCGACGGCGCCGGAAACCTCAGGATCACCCCACGGCGCGACGCCGCGGGCAACTGGACGTCCGGCCGTGTCGAGACGAACCGCTCCGACTTCCAGCCGCCCGCCGGCGGCAAGCTGCGGGTCGAGGCCCGCCTCCAGATGCCGAACGTGACCGGCGCCGCCGCCAAGGGCTACTGGCCCGCCTTCTGGATGCTGGGCGCCCCCTACCGCGGCAACTGGTGGAACTGGCCCGGCGTCGGCGAGCTGGACATCATGGAGAACGTCCAGGGCATCAACAACGAGTGGGCCACGATGCACTGCGGCACCAGCCCGGGCGGCCCCTGCAACGAGAAGTCCGGCATCGGCGGCCAGAAGGCCTGCGCGGGCACGACCTGCCAGGGCGGCTTCCACACCTACGCCGTCGAGTGGGACAGGTCGACCAGCCCCGAGGAGATGCGCTTCTACCTCGACGGCGTCAACTTCCACACGGTCAGGCAGAATCAGGTCGACGCGACGACCTGGGCCAACGCCACGAACCACGGCTATTTCATCATTCTGAACGTCGCGATGGGCGGTGAGTTCCCGGCGGCCTTCGGCGGCGGTCCCGACGGCGGCACGGACCCTGGTCACCCGCTGGTGGTCGACTACGTCCAGGTGCTCCGGTCGACCGGCGGTGGCGGCACCACCCCGCCGCCCACCACCCCGCCGCCCACCACCCCGCCGCCGTCCGGCAACCGTGACGCGTACAGCGCGATCCAGGCCGAGTCGTACGACGGCCAGGCAGGCGTCGGCACCGAGACCACCACCGACACGGGCGGCGGCCAGAACATCAGCACGCTCGCGAACGGCGACTACGCGCTGTACAAGGGCGTCGACTTCGGTTCCACGGCGGCCAGGCAGTTCTACGGCCGGGTCGCGAGCGGCGCGGCGGGCGGTGTCAGCGGACTGGTCGAGGTGCGCCTCGACAGCCGTACGAGCGCGCCGATCGGCAGCTTCGCGGTGGCGGACACCGGCGGCTGGCAGGCCTGGCGGACGGTACCCGCGAACATCAGCTCCGTCATCGGGACGCACGACGTCTACCTGACCTTCACCAGTGGCCAGCCGGCCGACTTCGTGAACGTCAACTGGTTCGACTTCGGCCACTGACGAGGGAGCCGACCGATGACCACACACTCCCCGGCCAGGTCCGGAGCGCCCGGCCACGGGGCCGGGCGGCTGGTGACGGCCGTCCTGACCGCCCTCCTCACGGTGCTGGCGCTCGGCCTGGCCGAGGCGGCGCCCGCGAGGGCCGCCGCCGACTACACCCAAGGGGTCACCCCGACCGGCACCGGCTCGGTCCGGATCTGGTTCAGGCCGGCCACGCCCGCGTCCCTGGTCGATGTGCACTACCTGTCACCGGCCGCCGGCCAGCAGAACTTCCGGATGACGAACAACGCGGACACCTGGCAGCAGAGCGTCAGCGGCCTGCCCGGCGGCTTCACCCTGGAGTACTGGTTCACATACGAGAAGAGCGGCCCGCTCCACGACACCCCGCACTTCAGCTACACCGTCGGCAGCGGAGGCGGAGGTGGCGGCGGAGGCGGCACCGGCAGCTTCCCGATCTCGTTCCAGAACAACACCCGTGGCACGTATGCGGATTCGCAGATCTACGTCACCGTGCTCGGCCAGGTGACGCCCGGTCAGTGGTCGTACATGAAGTCCGACGGGACCATGACGCACATCGACCACCTGGACGCCACCGCGCCCGGACACCTGACCAAGAACGGCGTGAACTACCCCAACATGTCGTTCACACTGGCCCAGGCGGGCGGCTCGGTGCCGTCTCCCACATCCATCCGCGGCGGACGGATCTACGTCTCCCTGGGCTCCCCGCTGTACATCCCGGTCTCCCCGGACGACCAGGGCTGGGGCGGCCCCGACCTGCGCAATCCGAACGACCCCAACACCGACGTCTACTACGACTGGTACGAGTACACGTATGTCTTCGGACAGGTGTCCTTCGGCGGCAACACCACTCAGGTCGACCAGTTCGGCTTCCCGATGACCTCGCGGCTGACGCAGACCTCCAGCGGCTACGACACCACGCGGGGCATCACGCTGACCCGTGCCCAGGTCATGTCGCAGTACGCCGCGTCGGTGGGCGCCGCCTTCAAACCGCTGCAGAACACGTACCGCATCGTCGCCCCGCGCTCCTCCGGCCTCTTCCTCGCGGGAGGTTCCCAGGCGAACTACCTCCAGGCGTACATCGATCAGACCTGGTCCTACTACGCCGCCCACCCCTTCAGGCTCACCCGGCTCGGCGAGACCTTCTCGGGACAGGTCTCCGGGAACACCCTCACGTTCACCAAGAACGGCGCCGGTCCCTACACCCTCGCGAAGCCGTCCTCCCCGGACGTCGTGGCCTGCGCGGGCGCGCTGGCCACGGGCAGCGATCCGGAGAAGCAGCTCGGCGCCGAGTTGTGCGCCGCGTTCAACCGGGGCGTGGCCCTCGACACCTCGGCCTGGTACACCCCGTCCGCCTACTACACCGGAGGCATCAAGAACGACTACGCCGCGTTCCTGCACACCGTCGGTCTCGACAAGCGTGCCTACGCCTTCCCCTACGACGACATCAACGACCAGTCGTCGGTGCAGATCCTGGGCAACGCGAATCCGCCGACCGGGCTGACACTCGGCATCGGCTGGTGAGCCACAGGCACTGAAGAGGGGGCGGGCCTCGATGCCCGCCCCCTCGGCACGCGGCGGCTTCGCCGGATGAACTCCGTCGGGAAACAAGGACTTTCCTTGTTTCAACTCTTGACGACCGGAGGAGCAGAGAGCGCATTGGGAGCGCTCTCAGACGCCCTCGAAGACACCCGCGCATCCCCCCGTACCCGAGAGGCACCCCCATGAGCGAAACCTCCGGTATACCCCGACGACGACGGGCCCTCGTCGCCGTCCTCGCCACGTTCGGTCTGGCCGCCGTACTGGCGACGGCCGCCACCCTGCCCGCCGGCGCCACGGCTCCCACGCCCCCGTCGGGCTGGACCCAGGTCCTCCTCGACGACTTCAACGGCTCCGCAGGCTCCGGGGTCGACACCGCCAACTAAAGCGGTGGGCCTACGAGCAGTTGGAAACCTCAGGCGTTCCCGTGCAGTGGCACATCGAAGACCAGCGCATCCACCTGCGCCACGGCCGCTACCGCACGCGTGTCCGGCTCACCGGATCCGACTTCGAGGCCGTCCGCGCGGAGTGGCAGAACGGCCCGCCTCACACCTGCCGTCGTCTTCTCGACGAAGACCGTTTCCGCCGGATCCTCAACACCCGCGGCAATGTGGTCGACCTCCACAAGATCAAAGCCGGTCCCAGCCTGTTGGAGCGGCTCCGCCGCGAACTCGCCAAGGACGCCACCTGAGGTTCCCCCGAGATGCGGAGGAAGCTGACAGCGGGTCAGATGGGACTCATGAGAGGAACATCGACCATGGCTGCCCCCAGAAAGTACTCCAAGACCACGGAGTTATGGCCGGTCCGCGGCTGTCAACAGGGCCGAGGAAGTCAGGGGAAGTGCCGGTCACGGCAACGGGGCTCCTGGTAGAGCGAGGAAGCCGACCAAGGTCTTCCTGCTTGAAGGAGCCCCGTTGCCCGTTCAGTGTCCCACCGTCACCCTCACGTCGTCCGTCACTGTCGCCGACGGCGTCTTCGCTCCGGGGCATCTGGGCGAACGGACCCGGCAGTTGCCTTTTGAATTGGTCGATGACGTGCTGAAACGTACCGGCGGCACTCAGCGGAGGCTGCGGCTGCTGCCGTCGAGGGTGGGTGTGTACTTCATCCTGGCACTGGCTCTCTTTCCGCAGCTGGGGTACGTGCGTGTGTGGGACGAGCTGGCCGCCGGGCTGCGCGGGCTCCTTCCACAGCATCCGTCGGAGAAGGCACTGCGAGAGGTACGCCGACGGCTGGGTGTCGCGCCGCTGCGATTGCTGTTCGAGACGCTGGCCGGCCCCGTGGCGCAGCCGGTCACACCCGGGGTGCGCTACCGGTGCTGGCGCACGGTCGCCTTCGACGGATGCAGCTCCACCAAGGCCCCTGACCGGCCGCGAGTCTGTGCTTGGCTGGGTAAACACAAACACCGTTGCGGCACAGACGGATATCCGATGCTGAAGGTCATGGTGCTGTGCGAGACCGGGACACGGGCGCTGCTCGGCGCGGTCTTCGGGCCGACGCCCGAGAAGGAGACCGGGTACGCAGAGCAACTGCTCCCGCTGCTGGACGACACAATGCTGCTGCTCAACGACCGGGGCTTCGACTCCGACGGCTTCCTCGCGAAGGCCGCGGCCACCGGGGCACAGCTGCTGGTACGCCTCAAGGGAACCCGGACACCCGCCCGCTGGGCACTATTGCCGGACGGGTCGTTCCTGACCAGGATCAACGGGACCCGGCTGAGGATCATCGACGCGCACATCACGGTGACGACCGCCAAGGGGCTGCGGCTGGAAGACCACTACCGGCTGGCCACCACGCTGACCGACCACCGTCGCTACCCCGCCGCCGAGCTGGTGGAGCTCTACCACGAACGATGGGAGATCGAGTCGGCCTTCTACTCGCTCCGCCACACCCTGCAACGCGGCCTGGTACTGCGCTCCCAGGACGCGACCGGGGTCCAGCAGGAGCTCTGGGCCCACCTGACCGTCTACCAGACACTGCGCCAGGCGATGGCCGAGGCCGTCGAGACGCTTCCCGGCACGGACCCGGACCGCGCCTGCCCGACCAGGCACAAGTCCTGGGCGCCTCCAGGATCACCAGCATCAATGTCGCCGTGCACCCGGCCGCCGGGCCCGGCCCCGACGGACGCCGTGACGGCACGCTGCAACTCCTGCGCACCGATCCCCTCCGCACCTGGCGCGCATGCGAAATCGCCCGCGGCATCGGACTGGACGACGTCCAAGGACTACGCGCGGAACCGGGACGCTGGGTCCGCGAAGGAATCCTCCGCCGCACAGGGCGGGGCCTCTACGCCCTCGAACCCGAGTGGACTACCCCCGACCCCCACCAGCCCTTGCCCCGGCCCTGTTGACAGCCGCGGACCGGCCATAACTCCGTGGTCTTGGGGTACTTCCTCGGCGCAGGCATCCTCTGGTCTCCTCTCACGAGACCTATCTGACCCTCTGTCACCCTCCCCGCATCTCGGGGGAACCTCAGTGCAGTCACGCCCGGAGGATCGTGCTCGGGCGGGATGGTGGCCCCAGGTTCACGCCCGGGGCCAGGTGCCGCATCCGGGCTCGACCCAGTCCCACCCCACCGCCTACCGGGTACGGAACCGGGAGAACCAGCTCCCAGCTTTTCCGCCCGGCCTGCGCCTCCTCTTTTTGACGGCGCAGGTGCTCCTACTCCTGGTCTCGCCCTCCCCGCACGCCCCGCCCCGGCAGCACCGTCCTTCAGTGGCCGACAGGCTGGTCGGGCCACGTGGCCAGTACGTCGCCGGTGCCCTCGTCGGTGACGATGACACGGGAGCCGCGCACGCTGCCGTACTCACCGACCCAGTTGCGGAACTTCCTGCGGGCGGTGTCCTCGCAGCCCCACCAGCCGTGCTGCACCGGTCGGCCACCCGTGTCGAGCAGCAGGTGATAGCGGCCGGGGCTGGTCATGCGAGGTGGATCCCTCTCCACCGCCCCGGCTCGCGGACGATCGCTGCCTTGGCCTCCAGCTCGCCCAGCTGGTAGTGCACGGAGGCCCTGCTGCGCATGCCGACAGCCGCCCGGATCTGCTCCACCGTCGGCGCCTCACCGGAATCGGCGATGTGCTCACGGATGAAGCGCAGGATGCGCTCCTGGGTGTCGGTGAGGTGGTCCACGCGATGCATACGTCGATTAGAGTATGTGTTCGATTTCTTGGGCTAGTGGAAAACACGGCAAGGGGCGAAGATCATGAGTGGTGGGCAGCCGCTCTCGCGTCTCGACGCGCTGCGCTTCGCCCGCCGGGTCGTCGAGCAGCAGGCCGCCCGGCAGCCGGCCGTCATCGACGGCCGGATCGCCGACGAGGAGCGGCCGTCGTCGAGACCGGGGCGAGCGGCCGCAGGGAGGACACCGACCGCCTCTGCAATCCAGGCCGGCTGATCCAGTACGGCCTGGACAATGGCGTACCGGGCGCGCTGCGACTTAGCGCGTACTACCTGCAGCCGCACCGAGCAGCAACGGGCCCGCTACCCGTGCAGCACCCCGCTGCACAGCTCTCTGCAGCCGAGCAGCACCAGCAGCAACGCCCCCGACAACGGATGTCCAGGGCGTTGCCGCACGAGGTGAGTTCAGATGCGCCAGGAGCGGATGCGGTCAGCTGCGTCGTACCCGTCGGTGCGTCCGGCGTCGATGTCGCGGGCGAGGTCGATCAGCGCGCCGTACGGCGGGTCGACGGTCTCGCCCGCGGCGTTCATGTACGCCGTGACGATCGCGGCGCCGTACAGCGCGTTGCGGGCCGGGAGGGGGCGCAGCCGGATGATGGCGTGCATCAGGGCTGCCGCGCGCCAGGCACTGTCGACGGTGACGCCGACCTGGGGGGTGTTGACGCGGTGGCGGGCGACGGCCGCCACCAGGTTGGAGAAGTCGTGGACCGAGGGCTGCTTGGGCAGCACTTCCGCCTGGCGCTCCAGCAGCCAGCGGATGTCGATGTGGAGCTCCATGGGTCAGGCAGCAGCCCGTCCAGACGCGTCCAAGCGGGCGGGAGCGTCGTCGGGGAATGCCTCGTCGAACGCAGCCGCGTTGTCGGCAATGAACGTACGGAAGACCTCTGCGGCGCCGTCCAGGCGGGGATCGCGGACCGCGTTGCGCGCGGCCTCGGTGATGAGTGCGGTGACCGTGGTGCCCTCAGCTTCGGCACGCTCCTGCAGTTGGGCGTGAAGTTCTTCGGGGACCCGGATCGTCACTGACTTCGACATGTTCCGACCGTACAGCATGGTGTACAGCACTGGAGTGGGGGCGACGAAGTTGAAGACGGGCAATGTGTATCTGATCCGTGTTGAGGCTGCAGACGTCCAGAAACACGCGGAACATGGCATTCGCCTGCCAGCGTCCACTACGGAGCGCTACGGTCTGTTGCACGGTGAGGGGCGCCGTTGCCGCCGACCAGATGACGATGCCTGTGCCGTTAGGCAGCATCCGGAGAGTTTGCTCGCCACGACTCTCCGCGCACCGGATCCCATACCTGAGGCAGGGCATCGCCGCCGTCCTTGAGACGCCCCCTATGCCTCCGGGGGTGACGGGCGGCACAGCAGGGCGGCCGGGGAGGGGCGGGCGCCGAACCGGGTGGTGCAGGCGATGACGGCCGCGTTCTCGGTGGGCAGGCACTGAGCCTTGGTAGTGGGCGCCGCCGGTCGCACCGACCGGACGACTTCACGTCCTGTCGACACTGCTTTCAGCAGGTCGGAGGCCGGTCTCTCATCCGTGAGAGGGAGGCCTTGCGTGCGTCCGGGGCTGCTGCAGCCGGGCCGCGAGCTTCCCCGGCAGGACGTCCCGGTTTGCCGGGGTGAGCTGGACGACCTCGACGTCGGCGCGCTGCTTGAGGGCGTCGGTGATCGGATCGCGGTGCGTGTGGACGGTGGCGACGACGTCGACCTCCGCGACGAACAGCGCGTCGACCGCGTGCCGGAACGCCGTGCACGCCAGTTCCATCCGCCCCAGCTCGTCGATGAGCACCAGCCGCCCTGTTGCCTCCTCGGTTGCTGCCGGCCGAAGCGACGGCAGCGCCAGTCGTTCCATCACGCCCGGGTCGACACCGTATTTCCCTACCCGTGGCGGACCGGGCAGGTCGATATGGGCGAGCACTTCCCGTCGGCCTGCCAGGGTCTCCAGGGCGAAACCGACGCGGGCGCCGGATTGCCGGATCTCCTCCGTGGTGAAGCCGGTGGCCGCGTGGGTGGGCAGCAGCGCGGCCAGCCGACGCAGGGCGGTCGTCTTGCCCGCGCCAGGGCGGCCCTCGAGCAGGATCCTTGTCGGCACACTGCCATCTTCGCCCCTGCTTGCGGATGGGGCCCGGGTGAGCTCGGCCGAACGGGGGTTTTGGGATACGGACCGGTGCCGGTGCCGCCGTTGCGGGTATGGCGGCGCGCATGAGCGGAATTGAACTCAGCAGCACCGCGTTCGACGACAAGACGCTGATCCCCCGTCGGTACAGCGGGGAAGGTGAGAACATCTCACCGCCCCTGACCTGGTCGGGGGTGCCCCACGAGGCCACGGAGCTGGTGCTCCTGTGCGAGGACCCGGACGCGCCGGGGACGACCTTCCTGCACTGGCTGGTGACCGGCATCGATCCGGGGACCACCGGGGCGGCGGAGGGCCAGAAGCCCCAGGGGGGCCTGCCGTGGCCCAACGGCTTCGGCCGCGTGGGCTGGGGAGGGCCGATGCCTCCACCGGGGCACGGGCCGCACCGCTACTTCTTCCGCCTGTACGCCCTGGCCGAGCCGCTGCCGCTGCACGACCACCCGGGCGCCGAGGACGTGCACCGTGCTCTGAAGGGTAGGGAGCTGGCCTCCGGCACCCTGGTCGGGACCTATCAGCGCTGAGCGCGTCACCGCTGGTCGTAGCCATGGGCGCCGTACAGCCGGACGAACCGGGCCGCGGTGACCGTCCTGCGGTGCACCAGTTGTGGGCCCGCCGCTCGTCAGCTCGACGCGCGCCTGCCCGCCCTACGGCGTCGTACGGGGCGCGGGTCGGCATCCCGAGGGTCCCGTCGCCGAGTACGACCTCGGCATTGCCGACGCCCTGCCCGGCCAGCCACAAGCGGGCCTCGTCGACCAGGTCGGGCCAGCGCTCGACGCCGGCGACGTACGCGGCCAGGCGGGCCAGCAGCGCGGTCTGCCAGCCGTATCCGGTCCCGACCTCCAGGACGTGTTCGTCTCGGTGAGGCCGAGAGCGGAGACCATCATGGCGATCAGCGAGGGCTGGGTGGGCACCTGCCCGTGGGGAAGCGGAACGGGCGTGTCCCGGTACGGATGCCACCTCGTCCGCGGGAACGAATTCCGCCCGGGGGATGCTCCGTACGGCCTCCAGGAGACGGCGTCGGCCACGCCCACGGCGTGGGCCGCGCGGACCAGGTACTCGGGGGTCCCTTCATGGGCCGTCGGACCACGGGGCCGTGGCGGTGGCGCCAGCGCCCCGGTCATGGTGCGTTCCAGTCTGACCACGATCCCCTTCGACGTCGGCGTGTTGCTGATCTCGGCCGTACTGTCCATGGGCCCCATCCGCCGCTCAAACGCCGCGCTGCCGCTCCCGCCCGGTGTCGGCATGTCCGCGCGCGGCGCGGTCCGGGGCGGTCGGGCGCAAGGGGCGACCCGTGATCCGGGAGGCGCAGCGCGTCGGCGTCAGGGCGGGGTCCCCGGGTAGGTGTACCGCAGCAGGGCGCCCACGCCCTCGGCCAGCCTCAGCTCGCTCTCCGGTACGACGACCAGCTCGGCACCGGTGCCGACGAGGGCCCGGACGAGGGCCTCGTCGGCGCGTTCCTCGCGCGGGGCCCGCACGCCGAAGGACATCAGCTCCGCCTCGGTCAGGGCGAGCTGAGTGGGCTGGGGGCCCGCCCAGAGCCGCAGCGAAGACTCTGGCGGCCGGTTCAGCAACAGTGCCGCGACCTGGCTGCGCTGGAGGGCGGCGACGGTGGCGGCCAGCCCCTCCGTGATGGGGCCGTCCAGGGCACGCCGGCCGATGAAGATGTCCACGAGTTCCCGATCGTGCGCGGCCATGCAGCCGCGGAAGACGCCGTCGAGCTGCGGCTCCAACAGCGCGCGTCCGGTGTCGGTGGGGGTCCGGCCGCCCACGCGTACGACCTTGTCCCGCAGGGTGTGCGGCAGGCGGCGGATCAGTACGTTGCACGCCCACTCGTCCCCGCCCACGACGACGGCGTCGGCATGGGCGCTCCGCGCCCGTTCGTCCAGCCGGTGACCGAGCCGGAGGCAGGTGCGGTGCCAGGTCGCCACCGCCACCCTGCGGTGCAGCCGCTCACCCGGGGTGACGGTGGACGCTGGCCAGGTGCCGGTCTCCGCCTCCAGAGTTACCCAGCCGTGGGTCTCGGCGGTCGGAAGGCCGCCGTAGTGGACGACTACGGCCATGTAGGGGATCTCCGGAACGTGCTGGGTGACCAGGGGCATCGCGTCCGGCAGGGTGCTGTAGCGCGCGGAGTCGTGCTCGGGCGGCCTGGGCAGCTCCCCGTCCAGGACGAGCGTGCCGTGGGCGGCGAAGATGGCCTGACCGTGCACCCCCGGCACCTCTGTGTCGGCGCCGACCACCTCCTCCAGTACGTTCAGCAGCGCCCGGTCCGAACCCTGACGGGACAGACTCTCGCGCAGCCGCAGCCAGCGCAACGCGATCGCCCGCTCGGGATGCTCGACGTTCCGGGAGGTGTCCAGGTACACGGAGGCGAACGGGCCCGGCTCCGCGTAGAGGGGTTCAAGGAACGACAACCTCATCGCCACTCCTCGTCGATGGTCTCCCTCCTTTGATGATGCGCGCCCCGGGGGGCGATGGGCTCGACGAGCGCAAAGCGGTGAGGCGCGGGACGGTCAGGCGCCGGCCGGCAGCAGCCGGCCCATCGTGAGCATGGTGGGAACGGAGTTGTCCCTCACATAGGCGTCGAAGACCAACTGCGCGTCCTGGACACCCACGGGGAGCGTGTCGAAGAGCCAGGGAACCCAGCCGGTCAGGGCCTTCGACCGAAGTTGGCTGAGGTCCACGCCGGTCTTCTCGGCAAGCGACACGAGCATCGCCGTCGGCGGATAGGTCGAGATCGACCGGCAGGGCACCGTCCCATGTGGTGTGGACGGTCAGGTCTCCGGTGACAACCCCGCCTCGTCGGTACGTGCTCCGTCCCGGCCGGTGAAGACCCCGGGGATTGTCCAGGACGCCCGGACCATGACGTCAGGACGCGCTCGCGGCAGCGGAACACCGACTCACGCGGCCTCGCCTCCTCGTTACATACTCCTCTTCATCGAGCCATCCACCCCTCGCACGGGGCCGAGCGGCCCTGGGCGCGGTCCACTACGGAATGACGATGCCGCGTTCCCGCTCTGCGCGGCGAGGCGGCAGCCCGGGCAGCGTGGCCCGTGCGGGGTGCTGGCTGGCAGACTTGGTGCGCCTGCGCAGGCCTGCGACTGCGACCACGTAGTCCCGGGCCGTGAGCAGGCCCACCAGTCGTCCGTGCGGATCGGTGACCGGCAGGGCGTCGAGTTGCTCCTCCGTCATCACGGTTGCCGCGCGCAGAACCGAGTCCTCGGGGTGAACCTGGACGGTCCGGCGGGCGTGGACGAGGTCGTGCACGGTGCGAGGGGACAGCGTCGTGGCGGCGGCCGCGCAGGCGACTGCGAGTTCGGCGCGGTCCAGTACACCGGCGCAGCAGCCGTCCTGGCGAACCACCGGTAGGTGACGTTGCCCGGACCGCTCGACTACTTCCCAGGCCATCAGCAGGGTCTCGTCGACGCTGATCGAGTACGGCGCCTCGTCCATCAGCGCCCCCACGGAAAGTCTCTCGTCCACGGCTGCCTCCTCTCCCATCAGTGCCAACCGGGCCGAGAAACATCACCGGTGGCGCCCCCCAGCACGGTCAGGCGGCGGTGGTACTCGTCCTCGTCTATCTCGCCTCGGGCGAAGCGTTCGGCAAGGACCTGCTCTGGGGACGGACCAGCAGGCCGGGCACTCGCAGAGTTGCTGCTCTCCCCCGGCCTCGCCAGGGCGCGGTAGAGGAGGGCGCCCAAGATGATGATCAGGGCCCAGAAGAGGATCATGCCGGCGGACATGGCGAACCAACCCCACCCGCCGACATCGTGGTCGTACCGGAACATCACGATGACTCCTCTCCTCAGGGCGCCGAGCCAGGGCCCGGTGCCTACGGCTTTCGAAGTTGTCTGTTTCCACGGTCGCCCGGGCCGGAGAGCACGTCATGAGCCAGTGGGGCCAACACCAGAGGCCAATACGCCCTTATCGCCCACAGAGGGAAGAATGGGATCTATTGCTCTGAGAGAGCACATGAGACGCACCGATGGATCCGGCCAGCCGAGCGAGGCTTGTTACGGAGGGCGATCACCGTTCGGACATCCGATCATCGCCTCCGCGAGCGGAGCCACGAACAGTGTCTGTACGGCCCTGGCAGCAGAGCCGTTCGTCCCCTGCCGCGGGCCCGGCCCGCCGGGATGTGATGAACGAAGACCGGACCGGATGCAACGATGCCGGATGCTCCGAGGTGGCCATGAACCGCTCCGCCTTCACCACACGGCTGCACCCTCTGACCAGGGCGGTCGCCTCGCCACGGCTGGAACCTGCCCTCCTGGCCGTCACAGCGGCGGCGTTGACCACAGGGGGTGCCGCCTGGCTCGCCGGTGACGACGGGCTCGCCGATCTGCTGTGGGGTCTGGGCACCCTGTCCGCGGTCCCACCGGCGGTGGGCCGTGTGGTCACCGCACTCCGCCACGGCCACACGGGCGTCGACCTGATCGCGGTTCTCGCTCTCGGTGGCAGCCTTGCCGTCCGTGAATACCTGGCCGGTGTGCTCATCGCGCTGATGCTGGCCACCGGTCGATCACTGGAGGCGGCAGCCCAGCGGCGAGCCTCGCACGATCTGCGTGCGCTGCTGGAGCACGCACCCCGCTCGGCGCGCCGCCGGACAGCGGCTGGAGTCACCACGGTTCCGCTGGCCGACGTCGCCGTCGGTGACCTGCTCGTCGTGGGTCCGGGCGAGGTCGTCCCGGTCGACGGGCGGGTGGAAGGCGCCCCGGCCAACCTCGACGAGTCCGTACTCAGCGGGGAGTCCCTGACCGTCGAACGGGCGGCGGGCGACACCGTCCGCAGCGGGGTGGTCAACGCCGGCGGCGCCTTCGAACTGCGGGCCACGGCGACCGAGCAGGACAGCACGTACGCCGGAATCGTGCGACTGGCGAGGCAGACCGGGGCCGAGTCCGCACCCGTGGTACGGCTGGCCGACCGCTATGCGGCCTGGTTCGTTCCGCTCACCCTGGCGGTTGCCGGACTGGCCTGGCTGCTCAGTGGCTCAGCGGTACGCGCGGTCGCGGTTCTCGTGGTCGCCACCCCTTGTCCGCTGCTGCTGGCCGCGCCGGTGGCCATCGTCTCCGGGATCTCCCGCGCCTCACGCCTGGGGGTCGTCATGCGCGACGGTGGCGCCCTGGAGAGCCTGGGCCGCGCCCGCACCCTGCTACTCGACAAGACCGGCACCCTCACTTGCGGCCGCCCGCGGGTCCTCGACGTGGTCGCCGCACCGGGGTGGCAGCCGGCAGAGGTGCTGAGGCTTGCCGCGTCACTGGACCAGTACTCGCCCCATGTCCTGGCCGAGGCGATCGTCGACACCGCGCGCAAACGGAACCTGGTCCTGTCGGTCCCGTCCGATGTCACCGAGGAGCCCGGCCGGGGTGCCTCGGGCACCGTGGACGGGCACCGGCTGTCCGTCGGCCGCTTCGACGCGTCCGGCGCCCGGCCGCCCTGGGCGAGGGCGGTGGACAACCGGGTGCTTCTCGACGGCGCGGCCGTGGCCTGGCTGACCGTCGACGGATGTCCAGAAGGCGCCGTGCTCCTCCGGGATCCCCTGCGCCACGACGCCCCGCGCACGCTGCGCCACCTGCGGGCCGCGGGCATCGACCGGCTGCTGATGCTGACCGGCGACCGCACGGAGCCGGCCCGTGAGGTGGGCGCCGTCCTCGGTCTCGACGACGTCCGCGCCGGGCTCGACCCATCCGGCAAGGTCGCCGTCGTACGGACCGAACGCGAACACGCGGTCACCGTCATGGTCGGCGACGGCGTGAACGACGCCCCCGCGCTGGCCGCCGCGGACATCGGTGTGGCGATGGGTGCGCGCGGTTCCACCGCCTCCTCGGAAGCCGCCGACATCGTGCTGACCACCGATCGCATGGACCGGCTCGCCGACGCCGTCTTCATCGCCGTGCGGGCCCGGCGGATCGCCGTCCAGAGTGCCCTGGGCGGGATGGCGATGTCCCTGGCCGCGATGGCCGCGGCTGCCTTCGGCCTGTTGCCGCCCGCCCTGGGCGCCCTGCTCCAGGAGGTCATCGACGTGGCGGTCATCCTCAATGCCCTGCGTGCGCTGCGTGTGGATCAGGCCGCGCGGCCGGCGCTGACCCCCGCTGCCGAGGCACTCATCCACCGCTTCGCGTCGGAGCACGACGACCTCCAGGACGTGCTCGAAGCCGTGCGCGGTGCGGCCGATCACCTCACCGATAGTCCCGGCCCTCAGGCTCTGGCGGCCGTCGAGCAGGCGCACCGGCTGCTTACCGAACGGCTGCTGCCCCACGAGTATGCCGAGGAGCACGAGCTCTACCCCGCCCTCGCCCCCGCTCTCGGCGGCCCGGAGGCCACGGCCACCATGAGCCGTGCCCACACCGAGATCGAACGCCTCTCCCGCCGCATTGCCACCCACCTGCGGCTCGCCCGCGCCGAGGAGGGCCTCTCCCCCGACCAGCTGGACGACCTGCGCTCCTGCCTGTACGGACTGCACTCCGTCCTCCGCCTGCACTTCACGCAGGAGGAGGAGAGCTACTTCTCGTTGGCCCCGTGAGATCCTGCGCGTCCTTCTGCCCGCGCATTCCAACCAGGGGGCGCTCAGCCCTCCCGGTGCCCGGTCAGCCATTGTGCAGCTGGAACCCGCCGCCGGACGCTGAAGTCGGGATCGTCCGGAGGGAGAGCTCGTGATGACCGGCATCCAGGAAGTCCCGGTGCATGCCCTGCTGGCCGACGGAAGCACCGTTCGTATACCGCCGGCGGGTCCGGAGGATCGTGAGAGTGCAGCGGCTGTACGAGGAAATGTCACCGCAGAACCGGCGGTTGCGGTTCTTCCCCGCGAACCCCGCCTCCGCCCGGTTGGCCGCCGAGCGGGTGGCCAGAGGCGAACGCCCCGGATACCGCGCGCCGGCCGCCGAGTGCGACGGGCAGCTCGTGGGTCTGGCCGAGTACGAGGCCCTGCCGGACGGCTGCGCGGCAGACATCTCGGTGGCCGTGGCCGACGGCCGGCACCACCGTGGTGTGGCCACCCTCCTGCTCACGGCGGGCGTCACCGCGTTCCTGGATACCGCCGCCCTCTTGTACGCGCAGCCGTTGCCCCACGGTAGGAGGGTCGCCATCGTCAGCAACGCGGGCGGGGCGGGCGTACTGGCCTCCGACGCGTGCGTGGACACCGGGCTTGTCGTCCCACGGGCGACGTAGTCCCGCACGACCGCCTCGACCGCGTCCTGGGGCGAGCCGATCCCAGCCAGGACCATCACTTCCGCCACGAGTTCGGCGTCGAGACTGATATTGACCTTGGCCACAGTGCCCCCTCATCGCGCTTCCCATCGCACTCCAGTGGCCCAAGGTTCCCGACAGGCCCTGTCGGACAGGTGAACTGCTACACGCCGAGCCAGACTGCCTCGTCCGGGGCGAGCAGGCCGCCCTCCACGGTGCCGCTGGCGAGCAGGACCGTGGTGTGGTCGGGGAGCCGGTAGGGCGTGGATGCCAGGTTGACCGCGGCGACGAAACCCGGTTCGCGTCGGAAGGTGAGGACTCCAGTGGGGGCATCCAGCCACGTCAAGCTGCCGTCGCCGAGAGCGGGGTGTGCGCGGCGCAGGCGCAGGGCTGTGCGGTACAGCTCCAGCATGGACGTCTCGTCCCCGGTCTGTGCCGCCACGCTCCGCTCCCCCCAGCCCGCCGGCTGCGGCAGCCACGGGGCGGCCGAAGCGTCCTCGGGGCTGAAGCCGAACGGGGCGCTATGGCCGGTCCAAGGGATCGGTACCCGACAGCCGTCGCGCCCGCGGTCGGAGCGTCCGGACCGTTCCCAGATGGGGTCCTGCAGCACCGCCTCGGGCAGGTCCTCGACCTCGGGCAGGCCGAGCTCCTCGCCCTGATAGATGTACGCGCCGCCGGGCAGGGCGAGCATCAACAGGGCGGCGGCGCGGGCGCGCAGGGTGCCCAGTTCCAGGTCCAGGGGGCCTTCCGGCCGGTAGGGCTCGTTGGCCATCCACCGCTTGACCGTTTTGCGGCCGTAGCGGCTGGGGTGGCGCATCACGTCGTGGTTGGAGAGCACCCAGGTGGCCGGTGCGCCCACCGCGCCGAGCATGGCAAGGGAGTCGTCGATGACGGCACGCAGGTCCTTCGCGTTCCAACTCGACATCAGGAAGTCGAAGTTGAAGGCGGTGTGCAGGCCGTCATGGCGGACGTAGGTGGCGAGCCGCTCGGGGGTGTCGGCCCAGGCCTCGGCGACGAAGGACCGGTCGCCGGGGAACTCGTCGGCCACCTTGCGCCAGGCGCGGTAAATGTCGTGCACCTCGTCGCGGTCCCAGTGGGGGTGATCGACGTGCTGCCGGGGCTGCTCCTGAGCGGGGTCGCGGGAGACGAGCGGACCCAGCCGGGCCGGCTCCTGGCGGGGCGGCAGGTCGGGCAGTTCGGGATCCTTGGCGAGTCCGTGGGCGACGTCGATACGGAAGCCGTCCACGCCCCGACTGAACCAGAACCGCAGTACCGACTCGAACTCGGACCGCACCTCGGGGTGTTCCCAGTTGAGGTCCGGCTGCTCGGGGGCGAACAGGTGCAGGTACCAGTCCCCGTCGGGCAGTCGGGTCCAGGCCGGGCCACCGAAGCACGAAACCCAGTCGTTGGGTGGTTCGGCGCCGTCGGGCCCGCGGCCTGGCCGGAATACGTAGCGCTCTCGCTCGGGACTGCCCGGTCCGGCGGCCAGAGCCGCCTGGAACCAGGAGTGCCGGTCTGAGGTGTGGTTGGGCACGATGTCGGGGATGACGCGGATTCCGTGCCGGTGCGCCTCCTCGATGAGTTGCTCGGCCTCGGCCAGCGAGCCGAACAGCGGGTCGATCTCGCGGTAGTCGGCCACGTCGTAACCGTGGTCCGCCATAGGCGACTTGTACCACGGGTTGATCCAGATGGCGTCGACGCCGAGCGACTTGAGATAGGGCAGGCGGGAGCGGATGCCGGCGATGTCACCGACGCCATCACCGTTTCCGTCGGCGAAACTGCGGATGTAGACCTGGTAGATGACGGCGCTGCGCCACCACGGTGCGGTACCGGACATACTGCTGCGTTACTCCCTTGGAAGATGGGGGAAGGACGGCGTGCCGCCCGATGTCTACTTCGCTGCGCCGGCGGTGAGTCCGGCGACGATGCGGCGCTGGAAGAGCAGCACCATGACCACCAGAGGGACGGTGACCAGGACTCCTGCTGCCATCTGGCTGCCGAACGGGGTCTCGAACTGGGTGGCGCCGGAGAACTTGGAGATGGCGACCGGTGCCGTCTGCATGACCGGCTTGTTCGTCATCGACAAGGCGATGAGGAACTCGTTCCAGGCGGCGATGAAGGTGATGATCGCCGTGGTGAAGATGCCCGGTGCGGCAAGCGGAATGATGATCTTGCGGAAGGCCTGGCCCCGGGTGCAGCCGTCGATCATTGCGGCGTGCTCCAGCTCGTCCGGCATCTGCCGGAAGAACGTGGTCAGGTTCCACACCGCCAGCGGGAGCGCGAACGACATGCTCGGCACGATCATGGCCTGATAGGTGTTGATCCAGCCGATGTCCGTGAACAGCTTCAGCAGGGGGACCACGATCGACACCACCGGGAACATCGAGGTGGCGATGATCAGCGTGAGGATCAGACGCTTGAAACGGAACTCCAGCCGAGCCATCGCATAGGCGGTGAAAGTGGCCAGCAGCAACGCCAGTACGGTGGTGATGCCGGCGACGATCAGGCTGTTGAGCAGCGCGCGTGTGAACCCCTGGGACGGGTTGAACACCGCCCGATAGTTCTCGAGCGACAGCCGGGAGGGAAGCAGCGAGGTGTCGAAGATGTCCGAGGTGCGCCGCAGGCTGGAGACCAGCATCCAGTAGAACGGGGCCAGGCAGTAGGCCACTACCGTGGCAACGCCCCCGTACAACAGCCGACTTCTCCATTTCGTGGTGATGGTCATACCGTCACCTCCGCACGGCGCGGCGCCGTGATACGCCGGCGCCTGTTGCTGTCTTCCCTGCCGCGTGCGCCGCCGCCGACGAGGTCGGCGCCGAGCAGCCGGACGAAGGCGAGCGCGATGAGAAAGACGTAGAGGAAGAGGAGCACCGCGTAGGCGGAGGCCGGTCCGAAGCGGACGTTGGAGGCCTCGTTCTGCGCGAGCATGGACAGGGTTTCCACCGAGTTCTTCTGCGCGCCGATGAGGATGTACGGCAGGTCGAACATCCGCAGCGCGTCCAGGCACCGGAACAACACCGCCACCAGCAGCGCGGGCTTCACCAGGGGCAGGGTGATGTGCCAGAACTGGCGCAGGGCGCTCGCCCCGTCGATCCGGGCCGCCTCGTAGACCTCCTTGGGAATCACCTGGAGGCCGGCCAGGACCAGCAGGCCGATGAAGGGGGCGGTCTTCCACACTTCGGCGATGATCACCGCGACCTTGGCATGGAAGCCTTCGGTGGTCCACAGGATCTGGTGGCCGATGACGGCGTTGGCGATGCCGTTGCTGTTGAAGATCCAGCGCCACAGCAGGGCGGAGATGGCCGTGGGGACCGCCCAGGGCACGAGGATGCCGGCCCGTACCAGGGCCCGCCCCCGGAACGCCTTGTGCATGATCAGGGCCATGGCCACACCGATCACCGTCTCCAGCCCCACCGTGACGACGCTGAAGAAGGTGGTGTTCCAGAAGGCGTTCCAGAACCGGTCCCCGGCTGCGCCGAAGACCTCGGTGTAGTTCTTCAGCCCGACGAACGGCTCGCTGGTACGGATGAAGCCGGTCTTCGGGTCCAGCCCCTTGGTCCCGTACAGCGACTCCTTCAGCGCCATCACCGTCGGATAGAGCACGACGATCGACAGCACCAGGAGCGTCGGCGACACCAGCAGCGCCGCCATCCGCCCCGAGCCCTCGGTCGCCCTGGTTCGCGTGCGGCGACGTTTCGTCGGCCTGGAGGACTGCCTTGAAGGACTGCCGACCGGGCTGCCGGGCTCGTCCGCCGCAGTGTCGGGCGGGGTCTTGGTGTCGGCCATGGCCCCGCTCCTCACTGCGCCGTGGACTTCTGCAGGTCGTTCTGCAGGTCCTTCAGCGCCTGCGCGCTGCTCTTGCTGCCGGTCAGAGCGGCGTAGGCCTCCTGCTGGATCGCCGATGTCACATCGCCGTACTGCACGACCCGCGGACGCGGCACGGCCCGCAGGATGGACTCCTTCAGGACGGGCAGGTACGGGTACTGCTTGACGAGCGACGGGTCGCCGTACAGGTCCGCGTACGGTGGGGCGAGGGAGGCGTCCTTGAGGAACGTGCTCGCGCTGTCCTCACTGCTGAAGAACTTCATGAAGTCCAGGGCCGTGGCCTTGTTCTTGGCGAAGGACGACAGGGCCAGGTTGTGGCCGCCCAGGCTGGAGGAACCGGGTCCGTTCAGGCCGGGCAGAGGTGCGACGGCGAACTTGCCCGCAACCTTGGCCTTTTGGGCCAGCGAGTACACGTACGGCCAGTTGCGCAGGAATATCAGCTTCCCGGACTGGAACGCCTGCCGGCCGTCCTCCTCCTGGTAGGTGATGGCCTCCTTGGGGATCGTGCCGTCCTTGACGGAGCCGGCGAGGAAGTCCAGGCCCCTTTTCGCCTCTGAGGTGTCGACGTCGGGCTTGCCGTTCGCGTCGGTGACGACACCGCCCGCGGAGTTCACGGCCTCGGCGAAGTTCACCGTGAGGCCCTCGTACTTCTGGAACTGGCCGGCGTAGCAGGACATGTCCTTGGCCTCGGGCAGCTTCTTCACCTTGGCGCAGTCGGCCGTCATCTCCGGCCACGTGGTCGGAGGCTTGGTGACTCCGGCCTTCTTCAGGAGGTCGGTGCGGTAGTAAAGGACTCCGCCGTCCGAACTCGCCGGAGCCGCGTACAGGTTGCCGCGGTACTTCGCCGTCTCCACCACCGGCTTGAGCATGTCCTGCAGCGGGAACTGCCTCTCGGGCAGGCGGTCGATCCACTGGTGAGCGGCGAACTCCGACGTCCACACGACGTCGAGGGAGAGCACCGTGTAGGCGTCGGACTTCGTCTCCGCGTTCTGGATCATCTGCTGGCGCTGCGAGTCCGCGTCCGTCGGCAGCTGGATGAAGGTGACCTTCTCCTTCGGGTGCAGCTTGTTCCAGCGGGCGATGACCTTCGGGACCACGCCGGAGGTGTCCTTGCCGGCCACGTACGTGATGGGGCCACGGCCCTGGAACGACGTGTTCCCGGCCTGCTCCCCGGAGTCACTGCCCCCGGACGAGCCGCAGGCACTGAGGAGAAGTCCGGCGGTGGCAAGCGTTGCCGAACACTGAAGGGCTCTTGTGGTCCTGGTCTTCACTGTCTTTCTCCTGGTCGTGCGAAACCGAAGCAGCGGCTGACAGTGCTGTCACGACGTTGCGGGAATGAAAAGTGCTGCTCAATGAGCCAGCGGACGGCTACCCGGAAACGGGGCCGATCCCGTCGAGACAACGCTTGCACGCTAGGAGCGCACCTGTGCGAAGTCAATGCGTAACTTGCCGGTAGCAAAGGCAGATTTAGATGAACCGCACACTATATTTTGAGGGTAAATACATACAAAGAGGAATGAATCGAGCCTTGAGACAGCGCTGTCACAGGGTAGTGAGCAGACGAGCGGATCTGTGCTAACTTCCGCTCATGTCATCCGCTCAACGGCTCCCCACGATGGCCGACGTCGCCGAACGGGCAGGGGTTTCCCCATCAACTGTCTCGCGCACCCTGCGCGGCCTGCCCACCGTCTCGCCGGAGGTCCGCGCTCGGGTCGAAGAGGCCGCTCGTGAGCTGAACTTCGCGGTCTCGCGACAGGCCGCGAGCCTGGTCACGGGCAAGACCGGGGTCGTAGCTGCACTCGTGCCCACCCTCAACTCATGGTTCATGGGGTCGGCACTGTCCAGCCTGGGCCCGCTGCTGCGCGCGGCCGGCATGGAGCTGTCCGTCTACGTGATACCCGACATGGCCGAGCGCACCGCGTTCTTCGAGCGCCTCCCGGCACGGCGGAACGCCGACGCGCTGGCGGTGTTCGGGTTCGACCTCACCGAAGAGGAGACCTTGCGGCTGGACCACCTCGGCATGCCGGTCATCTACGTCAGCCAGCACGCCGCAGGCCGCCCGAGCGTGTACGTCGACGACGTGGCCGGAGCCTGCAAGGCCACCCGGCACCTGCTCAATCTCGGGCACCGCAGGATCGCCTTCGCACCGACCCTGGGCGCCAGCGGCTTCTGCTTCAGCTCGCGCGAACGACTGCTCGGCTACCAGCAGGCGCTCACCGAGGCGGGCATCCCGCTGGACGACGACCTGGTGGTCACCATGTCGTTCGAGGACAAGCGGGACATCACGGAGGGGGTCGGGAAGCTGCTGAGCCTGAGGGAGCCGCCCACTGCGATCTTCGCCGAGATGGACGAGCTGGCCATCGCCGTCATCTACTTCCTGCGCAAGGCCCAGATCCAGGTGCCCGAGCGGATCTCCGTCATAGGTTTCGACGACCATCAGATAGCCCAGTGGACAGACCTGTCCACGGTCGCCCAGTCACCCTCGGACATGGGCCGCCTGGCCGGCGAACTGGCCCTGAAGCTCATCCATGAATCCGACGCGGACCACAAGCAACACCTCGTCCTCCCCACACACTTGATTCCCCGGGCCACCACAGCCCCGCCCCCCACCCCTCGGAACGGGCGCGAGGGTGCTTCCGACGGTCGGCATGTCTGAGAGCGAGTCACAGGCCAAGGAGGACACTTGGATCAGCACGGCACGGTTCTTTGGCGCGAGAGCACCTGGCTGAACGACCCCCAGCGCACAGTGACCGACGGACACGCCCTGATCCACGCCTTCCCGTAGGACGGCGCAACCGAAGTCGCCTTCCTCGCGGACTTCGAGACGCTCTACGCCCAGGCGGGCCTGATGGTGCGCGTCGACGCCGAGACGTGGATCAAGGCGGGTGTCGAGGCGTCCGACGGCGTGCCCCAGCTGGGTGCGGTCGGCCACCCGAGGTGTGCCCTGATCCGCCTGGTCTGCGCGGTGCCGGCCGAGCAGAACGACGTGTGGACCGAGGCCCGCCGCTACATGGGCCGCGATCTCCTGGCCAAGGTCCGCCTCCATCCGATCGAGTCAGAAACCGACGAGACCGGCCTGCCCACCAAACTCACTGCATAGCCTCAAAACGAGATCACCGAGTGGCCGTCGTTACACCACTCCGGCGGACATGACCGAAGGGCACTGCACTGCTCTGAGCCGTCAACACGCCGAGAGCGAGTGAGGCTGTCCGGTGCATACGCGGCGTCTACGAAGGCACTGAGCAGATGCCGCCGCGAATCCGCCCGACCGTAACCCCGCCGACGCGGGTTGATGTGGCAGCCGCTCTCCGCACAACATTCGTCCGGGTGTTCGGTGTAGCTCGCGGGCGTTCTGCCCTACGACGGAATGGTTCGCCGACACGGCGGTGGACGTTGCCCGACGAGGGTGAACGCAATCAGGACTGCAACCACCGGAGCATCCGTTTGCCCTGGTCAGGCCGTCAGCCGTAGTGCTCGTCAGGGGCCATCTCGTTCAGTGTTACCGCCTGTTCCCCGAGGGCCTGTACAACCTGTCGCCTCTCCGCCGCAGGCAGCAGCGGCTCGGCCGTGAGCGTGGGCAATTGCCTGGGCCGAACGGCCCGCCGGATGCCCCGTCCGCATCGGTGGGGCGACGCCGGGCTGAGGCACACCGAGACGCCCGTGACCGACATCGGCGGGTCGCGCCCGGCGCACAGGACATTGCGTCCTGGGCACCGGCGCCGGGCGTCCGGCCACGCCCCCCGTCAGGCGACGGTCACACTCTCGTCGAGGTAGACGTCCTGGACGGCGTGCAGGAGCTCGATGCCCTCGGCGGTGGGGCGCTGGAAGGCTTTGCGGCCGGTGATGAGGCCGGTGCCGCCGGCCCGCTTGTTGATCACCGCGGTGCGTACCGCCTGGGCCAGGTCCCCCTGGCCGGCCGAGGCGCCGCCGCTGTTGATCAGGCCGACGCGGCCCATGTAGCAGTTGGCGACCTGCCAGCGCGTGAGGTCAATCGGGTGGTCGGTGGTGAGCCTGTCGTACAGCAGCGGGTGGGTCTTGCCGAAGCCCAGCGCGCGGTAGCCACCGTTGTTCTCCGCCTGTTTCTGTTTGACGATGTCGGCCTCGATCGTCACGCCGAGATGATTGGCCTGGCCGGTGAGGTCGGCGGACACCGCGTAGTCCACCCCGTTCTTCTTGAACGCCGAGTTGCGCAGATAGCACCACAGCACCGTGACCATGCCCAGTTCATGGGCTCGGGCGAAGACCTCGCTGGCCTCCCGCAGCTGGCGGTCCGACTGTTCCGAGCCGAAGTAGACCGTGGCGCCGACGCCTACCGCGCCGAGGCCGAAGCACTGCTCGACATCGCCGAACAGGATCTGGTCGTAGTGGTTCGGGTAGGTCAGCAGCTCGTTGTGGTTGAGCTTGACGATGAAGGGGATTCGGTGCGCGTAGCGCCGCGACACGGCGCCGAGTACACCGAGTGTGCTGGCCACCGCGTTGCAGCCGCCGTCGATGGCGAGTTCGACGATGTTCGCGGGGTCGAGGTAGCGGGGGTTCGGGGCGAACGCCGACGCCGCGGAGTGCTCGATTCCCTGGTCGACCGGCAGGATCGAGACGTATCCGGTGCCGGCCAGCCGGCCGTGGTCGAAGAGTGACTGCAGGTTGCGCAGCACCCGGGGCGAGCGGTCGGTGCCGGCCACGACACGGTCGACGAAGTCGGGGCCAGGTAGTACTAGGTCCTCCCCCGGGATCCCCTGGGCGGAGTGCGTCAGCAGGTCCTTGGCCTCGTCGCCCAGCAGCTCTTGGATGTCGGTCATGGTCTCCGCCTCTCCTGTCCTGTGGAATGCCGCTGGAGGCGGCCGCACACATGCGGGCAGCAGGACGTGCCACAGTCCGTGCGGCCGCGTCGCGGGCTCCCTGTCCATCATCCGCGTGGGGCTGCCACCCTGCAGACCGGTCGGGTCCTTCGTCGAGGCCGAACGGCCCACGTGCGGCGAACGTCTCGTCTGGGGCTTGCCGAGTGCGCCGGGCGCCGCGTCGGCGACCGCGCCTGCCAAGACGGCGGGGATGACGCAGCCCGCCAGAGCGAGGACGTCCACGCCATGCTCGAAGCGCAGCGAGTGAAGGAGCGCAGTGAAGTAGTAGTCGGCGAGCAGCGCCGCCGCGAGGGCTGCGGCCAGCGCCGAACCAGCCCGCCCACGAGGGCGGTACCCATACCCACAGCAGCGAGCAAGTCGACCGCCGGCACCCCGGACGGGCCGAGCCGGGGACCGGTGGGGTCAGGAAAGTCAGAACGGGCAGCAGCGCGGCCCCACCGTCGCCAACCAGAACCGGCGAGGCGCGGGGGAAAAATCCGGCAGGGCCGTTTGGCAACGTGTACCGGATCGAAGGCAGCGTCCGGTACGCCGTCGTTGGACCGCAGTGCGTGCCCCTCAACCCTGCGTCTTCGCTGTGAGTCGACGCCGCTCACCGTCTCGGGGGGTATTACCGCGGTTCCACATTCACAATGGTCACGAGGCAGCGCCGGGAAGGAGTACATGATGACCCGCTCTGTCGTAGTCGGGATCGACGGATCCCGAGAAAGTCTCGTCGCGGCCGAGTGGGCCGCCAGGGAGGCGGCTCTTCGAGGCCTTCAGCTGCGTCTCGTGCACGCCGCGCCTGCCCCCGCCCGTGACTCCACCGATGGGCCCGTTGCCTTGACATGGCAGCAGACCGGCGAGGAACTGCTCCAGCACGCGAAGATCGACCTTGCCAGTCGGTATCCCCGCGTGGCGATGAGCGGCGTACAGATTGCCGATGCGGCCGCGGCCGCGTTGCTCTCGGTCTCCGAGACGGCCGAACTCCTTGTCGTCGGGGCTCGGGGGGAAGGCGGGTTCGACGGCCTCGCCGTGGGCTCGACGGCGCTCGCGACGGCGAGCACCGCCTCCTGCGCCGTCACGATCGTGCCCGGGAACCCGGCCGCGGCAGCACACAATGCCGAGGTGTGCGTGGGCACCGACGTGCGGCACGCGGTCGGGCCGCCTCTGGACTTCGCGTTCGGCGCCGCTCAGCTCCGCGGCGCTCGGTTGCGTGCTCTGTACGCGTGGTCCCTCTCCGGCATCGCTCCGTGGAGTGCGCACGGAGTGCCGGAAGAAGACCGGGCGGCGTGGGAGGACGAGGAAGTCCAACGCCTGTCCGACGTGCTGCAAGGCTGGCAGGACAAGTATGCGGGAGTCCCGGTGCTGCCCGATGTCGTTCTCCTCCATCCGGCCTACGCCCTGGTGCACGCCTCCCAACGGGCCGATCTGCTCGTCCTGGGCCGGCGCTCGAGCCCGCGGGCGGCTGAGCGGCGGCTGGGCCCCGTGGCCCACGCCGTCCTGCATCACTCTCGCTGCCCAGTGGCCGTCGTTCCGCATGTGTGACGCACCACGTGGCAGCGTCAGGTGCCGAAGAAGACGTCGAACTCCGAGTACAGCTCTTGGGGAACGCGCTTGGTCGCCTTCGTCGCGTCAGCGAGCGGGATACGTGTGATGCACGTGCCGCGCAGAGCCATCATCGTGCCGAAGTCGCCGTCCTTGACCGCGTCCACGGCGTGCAGACCGAAGCGCGTGGCGAGCCACCGGTCATACGCGCTCGGCGTGCCACCACGCTGCACGTGACCAAGAACCGTCGTGCGGGCCTCCTTCTCGGTGCGGTGCTCGACCTGCCGGGCCAGCCAGTCACCGATCCCGGACAGACGCACGTGCCCGAACTCATCGCGCGACTCGTCCTTGACCACCATCTGCCCCGCCTTGGGAACAGCTCCCTCCGCCACGACGACAATGGGCGCGTAGTTGATCTCAAAGCGCTTCTCAACCCAGGCGCACACCTGATCGAGATCGAACTCCACTTCCGGGATGAGGATGGCGTTCGCGCCCCCGGCGACGCCTGCATGCAGAGCGATCCACCCGGAGTGGCGTCCCATCACTTCGACAACAAGTGTGCGCTTATGGGACTCCGCGGTGGTGTGCAGGCGGTCGATGGCCTCCGTCGCGATGCTGACGGCAGTATCGAAGCCGAAGGTGTAATCAGTGCCGCTCACGTCGTTGTCGATGGTCTTGGGCACGCCGACCAGGTTGACCCCGGCATCGGACAGTGCGGTTGCGACGCTGAGCGTGTCCTCGCCGCCGATGACCACGAGAGCATCGATCCTGTGCGCGCCGAGAGTGTTCTTGATGCGGTCGATGCCCTCTTCAAGCCGCAGAGGGTTGGTGCGAGAGGAGCCGAGAATCGTGCCACCAAGTGGAAGGATGCCGCGCACGGCCTGGACGTCCAAGGGCATGGTCACGTCCTTGACCGCACCACCCCACCCGTCGACAACCCCGACGAACTTCCAGGCGTACTCCTGTACGCCTTTGCGTACCACACTGCGGATCACCGCATTGAGACCGGGGCAGTCGCCGCCCCCGGTCAGCACTCCCACCCGCATGATTGCTCTCCCTTACCTTCACGCATCGTGATGAAATATGTCACAGACGGTGACGTGTCACGGTTTCCGACCACGGGTGCCGCCGACCCGGGCGTGAGTGGAACCAGTGCCCGTATGGAGATCTGTCTCCAGCTTGAACCCACCCGGGACGGAGCGCACGGTGCGACTCGTCTCGTCGGCTCCCAGGGATGCGGAGCCTTGTCGGCAGCCTGAAGGTCGGCCAGGGTGCCTGGACAGATCAGTTGCACACCGCCCCACCTGGTGGCACCTGAATCAGGACCGCTCGCCAGCAGTTCCGCCGCCCTCGACGACGAGAAGACGTCCGTCCAGGGTGGCCTGTGCCACGCCGAATAGGTTTGTCAGCCAGACTCCGGTACGAACGTGGTCGGTCACTTCGGCCAGCCGCACACGGCTGCGGCCTGGAGCCAGCGCGGTGAACATGATGACCTGGTCGGAGGCGAAACGGTCGAGTGCGGCACCAGTACGTAGGTCGTCCAGCAGGCGCTCCGCGGTGGCCTGCCCGATCGTCTCGGCCGGACGTCCGCGGGCTCCGGCGCCGTCCGCCCCCAGCCGCCACCCGCCAGTCAGGTCCGCAAACAGCGCGAGACCGGCACCCGGCTGGAGGGCGCTGGTGTCGTCACGCTCATCGATGCGGGCTTCGTATCCGGCCCGGGCGAAGACCTTTCGGGCGCTGTCGGCCATACGTCGGCTCACCCGACGTTCCTGCAGATGGGAGGCGAGTGCGATGCCCCACACCGCGCGCACCGGCCCGGGCCGCTCCGCCTCCAGAGGTGCGAGAGGGCCTTCGCGCCAAACCTCGAGTTGCAGCACACCGCCGCCGCTGGGCACGTAACCGGGCCTGACCAGCGTGACAGTGACCGCAATTCCCATGCGGTCGAGCAGCGGAGCGAGTACGTGCTGCAGATGGAAGACGGAGGGGGCCCGGTCCTGGAACAGTCCACCGATGAGCTGGACACGGACTGGCTGCTCGTGAGAGGTGGCGAGGACGGGCAGCAGGGCAAGGGACAGCGCCGTGGCCGACCCCGATGTCCCCACGTCGAACGTGTACTGGCCTCGTGGCTGGCACCGACCGGGGCAGAAGGTCAAGTCCTGCGAGCCCAGCGATGCCCCCTCGACGGTCCCGCCGACCAGCGCGCGTACGGCCTCGACCGCGCGAAGGTGCTGAGGCCGCAGCCCCGGACGTGGTCGGCGGGCCCGAACATGCCGCAGACGAACCGCGGTCCCCGTCACCGCTGCGTATGCCACGGCTCCCCGAACGATCATGCCGGATCCGGAGTAGGCAGCTCCGTCGATCTCCAGAGGAGATTTCATCAGGGCGTACTCCACTCCTTTCACATGCCATACAGCGGCGGACGACGAAGGGCCGCCTGGTCCGCCGCTAGGTCCAGGGCCATCTGGCAGGTGTGACATCCAGCCCAGCGCCAATCGCGCCCGCGCACGGACGTACTCATGCGTCTGTTCCCTTCTCAACTCGGCGCCTGCGTGCGGGCCACCGTCCATGGATCAGTCATCCCTGAGACGACCCTGCGGCGAAGGACGTGCATCGCTCGACAGCGGCCGGCCACCTCACAGCATCCAGATGGCCCCTCGGCTGGGCAGCATCCGCGCATCCACCTGGCCACCAGCATGGCAACGAGGACGCCGGCGAATGCGGCCGACACACCAACCATCCTCTGGTCGTCGCGCGGTCGTCGCAGCCTTCCGCACACTGGTGATCTGCGGGTCGAAGCGTGGGCGCCGACACGCGAGGAGTGCATCGCGGAAGCGGTGCGGGGAGTGGTCGAAAGCTTTGCCGACCTGCCTGCAGGCGCCTGCGGCGTTGACCGAGAGTGCATGGTGTCCGCCAAGGACGACGGCCGGCTCCTGGTCGCCGTGCTCGAGGAAGTCATCTACCGCATGGACGCTGTGGGCGAGCTGCCCACGGACGTCGCGGTGACGCCGGAGCCGGGCGGGGTGCGCGTGCGATTCACGATGGCCGATGGCCGATGGCCGATGGCCGATGGCTCGACGGCAACGCCGACCGGTGCCGTACCCAAGGCCGTCGCGCTGCACGGACTGGACCTGGCCCAGGGCTCGCACGGGTGGGTCTGCCGGGTGACGCCGGATGTGTGACGCACCTTCCAGGTTCCAGGCATCCGGCGCTGGGATGCCTCGTCGAGAAGGCGGCACCGAGATGGACATCAATCTGGTGGCGGACGGACCCTGGCGGTTCCGCATCGAACAGGCCGGCGCCATGCGCGTGCCCGGAGTCGTCCTCGCCCCACGCGAGCTGCTCCCGAACGAGGCCGGCGATCAGGCGCTTCAGCAGGTGGCCAATGTGGCCACCCTTCCGGGCATCGTGCGCGCCTCGTATGCCATGCCCGACATCCACTGGGGCTATGGCTTCCCGATCGGCGGCGTGGCCGCGACCGACGTCGACCACGGCGGAGTCATCTCGCCCAGAGGGGGGCCTCGACATTTCGTGCGGGGTGCGCCTGCTCACCGCGCAGGTGGACCGCGCTGCCGGACGCCCTGCGCCCGTTCGGCCAGCCGGTATTCGTGCCCGGCACGATGGGAACCGCCTCGTACGTCGTGACCGGCATCACCGGCAACCAGACCTTCGACTCCTGCTGCCACGGCGCGGGCCGTGTCTGGAGCCGCCTTCGCGCCCACCGCGAAATGCCCACCCGGCAACTGCGCCAGGAGATGGCCGGTGCGGGAGTAGCGGTGCGCCCCGTCTCCAGAGGCGGCCATGCCGGTTCGCACCGTCAGCCGGAGCGGCCCGATCCGGTGCTGTTGCCGCAGGCGCACCACCTGCTGCTCGAAAGAGGCCGGGGTCTTGCGTGGTGAGTGGTGGGGGTGGCTGGAGCGGTTGTACATGCTGGCCCATCCGAGCAGGCGGTAGCGGTCAGTTCACCGCCACATGAGGGCCTCCTGCGGTCGGCGGTAGACGTCGCAGTCCCCACCGAATCCAGTAGGCCCTCACCCACGGAAGACCACAGTGCTGTCACCATCCGCGTGCCGTCAGCCGACGCGGTTGATCGGCGGGCACTCCCAACGTGCATCGATGACGTCGGGTTGGGGCAGATACATGCGCAAGCCGATGTACCAAATGCCCTGTCCGGGTGTGGGAAGCCAATTGGGCTCACGGGCGGGACCTGGGGACTCCGGCTGTAGGTGGATGGTCAAGCTTCCGTCTTCGTCGGTGAGCAGTCCCGGGGTGCGGTCGCCTATGGAGTAACGGCCGATCGGGTTGGGCACCAAGTTCCTGTCCTCCCCGTAGGTGGTCAGCGACCAGAAGGCATCAACGGGGGGCATGCCCCCTGATTCGAAGCGCAGTTCGTAGCGGCCCGTGGACAGCTTGCTGCCGTCCGCGTCGTGGAAGGCGGCCAAGTAGACTGCTTCCTCGGGATCGTTGACGGCGACGCCGACAAGGGACTGCTCCGCGGCTCGCCTCAGGAAGTCGTCCCCGAACCGTCCCATCTGTGGTGGCGGGTAGCGCCAGCCGTTGATGACATGGGCCCATTCGCCACTGAGCAGTTGCTGTTCGAGCATCGGTACACCGGTCGTCGCCGCCCGGATCAGGCTCTGCTTGACGGCTTCGGGCTGGGCCTCGACATCGAGTCCGGGCCCGATACCGATCTCGGCGAACTGCTTGAGCAGCACCTCGTGGTGCCGGGGTGGCGGATTCTCGGCCAGCATCGCGTTCAGGGTCTTCCACGGCCCGAGAGGATCTTCTGCCGCGTCGATCGGTTCCAGTACGTCGCGGCGTTGCGGGACGTGCGCTCCCTCCTTGCCGAAAAGGTGGAGCGGCGTCAACCGGTACCGGCGCTGAAGTGCATGAACGTGCGCAAGGTCGTGCTCGCCTTCGACGAGGGTCCGGCCAATGATCACGATCCAGGGACTGGGGGCGGTCGCTGTGCGGTGCACCCCGTCGGGGAGGTCCCCTGTCCATCCTGGTCCGACGAGCGCGAAATCACCGGCGTGCGAGCCGGTGGCGCGCTGTCCCACGTAGTCGTAGTTGTCGGAGGTGACGCCGACCAGCTCGAAGGTGAAGTAGCGGTCGCCCATGTCCGGGTGCGAGAGGATGACGGGTTCCTCGCTCAGGTCGACCCAGGCGAACGAGTACACGGTGTCGTTGTTGGGGGAAAGGCCCTCCCGGTCGGAGGCGTCGAAGAGCTTGCGGGCGTGCCAGAAGTGGTTGACGGCGGCGTACGGTGTCGCATCGGTGTCGGGCTTCTGGTTCACCCACCGGTGGCGGAGCCGGGCGTTGTAGATGTACGGGAACCCATAGACAAAGGCCTGTTCCCCTAGTGTGTAAGCGTATTCTCGGCGCCAGTCGCTGACGTGGCCGGTCAGCACCGGCTTCACCGACTCCCACATCAGCGTCAGCGCCTGCGATGCCTCGCGGGCGCGTCCGACCGCAGCTCGTGGGTGGCGCACGGCGTCCGCCGTAGCCCTGCCCGTCGCCGTCGCCGCCTGGCCGATGTTCGATGCCACTCCTGTGAGCTGGTCGCGCAGTCGCTGCGCGGGACGGTTGATCGTGGCTCCAGAGGTCATTTCCGCGCTCACCTCCCGTCGTTGGACACCGCGACGTCTCACCGTCGCTGGCCGGACAGCCGACTCCGTGGGCCACACGGTCCAGACCTCCTGCCTGCGGGCCGACGTTCGCATCGTTCGCCGTGCTTCGTCGGGCATCAGACAGGGTGCTTCACGACTCCGGACTTACTACCGAGTAGATCACCACAGCCAGGGCCCGGCAACCGCGGTCGCCCGCACCGCAAGCAGTCCGGGGCATCGTGTGGATCCTGTCTGCGAGCAGAGTCACGAAGCTGATGAACAGGGTCCACTGGCCCGCATAACTCCGCAGGGCTCGCCGGAGGTCCTCGTCACACGAGCGCTGTCGGTGCTTCACGTCCTCGCCCGTCCGCGCCGTCGACTTCCTCCCGGACGCGGCTGCCGGGACCTGGCCGAAAGCCTCGCAGATCGTCTCCGAGGTGCAGTGGGTCTGAGGGCCAGGGCGGGCGGCTTTCGCCCGGAACGGTTTCGCCTGCTTCATGCCCGCCAAGCGGTTGATCTCCTGGCGTGGTCGAGGATCGGTCTCCAGGGCAGCTGACATGCTTCGCGCATGACACCCGGGACTGGCACTGCCGAGAGTTCGGCAAGGGCGACGCTCGTCCTGTGGACACTTGCGGCCGGTCAGTTCCTGATGGCGCTCGACAGCTCCGTCATGAACGTGTCGATTGCAACCGTAGCCGACGACGTGGGCACGACGGTGACCGGGATCCAGGGCACTATCACGGCCTACACGCTCGTGATGGCGATGTTCATGATTCCCGGCAGCAAGGTCGGGGCGCTGATCGGTCGCAAGCGCGCGTTCATGATTGGCTGCTGTATCTACGGATGCGGCTCCCTCACCACGGCGCTCACACCGAATCTGCCCGTTCTGGTGTTCGGTTGGTCATTCCTCGAGGGCATCGGGGCGGTGCTCATCCTGCCCGCGATTGTGGCGCTTGTGGCCGGTAACTTCGCCGCGGAACGACGTCCCGCCGCCTACGGGCTTGTTGCGGCCGCGGGTGCCGTGGCGATCGCGCTCGGACCGCTCATCGGGGGCTTCGCCGCGACCTACTTTTCCTGGCGATGGGTGTTCGCCGGTGAGGTCCCGGTGGTAATCGGCATCCTGTTGCTCGCTCGCCGTATCGCTGACGTATCGAGCGGCAAACGCCCGCACATCGATCTGATCGGCACCGCGCTGTCCGCGCTCGGACTCGGGACCTTCGTCTACGGCGTGCTCCGCTCGGACGAGTGGGGCTGGTTCCGGCCGAAGCCCGACGCACCGTCGTGGCTCGGAGTCTCGCTGGTTGTGTGGCTGATGCTGACGGGACTGTTTCTGGTCTGGCTCTTCGCCGGCTGGGAGACCCGCCTCGTGGAGCAGCACAGGGAGCCTCTCATCGACCCGGCTCTGCTGCACAACAAGCAGCTCACAGGCGGTCTCACCATGTTCTTCTTCCAGTACCTCGTCCTGATGGGTGTGTTCTTCGTCGTACCGCTCTATCTGTCGGTCGCTCTGGGTCTGTCCGCACTGGCGACCGGCGCGCGACTGCTGCCGCTTTCACTGACTTTGGTGGCAGCCGCGACCCTCATCCCACGTCTCCTCCCGGACGTCTCACCGAGGCGGGTGGTTCGGCTTGGGATCATCGCGATGTTGTTCGGCGCGGTGGTCCTGATGGCCGCCCTCGACGAGGGCGCCGGGGCGGAAATTGTCACTCTCCCCCTCCTGCTCATCGGGGTCGGTATGGGCGCGCAGGCGTCCCAGCTCGGGGCTGTCACCGTCTCCGCAGTGCCGGACGAACAGAGCGCGGAAGTCGGCGGCGTGCAGAACGCCGTCACCAACCTTGGCTCCTCCATCGGCACGGCACTGGCGGGATCGATTCTGATCGCCGTGCTCACATCTTCGTTCGTGGCCGACGTCGAGCAGAATCCGGCTGTCCCGGCCAAGGTGAAGAACCAGGCGACCATCCAACTGCAGAGTGGTGTGACTTTCATGTCGGACGCCCAGCTCAAGACCGCTCTCGACAAAGCAGGCACGAATGAGGAAATTGCCCAGATCACCCTGGAGGCGAACGCCGACGCCAGGCTGGACGGCCTGCGCGCTGCGCTCGCGATCCTCGCATTCGCTTCTGCCGTGGCACTGTTCTTCACCTCAAGGATCCCGACAGCCCAGCCCCGCTCGACGTAGCCATGTCCGGGACATCGCTGTTGTCCGCTGTGCCGTCTCGCCTGCGCGGCAAAACGGTGCGACGCGCCCCTCAGACGACGTGCGGTGCGCCTTGGCCGTGTCCTGGACGGTGCACCGGATCCTGGCGGCCATCGAGGACGAGACTGATCACCTGGGCAGCCGTCACCCTCATGACCAGGCGACTCGCCCGGAAAGGCACCACCCCCAGCCGGCCGAGGAAACCGGCGACCGCGGATGGCTGACTGCCTTCTCAGCCCTGGAGAGAGCTCGCAACACGATCATGCATCCCGATCCTGAGGGCCGTATCGTGGTCGGCGTTTGAGGGGCGGGAACGATGACTTTTGGGGGATCCGGTGAGCGTGATGTGGGCGGCGACAACGCCGGAATCAGGATATTTTTCCGTAGTTGAGAGGTGTTCGGAGGCCGGAGACCTATCGGCCTGCTTCAGCCAACTGCGTTCCCGCGGTCAGGGGTACCTCCAGGTTCGGTTGCCGGAGAGTGACTATCCTCTGCTGACCGTCGGATTCCGCGGTGAACACGCAGTCGTCCATCTGTTCAGGGACGCTGAGGTCGTCTCCCTTCTCGTGGGAGACGGCACCACCCCCTCTGACACCGTGGTCGACGTCCCGATCAGGGACGACCCAGCCGAGTTCACAGGCGACTTCGTCCTGAACGTCGACCGCGCGTGGAACTGCGTGTGCACCTTCATCCAGACAGGGGCGCCCAGCGATCTGGGCCAGTGGTGCGCGTTGTAGCCACATTCTCCGACACGGCAGCTGTAGTTCTGGTCATGGCTGGTCCTGGAGAGCGTGTCGGCGCTGGTGGCAGGATTGTGCGATGGCCTGATGGTGGCGGCGCCAGGCCATCCAGTGCAGGACGTGTTCCGCGTCTCGGACAGGTGGTGTGAGGACGAACGCCCGTAGGAGCCGCACGAGTTCGGGGCAGGTCAGCGGGACGAGACGGGCCGGTTCAGCAGGGCGGGCCGTGGTGGTGGCAGCGGCGGTCAGGGTGAGAACGGCGGATGCGATGAGGGAGAACAGCGACCAGCGCATCCAGGAGTTCCAACAGGTCACCTGTCCTTCGTCCAGGCCGGTGAAGGTCTTGCCGAGCTGGAAGGTCTCCTCGATCCGCCACCTGCAGCAGATCACCTCCACCAGCTGGGCGAGGGTGACATCTTCGGGAGTCCAGCAGCGGAAGAAGACAGCTCGCCGGTGTACCGGTGCCGGCGCGGGACAACAGGTGCTGCAGCCGGTGCGGACCCGGGTGCCCCTGTGCCCGGGCCAGCGTCCAGCAGTTCCGTGTGTCTACCTCCGCCAGCAGCCCGGCGATCATTTCGGTGGCCGTCGCACGCGTCTCACGTCACGTGAAACAGCCCGCGATCACGTTCATCGCCGCCCTGAACACTCGGTCCCAGAGGGCTTGGGCCAGCGTGACCTCCGCGGCCACCGCTTCTTGAAACGTCGTCACAAACGTTCATGATCACGGTGGCGCACCTCTACCCGCAGGCAACCCAATAACCGTCTGACCAGCACAGACGAGCCAACGATCAAGAACTAGGGCTGCCGTGGCTGCGCCGGGGTGTGTCACCGGGCGAAGAACTGGCCAGCGGTTGTGCCTTTTTAAGTGCGGTTCCTGCGGTTCGTGCGATGCGCGGCGCCCACGGTGGTCACGATTGCCACAAACGCCGTCCCGACGATCGCGATGCGGATGCTCGACGCCTCGGGGAGATGGTGATGATGCTGGACCCAGTAGATTCCGTCGGCCAAGGCGACCCCCGCCAGGCAGGCCACCCACATCAACAGGGCTTTGAATGCGAACAATCGGAGACGTCTACCAGCGGCCATAGAGGCATGATGCAGCCACACTGCTGCGCCTGGCCAGAGTTGTGTGCCCTCGAGTGAAGACGCGGTGCGAGCGGGGCGGGTCAACCCTGACGAGGCAGCCCCCAAGCTCTGTCCCAACAGTTGTAGTCCACCGCTGACGCAACCTCCTGAACAGCAACGATGCCCGTCTGATCAAGAACTACAGCTGCCGTGTCCGAATGACGAGGTAGAGAACTCGTCAGGGGCAGCCGATCGTCACGTCGCCGCACCGATCACCCCTGCCAGGTACAGCCGGCCGTCTTGCCGAGCGGCACGAGCACCGTTTCTCGTTGCGGGAATGCCAAGATCAACGGAGCGCTGCTGTTGGAAGGCGCGTACCTTGCGCACGCCATTGGCCCCACAGTAGGCCCGGAGTGCGGGGCCATTCACCCCGGCGTAATACCTGATCGCCCCCTATCTCCCCCTGTCGCCCGGGTGGCCACTGAAAACGGGCGGTTCGCAGAGGGCCGGTAGAAGTGCACGGCCCTTCCCCTCCGGCCATGCTGGCCGCGTGGGCCGTCCGGCCCCAATCCAGTGCTGTACACGAGGAGCAGAAACCCTGACCGCCACGAGTCCGCCAGCCGGACCAGTCGCCGGGGGTGTCTGGCTCGATCGAGGCGGTGAATCGGCCCGTGTGACTCGTGTCGGGCGCGCCGCCTCCAGGGTCATGGTCGGCTCCCTGCGGTTCCACAGCCTGATCAGCCGCCTTGGATCAAGGTCATGCTCCGCGAGGACGGTGCCGGGCGGGGCTCGTGGTGCCTCTCCCTCCACGGAGGGTGTTTCCAGCGTGCGGGTCGGCGGATACCGGGTCCCATGGGCCGAAGGGGTCCTGATCGGATCCGAGCGAGCCGTGGCGGCGGGGCGCGGACGCGCCCACGCTGGAAGCAGAAGCATGAAGGGAGCCGGTGCGATGACCTCCGCCACCACCATGACCACGGCCCTGCCCGCCGAGCACCGCGAACAGCTGATGCGCCTCGCCCACGAGGTCTCCTTCGACGCCGGGACCCGCCTGTTCGAGGAGGGTCGGCGCGCCGACCGCTTCTGGATCGTCCGGACCGGGACCGTCGCGCTCGACCTGCATGTGCCCGGTCGCCGTCCCGCCGTCATCGAGTCGCTCGGGCACGACGAACTGGTCGGCTGGTCCTGGCACTTCCCGCCGCACATCTGGCACCTGGGCGCCGAGGCGATGAGCCCGGTGCGGGCCTGGGAGTTCGACGCGGAAGCCGTCCGGGCGAAGTGCGCCGAAGACCCCGCGTTCGGCCGGGCGATCGCGGTCTGGGTCGGGCGAGTGGTCGCTCAGCGGCTGCACGCTTCCCGGGTCCGGCTGCTCGACCTGTACGCCCCCTACGGCAGCGGTGGCCTGACATGACCACCGGGCCTCCGAGGAAGACAACATGCACAGCAGCCCGCATCGAGTGAGTGATGTGATGACCCGTGCCGTCGTCGCGGTCGACCGCATGGCTCTGTTCAAGGAAATCGTCGAGCGCATGGATCAGCGAAAGGTCAGTGCCCTTCCCGTGCTGAAGGGCGACAGCCGAGTGATCGGAGTGTGTCCGAGGCCGACCTGCTGCCCAAGGAGGAGTTCCGGAACAGTGATCCGAACCGCTTCACCCAACAGCGCCGGCTGTCGGACCTGGCCAAGGCCGGGGCCGTGACCGCGCAGGAGCTGATGAGTAGGCCGGCCGTCACTGTCCGCCCCGACGCGACGCTCGCCGAGGCGGCCCGCATCATGGCCCTGCGCAACGTCAAGCGACTACCCGTCGCAAGCGCCGAGGGCCTGCTGGAAGGTGTCGTCAGCCGCGGCGACCTGCTCAAGGTCTTCCTGCGCCCGGACAACGACCTTGCCGGCGCGACGTGGTCGATCCCCTCTTCCCCGATCCCGTCGAGCCCGCGCACGTCATGGTCACCGCGGGCGTCGCAACCCTGACCGGACGAGTCCCGGACGCCACCCGGATTCCTCTCGCCGTCCGCCTCGTGCGGGGCGTCGAGGGCGTGGTGGGCGTGGACTGCCGGCTAACCGCGGCCGATGGACAGTGACCTCGCCGTGATTCCCGGTCCTATTCGCTCATACGCCGCCGGCTGAACCAGGAGGAGTCCCTCCAGACCGTGTTCCGAGTGCCCATCGGGGCGCCCGGGAGCACCTTCGGCCGGTCGGTGCGCACCGCTCCGTCGGCTGACGTCCAGCACGCGTCTGGCACGACGTCTTCGTCCCAGATCACTGGCTCGACACTCATTCACCGGTGATGCCCCTGCGGCATCTGCTACCGGAGACGAGGCTGTTTCGGTTTTCACTCGGCACCGTCTCATCTGTCGGACGTGCGGTCCGACCCGAGCCGCTGGAGGCCTTCGCCTCTTCCATGGCTCAGGGGAAACTGCCCATCCATACTTCGGCCTCCCGATGTGGCTGAAGGCGGAGACGCGACACGGCTGGCTGTGGTCCTATGCCCCAAAACGCCTGAAGCTGATCAGACAGTTCGTACAGGCGCCGTCGCGCGAACGAGCGCCTTGGCACGCGCAAGTGCGAAAGATGACGCGCATTGCTCGGCTGCCAGCCTGGATGAAGAGCACGAAGAATCGCGGTGCGGTCCTGCGTTTCACCGAGTGCATCCGGTCCTCACCACAAGCTCAACCCACCACTCTCCCCAGCTCCCATCCCCTCTACCGTCGGCCCACGCGCGATGGAGCAGGCGTGGTTCATGGCATCCATTGGAGCGCGTCACTGTACGAACGACGTGAGGGCTGGCTGTGGCACTGCTCAGCGGCCTGGCTCACCGAACGATTGACGCTTCAGGCTGTCCCTTTCCAGGAATCGTCGGCCGGCTGGGCGGTGACGGGTGGGGCCGACTCGGCAAAGGCCCGTTCGGGCGCTGCCCGTATGGGCTTTTCTCCGCGAAGTGCCGGGTCAGCCGTGCGGCACGACGGCGACGGGCGCGGTGATGTGGTGCAGGGCGGCGTGGGTGACGTGGCCGATGTGAGCGCCGAGCGCGCTGGTGCGGATGCGTCGGCCGACGACCGCCAGCGACGCGTCACGCGAGGCGTTGACGAGGGCCTGGGCGGCGCTGCCGCTCAGGCTCGCCTCGATCACCTCGACGTCCGGGAACTTGTGCCTCCAGGAGGACAGGACCTCGGTCAGGGCGGCGGCCTGCTGACGCTTGAGCGAGTCGTGGAGTTCGGCGCCGCCGGAGAAGCGGTGGAAGGAGGTGAGCGGCTCGGGCCAGCCGTGCACGACGCGCAGGGACGATTCCCGGCGGGCGGCTGCCTCGAAGGCGAACTCCAGCAGCGTTTCGTCCGGAGCGTCGGTGTCGAGGCCGAGCACCACGGGTCGGAAGGGTGCCATGGCGGAGGGTGCGCCTGCCTGATCCATCGTGTGCTCGTCCGCGGCCTGCTCCTCCGCCCGCACGAGAGCCACGGGTCGTTCGGCACGGGCGACGACGGACAGGCTCACCGAACCGACCACGAACCCGCGGATCCCGCCGAAGCCCCGCGAGCCCAGCACCAACAGCTCGGCAGTGCGCGCCGCCGCGCACAGGATGTCCACGACGTTCCCCGTCAACTGCTCGCTGATGACCTCAAGACCGGGGTGGCGCAAGCGCAAGGCCTCGGCGGACTCGCCCAGAATCCGCTCGATCCAGTGCTCCTGGGTCTCGGGGCGGATCAACAGGGCCTGAACCGTGTCCTCGGGCACCGGCACCCAGACATGGACGATCTTCAGCGACACGCCGCGCAGAAGGGCTTCACACGCCGCCCACTCGGCGGCAGCCCGGCTCTCGGGCGATCCGTCGACACCTACAGTGACGGTCGGAGACATGCTCTGCACCTCCCGCGTGAGGGTTCGATTCCAGCGTGGTGAGGCGGCCGTCTTTCAGGTCAAGGGGCACGCGTCCCCGAGCGGGGTCAACCGACCCGCTGGAGGGAACGTCGCCCGACGTCGGAGCCCGTCGAGCCACCCTGATCGCGGGCGCGACAACAGCCCCGTACCTCGTTCCGTCCCGAGCGTCCGCCGACGTCCTTCCGGGGCCATGAGCCACTCCTGACAACAGGCTGCCTGGCAGGCGTGCTCCCCCAGGACATTTTGCACGGTGCTCGTGGCCGCCGCAGGCCGGATGTCCAGTACCCGCTCGCGCCAAGCCGACAGGAAGCCGAACGGCCCGTCCGGGGCCGAAGGGCCCCTTCCCCACCCCGCCCGTACGGGCACACGCTGGAAGCGACAGAACCGACCACCTGGAACCTTAGGGGGTCAGCATGTACGGCACTCCGCACATCGTCAGCGACGTCATGACCCAAACGGTCGCCTCCGTCGGCCGGTGGGCATCGTTCAAGGTGATCGTGGAGATGATGCATGACTGGGGGGTCAGCGCCCTGCCCGTACTCGCGGGCGAGGGGCGGGTCGTCGGCGTGGTCTCCGAGGCCGACCTGCTGCCCACGGAGGAACTCCGGGACAGCCCCGAGGAGGGCTACGCGTTGCTGCGTCGGCCCGCGGACATGGTGAAGGCCGGTGCGGTCACCGCAGGGGACCTGATGTCCTCGCCCGCCATCACCATCCGCACGAACGCCACCCTGTCCGAAGCCGCGCGAATCATGGCTCACGAGAAGGTCAAGCGGCTGCCCGTGGTCGACGATTCCGGTCTGCTGCAGGGCATGATCAGCCGTGCGGACCTGCTCAAGGTCTTCCTGCGTGACGACCAGGACATCGCCGACGAGATCCGGCGTGACATCGTGTCGCTGCTCTTCCCGCTGACGTCCTCGGCCATCCAGGTGGACGTGCACAACGGGGTCGCCACGCTGACAGGCAAGGTCCGCGACACCGCCCTGGTCCCCGTGGCCGCGCGTCTGGTGCGGGCCGTCGAGGGCGTGGTGGACGTGGACTTCGATCTCACCCGGGAAGCAGCTGTGCGGTAGACGGCGGCCGCCGTCCGCAGAGAGCCCGTCACCGGGTGAGTGGGACTGGCCGACCCCGGTGTGGCACCCACGGGTGACGATCGGCTTCATGGACAGCTCGCGGTCTGTCATTCTTCCGGGTGCCGGGGCGTGCTGGACGACCACGAGGTCGTACGTCATGGCCGGACCGACCCGCGCGCCGCCGAACCGCGAACCGGACATCAACGCCGGCACCGGCGAACACGCCCTCGTCCTCGTCCGCGGACCGGTCCTGGACCCGCACGTCGCAGTGCTCGATGTACGCGCGGATACGCCTGAAGCAGATCAAGGCCTCCGATCTGGTGTCGGCGGTCCGCACTGTCGCCTCGGGGCTATCGGTGCTCGACCCCGCGGCGACGGCCCCGGCTCATGCGGTCGCTGCGCAGACCCGGCCGAGACACCGTGCCTGCCGCCCGAGCCAAACCTGTCGCCTTCTGGCCACGCCGAGTGTGCAGCGCCGGACGCAGGCGGCGGCGGTCCTCGCCTCCCACATCGGTCCGCAGGAGGCTGAGGACCACTCCACGCGTTGATCGCGATCAAGGAACCCTGGATCACAGGGAACCCTGGATCAGGCGGCGGTAAGGAGGTTTTTCACCTCGACGACATCGGTGATGTCTTCCACCTCTGCCACCAGCCGGGCCGAGGTGGCCGACGGCATCCGTCCCGTGAGCTCCACGATGCCGTCATGAACGGCCACCTCCACCAGGGCGCGCTCCGCCGGCGGGCAGCAGGCCTCGATCCTTGCCTCGACCTCCGCCCGTATCCCTGCGTCGTCCCTGATGAGGGCCTGGAGCAGCGCGTTGCGGCGCACGACCCCGACGAGGTGGCCCGCGGCATCCGTGACCGGGAGTCGCTTGAGCCGGGACAGTGTGGCCAGCCAGGCGGCCTCGGCGACGGTCGCGCCCGGGAGCACCGTGATCGCGGGGCTTGTCATCAGGTCAGCGGCCGTCTCGCCGCGGGCCTTGCTGTGCATCCGTCGCTCGCGCAGCCTTCCCACGCGTCCTGGCCGGTGACCGGAAGCCTCGAAGGCCACTTTGGCCAGCAGATCGGACTCCGAGACGACACCGACCACGTGGTCCTCGGCGTCCACGACCGGTACGGCGCCGACTTGCTCGCGCGCCAGCAGACGGGCGATGTCGCGGTACGGCAGGCCGTCGCGCAGGGAGGCGGCGGGTACGTCCATCACGTCCCGCACCAGCGGGACGCGGGCTTCTGGCGGCGAAGGTTGTTGCTGGGACGAGGCGGCCGTCTGCGCCGGGCGGGCCCTGTCGCGTACAGCGGCCTGCTCTGCGACGCGTGCGCGTTCGGCCGCAGCCGTTGCCGCGGCTCCCAGGTAGCGAACCAGCATGTCCTGCCGGGCCGTCTCGCTGGGGCTCCAGGGTCGGGAGGGCAGGCCCTGCCGGGCCTCGGACTCCGCGGAGAGGTTCTCGTGCTTGTTCACGGCGGCCTCCGGACTCCGTCGAGTTGCCTACCGTCCCAGTCTTGCGCTCTGGCCGCTCTCGCCAAGAGCCGAACGGCCCTGGTGGAACGGCGTGACGGCCCTATCCGGTGCGAGGCGGAAGAGGAACGACGAGACTGAAAGGGCAGCCGACCGGCAGGAGGCCGCCGATGAGCCTGCGGGACTTCCTGGAGCGGTTCCGTCCGGTAGGGACGCCGGGAGCGTCCGCCACCGGCGTGCCCGCCGACCGTACGGCTGAACGGGCCGCGGAACTGGAACCCACCCTCGCACAGCTCACGGACGTGCAGCAGAAGGCGGCAGACATCCGGGCCGCCGCGGACAAGGCGGCCGAGGCCGTCCGGCATCACGCCGCACGTGAGGCAGAACGCCTCGTGGCAGCCGCCCGGGAGCGTGCTCCCGAGACGCGCCGACAGGCCGCGGAACCGATCCTCCGGAAGGCACGGCAGGAGGCCGACGCCATTCGCGCCGCCGGAGACCGCGCCGCCTCGGCGGTCCGGGATCGGGCCGGTGAACGTATGCCGGATCTGGTGGAGCGTGCGGTGGCCGACGCGCTGCGCCTGGCAGTCGGGGCGGGCGAAGCATCATGAACGCCGGGTGGGTGGCCGGGTCGGTGCGGGCCAAGGCCCTTGTCAACCGGTACCCCGGTGCCCAGGGGGCCCGCGAGATCGCGGCCTGTCCCACGATCGACGACGCCCTGCAGCGTCTGGCGGCGACCCCGTACTCCCGCTACGTGCGGACAGTTGGCGGCCTGCCCGAAGCGCAGCGGGCGGTGACCGCCGCGCTGCTGTGGCACCTGCGGGTGCTGGCCGGCTGGCTGCCCCGGGGCGGTGCCCGCCTGCTCGTACCACTCGCCGCCGGGTTCGAGATCGCCAACGTGACATCCCGGCTGCGCACACAGGAAGGTCGCCGCACGGAGGCCCCGGAACCGTACCGGCTCGGGGCGCTCGAGACAGCCTGGCGGAGTCTGGAGCCTGCCGGGACACCCGCGGAACTACGGTCGGCGCTCGCCGCCTCGCCATGGGGCGATCCTGGCGACGACACGCCCTGGGCTCTGATCACCGGCATGCGGATGGCTGCCGCTCGGCGCACGGCCGTCGCCGTGCCGCCCGCGCGCCGCTGGGCCGAGGGGCGTGCCGCCCTGCTGATCGCCCGTGAGCTGTTCGTGCACCAGCGCTCTTTGTCGAAGCCCGTGCGGCGTGACGCGGCCCGGCTCCTCGGGGCGCGGGCGCCGTCCGCCACCTCGTACCGGGAGTTCCGTGAGTGCCTCCCCTCGGCGGCCCGCTGGGTCGTGGCGGACGTGGCGGAGCCCGGTGGGCTGTGGCGGGCCGAGGCAGGCTGGTGGCGAAGGGTGCAGAACGACGGCGCGATGCTGCTGCGGGACAGCCGGTACGGCCCGCGCGTGGTCGTGGGCGCCGTCGCGGTGCTGTCCGTGGACGCGTGGCGGGTGCGGGCAGCGCTGGAGTCGGCGGCGCGCGGCGGTCGGCTCGGCGAGGTGTTCGATGCCCTGGCCTGAGGCGATGACGCCGGTCCGGATGCGCCGGGTGGCGGTGATCGTGCCGCAGGCGGCCCTGCGGGACGCGCTGGTGCGGATCGCCGAGGCGGGATGCGTGGAGCTGGACCGCGCCGAGGAGGCGGCCTTGGGAGCGGCGGCGGTGCGGCTGCGGCGGCTGCGGGGACGTGCTACGACGGTCGAGCCCGAGGGTGCCGCTTCGGCCGTCCTGGCCGCCGACCTACCGGATCTCGACCGTCTCGAAGCGCGGCGCAGCATCGAATTGCTGGCGGGCGAAGCCCAGTTGGAGGAGCGCGCGGAAGGCGCCGTACGACGCGGGGAGGTGGCCGCGCTGGCCGGATGGTGCCCTGCCGCCGAGGTGCCCCGGGTAGCGGGCCGACTGGCCGCCGCAGGCGGCGCACTGGTGCCGTTGCCGTCCCCTCGTGGCACCGATCCGCCGACGCTGCTTCGACCGGGCCGACCCGTCTCCTTCACGCCACTGGTGACGACTTACGGGACACCGGCCTACGCGGACCTGGATCCGTCGTGGCCGGCGGGCCTGTCCTACGTCGTGATGTTCGGGATCATGTTCGGTGACGTGGGGCACGGGGCGCTGCTGTTGTTCGGCGCGCTCGCGCTCCGCGTCGGGCGGCCCCGTCGGCTCGCCCGGCTGAGCCGTCTCTGGCCGTTCCTGGCGGGCGCCGGAGTCGCCGCCATGCTCGCGGGCGCCGCTTACGGAGAGTTCTTCGGTCCGACGGGGCTGCTGCCGGTGCTGTGGCTGAGCCCGTTGGAGAGCCCTGCTCGCCTGCTGGGGGCCGCCGTGGTCTTCGGGGCGGGGCTGCTTGCCGTCGCGCATGCCGCCGGTGCGGTCAATCGCATGCGTGAAAGCGGCTGGGGCACAGCGTTGTACGCGGGGTCCGGCTGTGCCGGGCTGCTGTTCTACTTGGGGCTCGCGCTGGCCGCGGCGGGCCTGTTCCTGCATCGACCGCCCGTGGCCGTCATCGGGGCCACGCTCGCCGTCGTCGGGCTGGCGCTGGTGGCCCTCGGCCTGTTCCGGGCCACAGCGGGCGGCTGCGCCGGATGTGCCGAGACGGCTGTACGGCTCTTCGACGTTGTGGTGCGTACAGGCACCAACACCCTGTCGTTCGCCCGGCTCGCGGCCTTCGGCCTGACTCACGCCGCGCTCGCCGACCTGGTGTGGCGCGGCACCACGGGCCTGGCCCGGCACGGTGTCGGCGGGGTCGCGGGGGCGGTGCTGCTGTTCGCCGTGGGCACGGCCCTCTCGTTCGGCCTGGAAGCCCTGGTGGCCGGTGTGCAGGCCCTGCGGCTGGAGTTCTACGAACTCTTCTCCCGGCTCTTCGAGGCGGAGGGCCGCCCGTTCCGTCCGTGGCACGTTCCCCCGGCGGAACCTGCCGACAGCGCTACGAAGGTGATCCCATGCTCACCTGGCTGATCGTCCTGCCGGTCCTGGCCGCGGTGCTCGGCGCCGTTCGGCTGCTGCGGCGGCGCCGGGCCAGACACGCCTTCCGCTGGCTGCTGGCCACCGACCTGGCCCTGTTGGGCGGCGCATGTGCGGTCCTCGGCACGGCGCTCGCGGGCCCCGCGCACGCGTCGGCACAGGCCGCCGCGTCCGGCGGAGTCAACGGATCTGCCCTGATCGGAGCCGCCATCGCGGTGGCGGGAGCCTCGATCGGGGCGGCGATCGCGGTCGCCTACACGGGCGCCGCGGCCCTGGCAGCGCTGAGCGAGCGACCGGAGATGTTCGGCCGGGCGATGGTGATCGTCGGTCTGGCCGAGGGCATCGCCGTGTACGGACTGGTGGTCGCGATCCTGCTGATCGGGAAGGCATGACGATGGGTACCGTGGCCGCCATCGGCGCCCGGACCAGCGTGTGCGGTCTGGCCCTGGCAGGGGTCGACGTGCTGGTCGCTGAAGATCCGGACACCATCCTCCGTACGTGGCAGAAGCTCCCGGGCACGGTCGACCTCGTGATCCTCACGACCGAGGCCGCCGAAGCGCTGGGGGCCGAAGCGATCGCGCCCGCCCCTTCCCGACCGCTGACCGTGGTGATGCCTTGATGACCGCGTTCGTGGACGCCCTGGACCCCGTGCGCGCCGAGTTGCTGCGCGCGGCGCGGGCCTCGGCCGACGCGGTCCGGGAACGAGCGCGGGCCGACGCGGAGGAAACGCTGTGCGCAGCACGCAGTACGGCTGATGACCTGCTCGCGCGGGCCCGGGAACTCGGCGAGGCGGATGGCGCGGCCGATGCGGCCCGGGAACGGGTGCGAGCGGTACAGGACGCCTGGGTGAAGGAACTCGTGGCTCGCGCCGAGGTCTACGCCGAGCTCAGGGCCGCGGTGCGCGCAGGGGTGCGCCAAGCGCTGGCGGAGGGTGCCGCACCGCAGGCCCGAATAGCCGCCGCGGCGCGAACGCTGCTGGGAACGCAGGCGCGGGTCACGGCTGCCGCAGAGGGTGGAGTGACGGCCGAGGTGACCGGCCGACGGGTCGACCTGTCGGCGGACACTCTTGCCGACCGCGCCCTGGAACGGCTGGGTGTGCAGGCCGAAACGCTGTGGAGGCCGTCGTGATCCCACCCGGCAACCCGCGGACCCGTACCGCCCCGTCGCCCCGGCAGAGGGACGACACGCCGCGCCCACGGATCCTCCGGGTCGCGGGCCCCCTGGTGGAGATCGCCTGCCCCGCTTCGGTCGCCATGCGCGACCTGGTCGTGCTCGGCGCCGCCCGGCTGCCGGGCGAGGTGGTCGCCATCCACGGCGACACGGCCACCGTCCAGGCGTACGAGTACACGGGTGGGCTGGCCCCTGGGCATTCTGCGGAGCTCCAAGGCCACCCGCTGTCGGTGCGCCTGGCACCGGATCTGCTCGGCGGCGTGTACGACGGCCTGCTTCGCCCCCTGGCCGGCGCCGGCGACCCTCTCATGACGAGCGGGCCGAGCGAAACACCGGAGCAGCGCAGTTGGTCGTTCACGCCACGGGTGGCCGCGGGAGCGCGAGTCGCGGCCGGGGACGTCCTCGGGGAGATCGGCGCGAGCGTGCCGCTGCGGCTCCTGGCGCCTCCGGACCGCTCGGGCGAAGTGACCCGGGTCGCCCCGGCGGGCGAGTACTGCGCCGATGTCGTGCTCGCCGTGGTGGGCGGGCAGGAGGTGCGGATGGCGCAGTCCTGGCCCGTGCGCAGGCCGCGGCCGGTCGCGGAGCGGTTGCCGGCCGACCTGCCGCTGAACACCGGGCAGCGGGCCGTCGACCTGCTCTTTCCGGTGGCTCGCGGCAGCACGGTCGCCGTGCCGGGCGGCTTCGGCACCGGCAAGACCATGCTGTTGCAACAGATCGCCAAGTGGTGCGACGCCGACGTGATCGTCTACGTCGGCTGCGGCGAGCGCGGCAACGAAATGGCGGACGTCATCGAAGAACTGGCCGAACTGACCGATCCGCGTAGCGGGGGCCGCCTGGCGGATCGGACCGTGACGATCGCGAACACCTCCAACATGCCGATGATGGCCCGCGAGGCGAGCGTGCACACGGGTGCCACGGTCGCCGAGTACTTCCGCGACATGGGCCTGGACGTCGTCCTGATCGCCGACTCGACCTCCCGCTGGGCCGAAGCGCTGCGCGAGTTCGCCTCGCGCATGGGCGAACTCCCCGCCGAGGAGGGCTATCCGGCAGGGCTCGCCTCCCAACTGGCCGCGTTCTACGAGCGGGCCGCCGCGGTGCGCACCCTCGGCGGCACCACCGGCTCCGTCACGGTGATCGGCGCCGTGTCCCCGCCGGGCGGCGACCGCACGGAGCCGGTCACCGCCCACACCGAACGCTTCGTACGGTGTCTGTGGAGCCTGGACCGCGATCTCGCCTACGCACGACACTATCCGGCCGTCTCCTGGGCGGACTCCTTCTCGCGGGACGCCGGCGCGCTGGCCGCAGCGCACGCCCGGGCCGGTGACCCCGAGTGGGCCGGGCAACGGGGGCGGGTGGCCCTGCTGCTCGCCGAGGCGGACAGGCTTGCCGACCTCGTCGAGCTGGTCGGTATCACGGCTCTGCCGTCCCGGGAGCGGATCAGCGTACTGGCGGGAAGACTGCTGCGCGAGGCCCTGATCCAGCAGAGCGCTCTGTCGCCGGCCGATGCCTACAGCGCCCCCGAGAAGACCGCGGCCCTCGTGGAGGGCGTGCTGACGGTGATCGACCGCTGTCTGGAACTGGTGGACACCGGCGCTCAGGCAGACGCCGTCGAAGCGGTCGACTACACCCCGCTGGTGCGGGCGCGCGAAGCGGCGGGCCCAGCGGAGACCGCTCCCGTGACGGCGGCCCGGGACACTGTGCTGGCGCGGCTCAAGGAGGCCGCATGAGCGGCCTCGCCGACATCGAGTACACGGCCGTACGGGAACTGCGCGGCCCTCTCGTGGTCGTCGAAGGGGTGAGCGGGGTCGGCTGGGACGAGTTCGCCGCGATCGTCCTCGACTCCGGTGAACGGCGGCACGGGCTGGTTCTGGAGGTGGACCGGGATCTCGCGGTGGTGCAGGTCCTGGAGGACACGGCGGGCATGGACCGGAGCGGCACCCGCGTCGCCTTCTCGGGCACGCCGCTGCGGATCCCGGTCGGCACGGGGTGGCTGGGGCGGGTGTGCAACGGGCGAGGCGAACCGACGGACGGAGGGCCGCCGGTGCTGGGCGGGTCCTACGCGGCGGTCGGCGGCGCGCCGATCAACCCGGTGCGCCGCGAACCGCCGAACGAGCCGGTACTCACCGGCGTGAGTGCCGTGGACGTACTCACCACGCTGGTGCGGGGCCAGAAACTGCCGGTGTTCTCGGCGGCCGGGCTGCCGCATCTGGAACTGGCGGTGCAGATCGCGGCCCAGGCGACGTGCGGCGGCGAGGCGTTCGCCGTCGTGTTCGCCGGCATGGGACTCACACACGCCGACGCGGCTTTCGTCCGTGACGGGCTGGCCGCCCGCTCTGCCGCACGGGAGCTGGCCCTTCTCATCAACACGGCCGACGACCCGGTGATCGAACGATTGCTCACCCCCCGTCTCGCGCTCACCGTCGCCGAACACCTGGCGTTCACCGAGGGCCGTCACGTCCTGGCGGTGATGACGGACATGACGGCCTATGCGGAGGCGCTGCGCGAAGTGTCGGCCGCGCGGGGCGAGATCCCGGCCCGCCGGGCATACCCGGGCTACCTCTACAGCGACCTCGCGTCCCTTTACGAACGCTGCGGCAGGATCAGGGGTCGCCCGGGGTCGGTGACCGTGCTGCCGGTGCTCACCATGCCGGCGGGCGACATCACCCACCCGGTTCCGGACCTCACCGGGTACATCACGGAGGGACAGATCGTGCTGTCCGCCGAGGTGCACGCGGCCGGCACGTATCCGCCCGTGGACCCGTTGGCCTCGCTGTCGCGTCTGATGCGCAAAGGAGCCGGACCGGGCCGGACCCGGGAGGACCATCCGGCCGTCGCGGCGCAGTTGATCGCGGCGCTGGCCCGGTCCCGGCAGGTACGGGAACTCGCCGACCTGATCGGGCGGTCGGCACTCAGCCCGACCGACCTGCGCCACCTCGACCTGGAGGCCTCCTTCCGGAACCGGTTCCTCGCTCAAGGCACGGACGAGGACCGGTCATTGGAAGAGTCCCTGGGCCGGGCCTGGGACGTCTTGTTCACCCTGCCGCGCAGCCAACTCGGCATGATTCCGGTTGACTTGCTCGACACCCACGCCCCGCCACAGCACGGGGAGCCGACGTGAGCCCGCACGGACGCCCCGTGCCTGCGGGACGGGCCGGGCGGTTGCGGCTTCGTCGCAACCTCGCGACCGCGGTGCGCGGAGCAGACCTGCTGGAACGCAAACTCCGGCTGCTGCTGGACCGGGAGCGCGCGCAACGACGTGCGGCCGAGGAAGCGGGCTCGGCATGGCGGGCAAAGCTGGCCGACGCCGGAACCTGGCTGGTGCGCGGGGTGTTGCTCGGCGGCGAACAGGCGTTGGCCCAGGCGGTGCCCGGGGACCGAGCGCGCGTCGACGTCGAGTGGGCCGCACTGATGGGTGTACGCCATCCCGCGGCCGTGGCCTGGACTGCCCCCGTCCGTTCCCCGGCGGAGCCGACACCGCCCAACACCGCGCTCGCGCACGCCGAGACGGCCTACCGCGCCGCGGTTCGCGCCGCCGCGGAGTACGCCGCTCATCAGACAGCCGCCGAACTGCTCGCCGCCGAAGCCGAGCGGACCCGGCAGCGGGTTCGCACCCTGCGCCGACACTGGATCCCCCGGCTGCAGCACGAACTGACGGCGGTGGAGCTGGCGTTGGAGGAGGCCGAGCACGAGGAAGCGGTACGTCGCCGCTGGGCCGCCTCCCGCGGGGCCCGGTGATGGCGCAGCGAGAAGCACACGACGATGGCGGGCCCACGCCGGAGCCCGCCACATACCGTCAACCGTCGTCAATTGCCGTGCTTGATCTCGACGTGCTTGGCCTCCGCCTTCTCGGCGCCCAGACCGACGCTGACGGTGAGCATGCCGTCGGTGTAGTCGGCCTTGACGTCGTCCTCGTCGGCGCCGGGCGGCAGCGTCACGCTGCGGCTCAACGCGCCGTACCGGATCTCACTGTGGGTCTTCGTGACGTCCTTCTCCGTACGTTGGGCCTGCACGGTCAGCACCCCGTCACTGATGAAGACGTCGATGTCCTCGGGGGACATGCCCGGAAGCTCCGCCCGCATCAGGTAGCGGCCCTCCTCCGTGTAGTCCTCGATGCGGACCGTGTACAGGTCGCCCATCGTGGGCATCGCGAACCTGGCCGGAAGGGTCTCGAACCAGTCCGGGATCTCGGGGAACGCGAACCTCTGCCTGCGCGCCAGTGTGGCCATCGCCGTACCTCCTCGGCTGTTGCCTGGCCTGCCGACGCTTCCAGTACACCGCGCGCGGGCCCGCACAGCTGAGGCCGAACAGCCCATCCCGGGGTCCCTGAAGTCCCTTTCCTCCCGCGCGTGCGCGGGAGGAAAGGGAGATATCAGACTGGTAGGGAAGGGACAACCACGCTCGGCGGCGATCATCATGTCCGACGTCACCATCACCGATCTCTACGAAGTGACCATGGCCATGTCCTACCTGCGCGAGGGCATGTGGGCCCCGGCCACCTTCAGCCTCTTCGTCCGTGACCTCCCGCCCGGCCGGGGCTTCCTGGTCGCCGCGGGCCTGGAGCCCGCTCTGGACTTCCTGGCCGACTACCGCGTGGAGCGGGAGGACGCCGAGGACTTCGCGGCCGCGCTGCACCGCCCGGTACGGGACCTCGAACCGCTCCTCGGCCTCGCCTTCGAAGGGGAGGTGCGCGCCGTCCCGGAGGGCCATGCGGTGTTCTCCGGCGAGCCACTGTTGGAGGTGACCGCCCCGCTGCCGCAGGCCCAGCTCGTCGAGACATACCTGCTGAACCAGCTCTGCCACCAGACTGTGGTGGCGTCCAAGGCGGCCCGATGCGTCCTGGCCGCCGCCGGGCGGCCCGTGGTGGACTTCTCGCTGCGCCGCACCCACGGCCCGTGGGCGGGCAGACGGGCAGCCCGGCTGGGCGCCATGGTCGGCTTCGCCGGCACCAGCAACGTGGCCGCCTCCACCGCCCTGGGCATCCCGGCCTCTGGCACCATGGCCCATTCGTACATCGAGGCATTCCCCGGCGAGGAGGAGGCGTTCCGGGCCTTCGCTCGCAGTCATCCCGGCCCGGTCACCCTCCTCGTCGACACCTACGACACCGAGGAGGGCGTGCGGATCGCGGCGCGGGTGCTGAGAGACCTGGGGCGGGGCCCCGGCTGCGCGATCCGGCTGGACAGCGGAGACCTCGACGCGCTGTCGCGCCGGGCACGCGCCATTCTGGACGCCGCAGGGCCGGCCGACGTACGGATCGTAGCCAGCGGCGGACTCGACGAGTACGGCGTCGCCCGGCTGGTGCGCGCCGGAGCCCCGATCGACGTGTACGCCGTGGGAACGCGCGTCGGCGTGGCTGCGGACGCCCCGTACCTGGATGCCGCGTACAAACTCGTCGAGTACGACGGCCACCCAGTGATGAAGCTGTCGTCGGCGAAGGTCACGGCCCCGGGCCGCAAGCAGGTCTTCCGCCGAGCCGGACATCCCGACGTCATCGCCCTGTGGCGGGAGGAACCGCCAGGCTCGTCACGGCCACTGCTGCGCACGGTGATGCGCGAGGGCCGTCGGACGGGACCACCGGACCGCTGGCAGGACGCCCGCGACCGGTTCCGCGGGGACACCGCCGGCCTGCCCGGCCCGGCGCTGCGAATCGAGGACCCCGTACCGGTCCGACCGGTCCGGTCCCGCGCTCTGGAGGAACTGACGGCAACGGTACGCGCGGACATCGAGGCACGGTTCCGCCCGCACCGCCGCGCCGCTGCCTCCCGCTCCTCGGCGCCGTCCGCCGGCGAACCGTGAAGGATGCGGCGGTGGGGCCGACAGGGACAAGGCGAGGACCAATGGCCCTTGGAACCCCGACCGCGCCAGGTCTTCCATGAGATCAGCGGCGCCGCTCCGCGCCACCGCCTGCAGGAGGCGAGCGAGATGTCAGCACCCGCACCGACCAGGAAGAGCGACAAGGCCGGACCAGAGGCGACCGGCATGCCGATGTGCGCCCGTCCGGGTGACGGGATCGTCGTAGGCGGCACTACGGCCGGGGTCGTGGCCATGACTGGAGGCCGTCATGTCACGGCCCGGTGATCGCCGGCCGATCGTGGTGGGAGTCGATCCCGACCCCAGCCGCCGGATGGCACTGGCCTGGGCTGTGGACGAGGCCGCCCGCCGTCGGCTGCCGTTGCGGGCGGTCCACGCCGAGGGCGTGCCGCGGGGCTATCGGGTGCGAGAAATGCCCACCTGGGAGGAACGGAACGAGGCACTACACAAGGCCGGAACGCAGGTGCTCGAAGGAGCCGTGGACTTCGTCACGGCACGTCACCCGCAGGTCGAGGTGGACGCTGTACTCGCGCAGGGCGACCCCGTGTGGGTGCTGCGCGAGCAGAGTCACGACGCCAGGGCCGTCGTGCTGGGCTCGCGACATCTGAGCCGGGCCCAGGAGGTGTTCGGCTCCGCCTCGATCGCCATTCCGGTCATGGCCCACGCGCACTGCCCCGTGGTCGTCATGCCCGAGCCGGAGCACATCACTCAGGAGCCTGGGTACTACGTCGTCGGCGTCGACGGCAGCGAACACTCGGCCGCCGCGGTCGACCTGGCATTCGAGGAGGCGGCCCTGCGTGGAGCCGAGCTGCGGGCCCTGTACGTCTGGGAGCAGGGTCCGCTCAGGATCTTCGACGAGTACGCCCCGCAGCAGGAAGCCCGCCGCCTTCTCTCCGAGTCCGTGGCCGGCCGCCACGCCCGGTACCCGGAGGTGGACCTGCGCCATGAACTGGTCGTCGGGCATCCCGTGCAGGTGCTCACCGACGCCTCCGCCCACGCGCTGGGCCTCGTGGTGGGGACCCGGGGCCACGGAGGCTTCACCGGCATGCTGCTGGGGTCGGTCAGCCAGGGCGTGCTGCACCACGCTCGCTGCCCCGTCATCGCCGTCCCATCGAGACCGGCGTGAGGCCGAGGTCCGCGCACCCCGCGGAGAGGGGAAGCCACCGTGACCGCACAACCCTTGGATGTGAACTCCGTGTCCGCACTCGTGGCGGATGCCGGGGCGACACCCTCGCTGCACGACGCACAGCCTTGGACGTTCCGCTTTCCGCGCGACAGCGCCGCCCTGCGCCTGTACGCCGACCTGGAGCGAACCATCCCGCCAACCGACCCGGACGAGCGAGGCCCGCGCCTCGGCTGCGGCGCCGCCATACTCAACCGTCCCGTGGCCGCCGCTGCGACGGCCCCGGCACCGGTCGTCCGGCTGTTGCCTGACCCGGATGACGCCGAGCTGACCGCCGAGGCGGGTCTGTACGGCTCCGAGCCGCCCGACGAGGCGCTCGCCCGACTGCACCCGGCGATTTCCCCCCGTCGCTCCAGCCGTCTCCCCTTCCCCGACGAGGAAATCCCGGTCGATACCGAGGGCAGGGAGGCGCCGGACCCAGACCTGCTCGGCGAAACGGCGCAGTGGACGCGGACGGAGCCGTCGGGCACCGTGGGGGCGCCCCATGGCATCCCCGCCGAGGCGTTCGGCCCCCGCCAACGCGGCACCACGGTCCCCGTGCGTGACTTCACGGCCGACCGTCCGATGCCGGGGCGCGGCTGGTCCTTCGAGAAGAACCCGCACCTCACCCTGCTGGGCACGGCCCGCGACGGGCCCGCGGACTGGCTGCGTGCAGGGCAGGCGCTGGAGCGGGTCCTGCTCCAGGCCACCACGGACGGGCTGGTCGCCTCGAAGACGTCCCAGCCGCTGGAATGGCCGGAGTTCGCGACCTCATCTCGGCCATGGCCCACGTGCAGATGGTGCTCCGGCTCGGCTACGGCCCCGAAGGCCACGCGAGCCCGCGGCGACCGGTGGCCGACCTGCTCGACATCGAGTGAGGCAGGGCTCGTCGCATGAAGGTCTCCGCGGTCATGACCGCTCCGCCGGTGTCCGTCGCACCTGATGTCTCCCTGCTGGAGGTGACCCGGCTGATGACCGAGTCCGCCGTCGGCTCCGTCCTCGTCGTCGACGACGGAGTGCTGCGCGGCATCGTCACCGATCGCGACGTCGCCGTACGCGGCTTGGGCGGTGGCCTGGGCCCGGAGGCGCCGGTGGACGCGGTGATGTCGGCCAAGGCCGTCACGGTCGACGCGGACGACGACCTCCAGGTGGCCTACGGGGTGTTCCGCCGCACGGGTGTGCGCCGCCTTCCGGTCGTCGACGGGGGTCGGGTGGTGGGAGTGCTGACTATCGACGACCTGCTCCTGGACGTCTTCCGGCAGCTTGCCGACCTGCTCGGACCGGTTGCCTGGAGCGTGCTCCAGGAGCCACCCGGGCCGCCTTCGGCGGTTGGAGCCCGGCATGACCCCTGAACCGGCCGAGCGGGGAGCGATCTCTCATCGCGCGCACGGGACGACCGCGTTGTGCAACGGCGGCACACCGACGGGCCTCATGGCCCGAGCCCCCGGCCCGCCCCCGGACCGGCCCGACGCCCCCTGCCCGTCCATCCCTTCCCTGCCCCTCTCGGACGTCTTCGCCGCCCTGGGCAGCTCCCCGCGCGGTCTCACGTCGGCCGAGGCCGCCGCACGTCAGTCCCGTTACGGCCCCAACGAGTTGCCCGGCGTGGGCCGCGAGCCAGTGTGGAGACAGCTGGTCGCACAGTTCACCGACCTCTTCGCGGTGGTGCTGCTCGTCTCCTCGGCGATCACCTTCCTCGCGTACGCCTTGGAGCAGCCCCGGGATCCGGCAACGCTTCAGCTCGCCCTGGCGATCCTCGGCGTCGTCCTCCTGAACGCCGGCATCGGCTTCGCTCAGGAGTACTCCGCCGAGCGCACGGCGGAGTCGCTGCAGGCGATGGTCCCGCACACCTGCCGGGTGCTGCGGGACGGGGAATCACGGGAACTGCCCGCTCGGGATCTGGTTCCCGGCGATGTCGTGCTTGTGGAGGCCGGGGACGCGGTGTCCGCCGACTGCCGGCTGGTCGAGGCGCACGAAGCCGCCGTCAACAACGCGGCACTCACCGGCGAGAGCGATGCCGTCGCGCGGATCGCCGAACCGGTCCCGACAGGGCCGACGCTGGAGGCGCGCAACTCCGTGTTCATGGGCACCGACGTGGTCGCGGGCACGGGCAGGGCGGTTGTGTTCGCCACCGGGACGGCCACCGAGTTCGGCAGAATCTTCCGACTCACCGCTGCGGCACCCAGGCAGAAGACCCCCCTGCAGCGCCAGGTCGCGGCCATGGCCCGCCGTGTAGCGGGCGTCGCGCTGGCGACCGGGGCCGTCCTGTTCGCGGTGCGCGTGCCCACCGGGCAGCCGTTCGTCGACACGTTCGTCTTCTCGCTCGGGGTGATGGTCGCCCTCGTTCCGGAGGGTCTGCCGGCAACGCTCTCGGTGTCGCTGGCGATCGGTGTGCGCCGTATGGCCCGTCGGCACGCGCTGGTCAAGCAGTTGCTGGCGGTGGAGGCGCTCGGCTCCACCAGCGTGGTGTGCACCGACAAGACGGGGACACTCACGCAGGCCGAGATGACCGTCGTACGCGTGTGGGCGAACGGCGTGTCGCACGCCGTGGCGGGGGTGGGATATGCGCCCGTCGGTGAGGTCGCCGAGGCGGGATCCGTGCGGGAGCTGCTGCGGACGGCGGCTCTGTGCAGCAACGCCCGGCTGGTGCCGCCCACCGGACATGACGGTTGGCGGGTGCTCGGCGACACCACTGAGGGCGCACTTCTGGTGGCCGCCATGAAGGCCGGCCTGGATCCGGCGGCGGAGGAGGCCCGTACGCCACGGGTGGCGGAGTATCCCTTCGACTCCGTCCGCAAGCTGATGAGCACCGTCCACCGCGACGGGGACGGCACGTACCACGCGTGCGTGAAGGGCGCGCCCACGGAGCTGCTCGCCCGCTGCGACTCCATCGACCGGGCGGGCACCCGGACGCCGCTCACGGAGGCCTCCCGCGCCGAGGTGGTCGCGGCGGCGGACGGTATGGCCGGGCAGGGCCTGCGCGTGCTCGCAGTCGCCAAGCGGAGGGTGACGGGTCCGCACCCGGCGCTCGAAGACGTCGAATCGGAGCTGACCCTGCTGGGACTCGCCGGCATGTACGACCCGCCACGCCCTGAGGTGCGGGACGCGGTGGACGCGTGCCGACGGGCCGGGATCCGCATCGTCATGGTCACCGGCGACCATCCGCTGACCGCGGAAGCCGTCGCCCGCCGCGTCGGCATCGTGCGGGGACCGGCGCCGTCCGTGGTGACGGGCGCACAACTGGACGCACTGGACGACGACGGCGTGGACGCGCTGCTGGCGGGCTCCGACGAACTGCTGCTGTGCCGGGTCAGTCCCGAGCACAAGATGCGGGTGGTCACGGTGTTTCAGCGGCGCGGTGAGGTCGTCGCCGTCACCGGGGACGGCGCCAACGACGCGCCCGCCCTGAAACACGCGGACATCGGCATCGCCATGGGCGCCTCGGGCACGGACGTCGCTCGTGAGGCGGCTGTGATGGTGCTGCTCGACGACTCCTTCGCCTCCATCACCACCGCGGTGGGGCTGGGCCGTTCCGTCTACCGAAACATCCGCAAGTTCCTGATCTACCTGTTCAGCCACAACATCGCGGAACTGGTGCCGATCCTGGCGGCGACCTTCGCCGGGTTCCCTCTGGTGCCGATCACGGCAGTGCAGATTCTCGCCATCGACCTGGGCTCCGACGTACTGCCCGCGCTCGCGCTGGGTGCCGAGCCGATGGAAGCCGACGTCATGGACAGCCCGCCGCGACCACGCCGGGAACGGCTCTTCTCCACCGCCGTGATGGGCCGGATCCTCTTCCTCGGCGGCATCCAGGCCCTTGGCGTCTGTGCCGTGTTCTTCTGGCACATCCACGGCTCCGGCATCCCTTACACGGACTTCACCAGGGACGATCCGGTCTACCGGGAGGCGATCACCATGGTCCAGGCAGGCATCGTCGTCAGTCAGTTCTTCAACGCCCTCGCGGTGCGCACCGACCGGCGGAGCGTGTTCCGGGCAGGTCTGCTGTCCAACCCCTGGTTGATCGGCGCCGGTTGCGTCGGCATCGCGCTGATGGCCGCCATCAGTTACGCGCCGTCACTGCAGGCGATCTTCAACACCGCTCCGTTGGCCCCCGCCGACTGGGCGGTTCTCACCGGGTTCGGGGCAGTGCTGCTGGCCGCCGAGGAAGCCCGTAAGTGGGTGCTGCGGCACCGGTGGAGGTCCCCGGAGGGAGGGACATCGTGAGAGTGGTCATCGTGGGCTGCGGACGGGTCGGTTCCACCCTCGCGGCGCAGCTTGTGGCCGACGGCCACGACATACGTCTCGTCGACCGGGAACCCAGGGCGCGCAGAATGCTGCCACCTGGCTTCCCGGGCACCTTTCACGTGGGCAACGGATTCAGCCGCTCCGTGCTGGAAGCGGCCGGGATCGAACACGCGGACGCGTGCGTCGCGGTCACCTCGGGGGACAACAGCAACATCGTGAGCGCCCGTACCGCCAAGGAGACGTACCGGGTTCCGGTCGTCCTCGCCCGTATCCACGACCCGAGCCGCGCCGACATCTACCGAGACCTGGGCATCCCGACGATCTCCAGCGTCCGCTGGGCCGTCAGCCGCATCCACCAGATGCTGCTGCACCGCCACCTCACCCCGGAACTCTCCTTCGGCAACGGGGAGACCCTCCTGGTCCGCTCACAGCTGCCGGCCTATCTCACCGGACGGCAGCTGACCGCGTTCGACGTCGACGGAGAGATCCGCGTCGTGGAAATCACCCGCGCCGGACGCTCGCTGCTGCCGGCGCACGGTGTCCTCGTCGAGCCCGGCGACCTGGTCACCTTCGCCGTGGCGGCGACCGCCCTGGGACGTCTGCGCGGCTTCCTCGACAAGGAGCTGGGAACGTGAAGGTCCTGATCGCGGGCGCGGGCCGCCTCGGCACTCAGATCGCTCAGGTGCTCTGCGCCGCACGCAACGACGTCACCCTCATAGAGCACGACGAGAACCGCTTCGCGGAACTCGAAGGCATGCCGTCCGTGCGCCTGGTGGCCGGGGACGCCTGCGAGCCCGCACTCCTGGCGGGTGCGGGTGCGCCGAGCTGCGACCTCGTCGTCGCCGCCACCGGCCAGGACGAGGACAACCTCGTCATCAGCCTGCTTGCCAAGCGCCAGTTCGGCGTGGGACGCGTCGCGGCGCGTGTCAACGACGAGGAGAACGCCTGGCTCTTCGACCCGCAGTGGGGCGTGGACGTGGCCGTACCCGCAGCCACCCCGCTGATCTCACTCATCGAGGAGGCCACCGGTGCCACGGACACGGTGGCGCTGCTACGGCTGAGCAAGGCGGGCGTCGCAGTAATCGAGACAGCGATCACCGAGGAGTCCCGGGCCTCGGGGCACCTGCTGGGTGAGATCACGTTGCCTGCCGGCACCGTCGTCGCCACGGTCGTCCGCGGCGGACATCCCACGGTGCCGAGCCCTGAGGTGCGGCTCCTACCGGGGGACGAACTCCTGCTCGTCTCGCACGCGGCCACCGAGCAGGAGATCCATGCGGTCTTCCAGTGACCGGGCAGAGCCGCCCTGGGCCCCGACTCAGGTCACGACGGCTCGGAGCGCACGATCACGACCGGGCAACTCGCATGCTGCGACACGTGCTGTCCGGACGAGGCGCGCAGGACGTCGTGCTCCTCCTCGCCCGCACCTGCGTCCTGCAGGACGACCAGGTCGCCTCTTGGACCTTCCCCAGCGATCCCGCGATCGTGGCCACCGCCCGCATCCTGGCCGACCACCAGCTCACCAGCTGGGGGCTGTCCGAGCTCGCGTTCACCACGGAGTTGATTGTCAGCGAGCTGGTCACCAACGCCATTCGGTACGCCCCCGGCACCATCCAGGTACGGCTCATTCGGGACCGCGCACTGATCTGCGAGGTCACCGACGGCAGCAGCGCCGCCCCCCATCTGCGCCACCCGCGGACCACTGACGAAGGCGGCCGCGGACTCCTGCTCATCGCCCAGCTCACCGACCGCTGGGGCACCCGCCACACCAGCCGCGGCAAGAGCATCTGAACCGAACAGCAACTGCCCGCGCCCCCGCGCGACGCCGTGGCTGACGCCCCGGACATCTGATCACCGGGTTTCGACCGGCGGGCCGTTACGGCCTCTCCGGCACAACCGCGACCGGGCACCGGGCATGGTGCAGAACTGCGTGGCTGACGCAGCCGAGCTGGAACCCCACAGGGCTCGTCCTGGGCCGGGCCCCTATGACCACGAGGTCAGCAGCTGCCGACCGGTGCACGAGGATCTTGCCGGCCGCCCCCTCGAGCGTCGTACAGTGCACTCTTACCCCCGGATGCTCGACGATCGCTTCTTCGAGCACCGCGCCAAGGAGTGCGGAAGCCTCCTTCTCGGGAGTGTTCGCCACTTCCTCGGCGGGACGGCACAGGTGGGAAGCGCTGCGCCAGGCCCGGACCACATCCAGGACGCAACCGCGCACCTCGGCCTCGCGGAAGGCGAACCGAACGGCCTCGGCGGACATACCGCTGGCCCCCAGACCGAGCACGATCCGCTCATGCGTACCGGCGATGCCCGCCGCGTCGCCCCGGACCACGACTACCGGGCAACGGGCCCGGCCCGCCACGGCCAGACCTACCGATCCGAGCAGCGTGCCTTTGAGCCGACCGCGACCGCGCGACCCCGTCACCAGTGCGGACGCACCATCTCCCTCGCGCACGAGGGCTGCTGCGGCTTCCTCGGGGACGACGTCGATGGTGACCTTCACATCGGGGTTGCGCCGCTCGGCGCGCTCCGCCGCGGAAGCCACGATGTGTTGCGCCAGCACCTGCTCGGAGGGGCGCCCCGGTCCGATGGACGGCAGCGCGCCCTCGTACCGCTCCCAGAGGGAGGCGTAGACGAGCCTGAGGGGAACGCCATGGCGGACTGCTTCGTCCACTGCCCAGTCGAGGGCAAGCAGACTCAGGTCCGATCCGTCGATGCCTACGACCACAGGGAATGTCATCGCCCCCACCGCCTTTCACGGGGCCTGCAGCGCGTGGGACCGAGTTCACCGTCGCACGCTCTCTCACCGGGGCACGAGAGGCCCTTCGGCCCCTTCCAGGGGGCCATGGGCCCTTACTTCATCCCTCCCCGCCGCAGCGAGTCACGGTAGCGGCGGACCGCCGGATGTCCACGGTCGGTGACTACCTTCACGGGCCCGCCGTACGGAGGCGCAGGCACGCTCGATCAATTCAGGGAGGGCCGACCGCACCGGGTCGCTCAACCCCGCGCCGAGTTCGACGCCGGCCACCTCCACGGCGTGCACGACGACCTTCGGCGGCAGCAGACCGAGGGCTTCCGCCAGGGCGAGACACTCCCCCAGGCCCAGGGCGTGCGTACTTGCCGTGCCTCGCGCCCGCCCGGCCGCCTCCGCGGCTGTCAGGGTGTGCAGTTCACCCGGCCTGGCCGGATGCAGACGCAGGGCTTCCACCACGACCGCGGTGTCGGCGCCGCGCCACAGTTCGAGCATCCGCCCGGGTTCGCCGTCACTGACCGCCAGCACGATGTCGTCGGGAACACGGCCGCGCAAGGCCTCCACCACCGCCGGACCCACCCCGTCGTCGCCGCGAAGGGGGTTGCCGACACCGATCACCACGACCCGTCCGGTCATGCGCGTTCCACGGTCAGGTCGAGGAAGTGGGCGGCGCAGGAAATGCAGGGGTCGTGGTTGCGGATGGCCTGCTCGCACAGGCGGATGAGCTCCTCGTCGTCGGCTGGGGGTCCGATCCGGTCCAAGCGCGCCTGGACGGCCCGGCGGACGTCTGCCTCGATGGCTGCCTGGTTCTGGGCTGTGGGCGGAATGATGCGGGCCGAGGTGAGCGTGCCGTCCTCGGCGAGGGCGTAGCGGTGGTACAGCAGTCCGCGGGGTGCCTCGGTCGCTCCGGCTCCCACTGCCTGGCGGGGGAGGACGTCGAGGGCCGGACGCGGCGGTTGTTCGTACTCCTGGACGATCCTCAGGGCTTCCTCGACGGCATGCACCACCTCCACGGCGCGTACGACGATGCTTCGGTAGGGGTTGTCGCAGACGTCCCCGGCCACGGGATCGCCGAGCCCAGCGTCCCGGGCGGCAGCGGCCGCCACCGGGTGGAGCCACCGGCCGTTGATCGCGTAGCGGGCCAGTGGGCCGGTCAGGTAGCGGCGCCCGTCGAGCGTGGCGGCCAGAGCTGTGCTGTGCGGTACCTGCTCTTCGTGAACGTGCTGTTCGAGGTCGGGTACGGGAAACGCGCGGGGCGTCGGCGTTCGGTCACGGGGGGCGATGGCCGTTGGTGTGCCGGAGTCGATGGCGTAGCGGCCCGGCTCGCACAGCGCGAGCAGGTCATGGTCGCTTACCGCGTCGGGGAAGTCGAACGCCGCCACCCAGCGGACGGTCTCCAGCGCGTCGTCGCGGGCCTGTCGCAGCCGTTCGGCCAGCGGACGCAGTTCTTCGGGCGCCGGCGTGCGGTAGAAGCCGCCGACTCGGACGTTGACCGGGTGGATGGGGCGTCCGCCCAGCTGTTCGAGGATCGCGTTGCCGGTCTGTTTGATCCGCAGGCCGCGCTCGACGGCCGCCCGCTGGTCGCGAGCGAGTTCGACGGCATCGGCCCGGCCCAGGAAGTCCGGGGCGTGCAGGAGGTAAATGTGCAGGGCATGGCTCTCGATCCATTCGCCGCAGTACAGCAGGCGGCGCAGCTGAGCGAGAGGCCCGTCCACGGTGACGCCACAGGCGTTCTCGATCGCCTGGCAGGCGCTCATCTGGTAGGCGACCGGGCAGATACCGCAGATGCGGGCCGTGATGTCGGGCGGCTCGGTGTGGGCGCGGCCGATCAGGAAGGCTTCGAAGAAGCGGGGTGGTTCGTAGATGTGCAGCCGCGCCTCGGTGACAGCCTTCTGCTGTACATGCAGGTACAGAGCGGCTTCGCCTTCCACCCGGGCCAGTGCGTCCAGCCGCAGGACGCGGGTTCCGCGATGGCTCATGCGGGCCTTTCCGGGTTGGTTTCTGGTTCTGCCTGAGGCGTGTCCTGCTCCTCGGCCGTGAGATCGGCTACAGGGGCATACTCCGGCGATGCGGCGTTGAAGGTGCGGAAGACACGCAGGATGTCCGCCTCGCTCATGCCGTCGCGCCGCAGCTGCGCGATCATGGACCGCAGGTTGGGCCGGGTGGTCGGTCCGAAGCAGCCGTAGCAGCCGCGTCCGTAGGCGGGGCAGATGGCACCGCATCCGGCGTGGGTGACGGGGCCCAGGCACGGGGTGCCGTGGGCGACCGTGATACAGGTGGTGCCGCGCCTCTTGCACTCGAAGCAGACGCTGTGGCCGGGAATCTGGGGTTTGCGTCCGGCCAGGTGGGCGGTGATGACTTCGAGGAGCTGACGGCGGTCGATGGGGCAGCCCCGGAGTTCGAAGTCGACCGGTACGTGTGCCGAGATCGGGGTCGAGGTCTCCAGGGTGGCGATGTAGTCCGGGCGGGCGTAGACCGCGGCGCGGAACTCGTCGGCGTCCCCGAAGTTGCGCAGTGCCTGGATGCCGCCCGCGGTGGCACAGGCGCCGATGGTCACCAGGCGCCGGGAGATGCGTCGGATGTGCTGAATGCGCTCGGCGTCCTCGGCCGTGGTGATCGAGCCCTCGACCAGGGAGAGGTCGTACGGTCCCCGGCCGGCCAGCTCCGCGCGCCCCCCGCCGGGGCCTTCGGAGCCGGACATCTCCAAGAAGTGCTCGACGCGCACTCGCTCGGTGAGGCCGAGCAGCTCGTCCTCGCAGTCGAGCAGGGTCAGCTGGCAGCCGTCGCAGGAGGCGAACTTCCATACGGCGAGCGTGGGCAGGGGCTGGATGTTCGCCCCTCCACGGTCGGTGGACCGTCCCAAGCCGCCGCCCGGTCCACGGTCGGTTTCCATCTCACAGCTCCCGTACGGCCAGCAGGCGTTCCACACGGTCGTAGCCGACGACAGGCCCGTCACGGCACAGCAGCAGCGGGCCGAGCTGACAGTGACCGCAGTGGCCGGTGGCGCAGCGCATGTTGCGTTCCAGCGACACCTGAACGCGGTGCGCCGCAAGGCCTCGGCCCGTCAGCGCGCGTGCGGTGTGGCGCAGCATCACCTCGGGCCCGCACACCAGCGCGTGGGTCCGCTCCGGCCGCAATGCGAAGCCGTCGAGCAGGGCGGTGACAACCCCCACCGAGCCGTCCCAGCCCTGGCAGGGGCGGTCGACGGTCACCCCCACCTCGGCTCTGTCGCGCCAGCGCTCGATGTCCCCTTGGTAGATCAGGTCGCCAGGGGTACGGGTACCCACCAGGATCCCCAGCCGACCGTAGAGGTCCGGCCGGTCGAGGACCGCGTGCACCACCGGCCGCAGTGGCGCCAGCCCGATGCCGCCGGCGATCACCAGCACGTCCTGGTCGGCTGCCGCGTCCAGGTCCCAGCCGGTGCCGAACGGCCCTCGGAGCCCGACCGTCTCCCCCGGGCGCAGGTCGTAGAGGGCGGCGGAGACCGGGCCCACCGCACGTACGGTGTGCACGAGGCCTCCGTGCGGGCCGCGCAGAGCACTGACCGACATCGGCACCTCACCGATCCCGAAGGCGTAGAGCATCGCGAACTGGCCCGGCGAGAAGGGCGGAAGTTCACTGCCGGCAGGAACCAGTTCCAGCGAACGGGTGTCGACGGTCTCCGCCCGGGTCTCGGCAACCCGGTACGGCAGCGGTGGCGTCACGGTGCTCATGGCGGGCCGCTGGCGTGCGGAGCGTAGAGGTCGAGCAGCCTGATGCGCGTGGCCTGGAGGCGTTCGGCGACCACTCCGGTGAAGCGGCGCATGAGGGCGTATCCGAGTTCCGGGTCGGCCGCGCAGAGGTCGAGGACGGCGGTGGCGGGAAACTCCGTGGCCTCCACCGCGGTCACCGCCCGGGCACCGAGGTGCCAGCGGTGCGGCGGACAGATCCACGACCAGCCCAGCAGCTGACCCGCACCAAGAGTTTCTATCAGTGCCTCCGGCTGCCTGCCGGGAACGCAGATGTCGAGAGCGACCTCGCCACGGCGCAGCAGCCAGAAGCGATCGGCCTCCGCACCCTCGTCGAACAGGCGTGCGCCCGCCGGGAACGACACGTCGAACCCGACCGCCCGCAACCGCTCGCGCTGTACGAGCGGGAGGAAGTCCAAAGGCGACGGTGGCATGGTCACGCCGACTCCCCCTCTGCTCCGGACCGCGTGCAGTCGTGCAGGGCGGCGGCCTCCTCGGTGATGTCGATGCCCACCGGGCACCACACGATGCACCGGCCGCAGCCCACACAGCCGGACGAGCCGAACTGGTCGTACCAGGTGCCGAGCTTGTGGGTCATCCATTGCCGGTAGCGACTGCGCGGGGATGTACGAACGGGGCCACCGTGCAGCTGGGAGAAGTCCAGGTCGAAGCACGAGTCCCACAGCCGCCACCGCTCCGCGTGGTCGCCGGTGAGGTCGGTGACGTCCTCGGTCGTGGTGCAGAAACAGGTGGGACACACCATGGTGCAATTGCCGCACGTCAGACAGCGCCCGGCAACGTCGTCCCAGCGGGGGGCGTCGAGCGTGCCGGCCATCAGCTCCCGCAGGTCGGCCTCGGGCATGGTCCTTCCCATCCGGTCCCCGGCGGCGGCGACGCCGGCGCGAGCCGCCGCACAGGTGGCGGGGTCGGCCGGACGCACGGGCAGTTCGGCCAGGATCGCGTCGCCTTCCTGGCTTCCGCCGCGGATCCAGAAGCGGTGACCGTCGTCATCGACCACCTCGGTGATCACCAGGTCACAGCCGGGAGGAGCGGCGGGTCCCGTGCCCATCGAGACGCAGAAGCAGGTGCCGCCGGGCTCCGTGCACTCGACCGCGATGAGCAGCGCTCCGGCCCGCCGCCCCTCGTACACGGGGTCGCGGTGGGTCCCACCGGTGAGCACCCCATCCTGGATGGCAATGGCCCGCGCGTCGCAGGGGCGCACCCCGAGGAAGGCGTACCGCGGAGGTGAGTTCTCCTCGGCCGTGAACACCGTCTCCTCGTCCACCCGGTCGGCGCGCCACTGCCGCACTTTCGCCGGGTGCAGGAACTGCTTCCACGACTGGGGGCCCGCCGCGTTCGCGAAGGCGGCACCGTCGGCCCGCTCCCGCAGCCGGTACCGGCCGGCTTCGAGTTCCACACCCCACCCGTACGGCAGTTCGTCGGCCGACGCCAGCTCCGCCAGCACGATCGCACCGTCCCGCACGGTGGGGCCGACCACGGTGAAACCGCGTCCGGCCAACACCTCGACCAGCGCGACCATGCCGTCCTTGTCCATCACCGACCCGCCGGACGCGGGCGGCGACGCGTCGTTCAGGTCGGGGCATGCAGTCATGGCCGTTCTCCTTCAGCACTGCGCCGGGCAGGTCGACCATCGCCGCTGCCTCACGCAGTCCACGAACGCAGGATTTCCCGTCCGGCACCACACGGGTAGGGCCATGCGGGCCACAGGTCCTGGGCCTTCCGTCTGCGCCCACTCGGAAAGGCCGGCGCCCCCGCCTCGGCCGTCCAAAGCCGCATAGGGCTTGACAGCCACAGGCAGGGGCCGTTCGGCCCAGTGCGTGCGGGGCGGCCCCGGACAGATGGTCGAAGAGGGGCCGCAGGAAGGTGGCTGCCATGCGATGGGAGACGATCCGGAAAACCGCACCGCCACGCGTCGAGCCGAATCTGGGCGACTACGAGAAGGTACGGGCCAGCTTCACCTGGCCGGAAGCTCGCGCCGCCCTGCAGGGACTGCCCGATGGACGGGGACTGAACATCGCACACGAGGCCGTGGACCGGCATGCGGCTTCGGACCACGCCACAGCCGTCGCGCTGCGCTGCGTCGGGCGGGACGACTCCGTGACCTGTGTGACGTACGGGGAGCTGGCCCGTTCCACGGCACGGTTCGCCAACGTGCTCCGTGCCCTCGGCATCGGCCACGGCGACCGGGTGGTGACGCTGCTGGGCCGTTGCCCCGAGCTGTACACCGTGGTCCTCGGCACGCTCAAGAACACCAGTGTGCTGTGCCCCCTGTTCTCCGCTTTCGGACCGGACCCGGTCGCCCAGCGACTGACGCTGAGCGACGCGCAGGTACTGGTCACCACGGCGGAGCTGTACCGCAGGAAGATCGCCGGGCAGCGCGAGAGACTTGCCGCCCTGCGCCACGTGCTGATCGTCGGCGAGGGCGCGGACGAACTGCCCGGCACCGCTTGTCTCGCCACGCTGATGACCGAGGCGTCCGACAGCTTCACCATTCCGCCGACCTCACCGCACGACATCGCCCTGCTGCACTTCACGAGCGGCACCACGGGCACTCCCAAGGGCGCCGTGCACGTGCACGAGGCGGCCGTCGCCCACTACGTGACCGCGCTGTACGCCCTGGATCTCCACGAGGACGACGTGTTCTGGTGCACGGCCGATCCGGGCTGGGTCACGGGCATGTCCTACGGGATCGTCGCGCCGCTCATGCACGGGGTCACGATCGTGGTGGACGAAGGCGACTACGACGCCCGCCGCTGGTACCGGATCCTCGCGGACGAGCGGGTCAGTGTCTGGTACACGGCGCCGACGGCGCTGCGGATGCTGATGCGGACGACGCCGCGCTCGGGGCCGTACGATCTGCCCCGCTCGTTCGACCTCGGCGCACTGCGTTTCATCGCGTCCGTCGGTGAGCCGCTCAATCCGGAGGCCGTGGTCTGGGGGCAGGACGTCCTCGGGCTGCCGGTGCACGACAACTGGTGGCAGACCGAGACCGGCGCCATCATGATCGCGAACTTCGCCGCCTGCGAGATTCGCCCAGGGTCGATGGGGCGTCCGCTCCCCGGCGTGGAGGCAGCGGTGTTGCGGCGCGGCGAGGACGGCCGTGCGGAGAGGGCCGAGGGCCGCGTCACGGTACTGGAGGAGCCCGGAGTGGAGGGCGAACTGGCGCTCCGGGTCGGCTGGCCGTCCATGTTCCGCGGCTATCTGCACGAGGAGCCACGCACCGCGGCCGCCTTCGCGGACGGCTGGTACCTCACCGGCGACCTGGTACGACGAGACGCCGACGGCTGGTACTGGTTCGTCGGGCGCGCCGACGACGTGATCAAGTCGGCGGGACACCTCATCGGGCCGTTCGAGGTCGAGAGCGCCCTGATGGAGCACCCGGCGGTCGCCGAGGCCGGGGTGATCGGCCGGCCCGATCCCGTCGCCGGGAACATCGTCAAGGCGTTCGTCACCCTGCGGCCGGGCTTCGACGCAACCATGCGGACCCGGCAGGAGCTGCTGGCCTTCGCCAGGCGCCGACTCGGGCCGGCCGTGGCGCCACGAGCGATCGCCTTCGACCAGCACCTGCCCCACACTCGAAGTGGAAAAGTCATGCGCCGCCTGTTGCGAGCGCGCGAGTTGGGCCTGCCCGAGGGGGACATCTCCACCCTGGAGAAGGACGCCGCCTCCCGGGACACGACGGAGGCCTCCGCATGAGCACCACCCGCACCCCACGCAAACCCCGGCCCTCGGCCCGGTCGCACCCGCAGGCGGCGCACGGTCTGGCTCTGCTGGAGTCGATGCTGCGCGTCCGTCGGTTCGAGGAACGCTGCGTGGAGCTCTACAGCGCGGCCCGCATCCGAGGTTTCATGCACCTCTACATCGGTGAGGAAGCCGTGGCGGTCGGTGTCAACGAGGCCCTCACGGACGACGACGCGGTCGTGTCGACGTACCGCGAACACGGTCATGCGCTCGCCCGCGGGGTCCCGGCCGAGGCGATCATGGCGGAGATGTTCGGCAAGGCCACCGGGTGCAGCCGTGGCCGTGGCGGCTCCATGCACCTCTTCGACGTCGGCCGCCGCTTCTACGGCGGCAACGCGATCGTCGGCGGCGGACTGCCACTCGCGGCCGGCCTTGCCCTCGCCGACCGGCTGACCGGCCGCAACCGGGTCACCTGCTGCTTCTTCGGCGATGGTGCCTTCGCCGAGGGCGAGTTCCACGAGACGGCCAATCTCGCCGCTCTGTGGCGACTGCCCCTGTTGCTGGTCTGCGAGAACAACCTGTACGCGATGGGCACCGCCCTGACCCGCCACCAGGCCCAGACCGACCTCGCGCTGCGTGCCGCCGCCTACGGCATGGTTTCCTGGGCCGTCGACGGCATGGACGTCTTCGCCGTGGAGGACGCTGCCCGGCGGGCAGCCGAAAGTGTGCGTGCCGGTAGCGGACCGCACTTCCTGGAGATGCGCACCTACCGCTTCCGCGCCCACTCGATGTACGACTCCGACCGTTACCGCGACAAGGCCGAGATCGAGCACTGGAAGGAGCGCGACCCGGTCGAAGGGCTCGCCCGGCGGCTGCGGGAAGCGAAGGAGCTGACCGACAAAGCCCGCACCGCCCTGGAGGACCGTCTGGCCACCGAGATCGACAGCGCCGTAGAGGCCGCCGAGCGGGCTCCCGAAGAGCCCGTCGCGGATCTGCTGAAGTACGTCACCAGTCCGGTGGAGGCGATCCGGCCATGACCACGACCCGCGCCCCCGTCGTCGGGCCCGCCGCGCCCTCCGTCGAGAAGACGACCTACAGGGAAGCGATGCGCGAGGCCCTGCGCGAGGCCCTGCGGACCGACGAGCGGGTGTTCCTGATGGGTGAGGACGTGGGCCGCTACGGCGGCTGTTTCGGCGTCAGCCTCGGCCTGCTGGAGGAGTTCGGGCCCGACCGGATCCGCGACGCCCCGCTGTCGGAGTCCGCCTTCGTCGGCGCCGGCATCGGCGCGGCCCTGGCGGGCATGCGGCCCATCGTCGAGATCATGACGGTCAACTTCAGCCTGCTGGCCCTGGACCAGATCCTCAACAACGCGGCGACCTTGCTGCACATGTCGGGCGGCCAACTGCCGGTCCCGATCGTCATCCGGATGACCACCGGCGCCGGACGGCAGCTCGCCGCGCAGCACTCGCACAGCCTGGAGGGCTGGTACGCACACATCCCGGGCCTGCGCGTGCTTGCCCCCGCGACCATCACGGACGCTCGCCACCTGCTCGCCCCGGCACTGGCCGACCCCGACCCCGTGCTGATCTTCGAGCACGGCAGCCTGTACAACGCCTCCGGCGAGCTGCCCACCCACTCGGGCCCGGTCGACATCGAGCATGCCGCCGTTCGCCGAACCGGCACGGACGTGTCGTTGATCACCTACGGCGGCTCGCTGCCCAAGGCGCTGACCGCCGCCGACGACCTGGCGAGCATCGGCATCAGCGCGGAGGTGGTGGACCTGCGCACCCTGCGCCCGCTGGACGACGCCACCATCGGCGACTCGGTCGCACGCACGCACCGCGCCGTCGTTGTCGACGAGGGCTGGCGCACCGGCAGTCTCGCTGCGGAGATATCGGCGCGCCTCACCGAACAGCACTTCTACGACCTCGACGCTCCTGTCGAACGGGTGTGCAGCGCCGAAGTCCCCATACCCTACGCGCGCCGACTGGAGGAGGCCGCGCTGCCGCAGCCCGCCGGAATCGTCACAGCCGCACGCCGAGCGGTCGGCGAGGCCGTGCCGACCAGTACGGACGAGGGGGCGGACGCCGGGAGGTCGAGCTGAGATGGCCGAGTTCACCATGCCCTCGCTCGGCGCGGACATGGACGAGGGCCTGCTGCAGGAATGGCTGGTGGGTCCCGGGGACCCGGTGCACAAGGGCGACGTCGTCGCCGTCGTGGAAACCGACAAGGCTGCCATCGAGGTCGAGTGCTTCGAGTCCGGCACCGTGGGACGGCTGCTCGTCCAGCCGGGGACTCGGGTGCCGGTGGGGACGCCACTCGCGGTGATCGAAGGCGAGGGCGCACCCAGCACGCGGGCAGGCGCGCCCGGACGCCCCGAGGTCGACCGGGAACCGGCGGCGAAGCCCGAGCACGCGAAGCCTCGGCGAAAGGCTCAGCACGAGCCGAAGTCAGTCCAGAAGCCCGCACGCACGGGATCCAGGACCGAGCCCGCCGGGCAACCGGCGCGCACCTCGGCCACCCCCACACAACTACCGCCGATGCTGGAGGCAGAGGCCACATCAACGATCGGCACCGGACCGCTGGTACGGCACCTCGCGCTACAGCGGGGCGTCGATCTGACCGCCGTGCACGGCACCGGACGCGGCGGACGGATCACGCGTGCCGACGTGCAGCGCGCTGCGCCCGCGCCAGGGCCGAGGGTACGTGCCACCCCGTACGCCCGGCGGCTCGCCCGGGACCTCGGCATCGACCTGACGACGGTCCGGGGCACGGCTTCGGCGCGGTCGTCGAGCGGCCCTGGGCCTCGGGCGGCATGCTCGGTGTCCGTCCGGTGGTGACCGCGACGCTGGCAGCCGACCACCGTGCCACGGACGGCGCCGTGGGGGCGCGCTACCTGACGGCGGTCGGCCGACTGCTGCAGAACCCGGAGGAGTTGTGAGTCGGATGAAACCCCTGGACGAGGCGAAAGCCATGTCGGTGGTCAAGGAGTCCATCACTCTGATCGTCCCCGACGCGGACTTCACACGGGTGGAACCGGACGACAAGTTCCGTGATGTGCTCGAACTCGATTCGCTCGACTTCCTCAGCCTGGTGGAACTGCTCTCCGAACGCACCGGCATCCGTATCGACGACGAGGACTACCCCGAACTGACCACGCTGTCCGACACCGTACGGTTCCTGGTCGGCAGCTCGAAGGACAGGACCGGCCCCACGCCGTGAGCCCTGGCACCGGGCAGACCCATGCACTTCACCGGTTCGAGCAGCCACGGTGTGAAGACGTGTCCACCTGACCAGTGCTGATCGTCACGTTCTTGCGCCGCAGGGATTCGAGACGCAGCGTCGTGGGTCTGCCGTGCGTGCCGCTGTTGGCGACGTGCCCTCCGCTGCGGACGGCGCGCGTGACGGGACCCGCCCCCACCACGACGACGGCGTCGCCCGGGCACACATGGCACTTCAGTCCGGCTCCATGTAGGGGCGGCGGAAGACGGGGGCCTGACCGGTGCCCCACGGGCGTACGACAGTCAGCGCCTGGGCGACCGCGGACTCCAACGAGCCGCTGGTGTCGACCGCGACGGCCTCGGGCCACGGCGGTTCCGTGGCCGCCATAGCGGCGGCGATGGCGGGGTCGGCATCGGATGTGCCGGCGGCGCGCGTGTTCAGGCGGGCCGCCGACACGTCGCCCGGCACGTGGCAGTGCAGGGCCACCAGGTCGGCGCTGGCACGCTCGGCCACACGCGAGGCCGCCTCACGCTGTCCCGCATCGGACCAGGTGGCGTCGAGGACGACGGACTCGCCGGCGGACATCAGCGCGGCTGCGCGATCGAGCAGGGCGGCATAGGTCTTGGCTGTCCACTCCGGTGCGTACAGGCCCTCGCCGTAGCCGGCCGCGGCGGACTGCTCCGCGGGGATACCGGCAAGCTCCTTGCGGAGGCGGTCGCTGCTGAGCAAGGTGACCCCCAGCCGGTCGGCCAGCGCTCCGGAGAGGGTGGACTTTCCGCTGCCGGGCAGCCCGCCGACGAGGGTGAGCGAGACGGCAGAAGTGCGCAGGTGGCGCAGTGCCGACGAGGCCAGCCGCCGCGCCGCCGCCTCCGTGCCGGGCGCACCCTGCCGGGCCTGGATCACGGAGACCTTGGCGCGGACGAACGCGCGGTAGGCGACGTAGTGGTGCCACAGGGAAGGAGGCGCGGGATCGCCGGAGTACTCGCCGTACTGGGCAAGGAAGTACGCCGCGGCCTCCGGGGCACCGAGTTGTTCCAGATCCATGGCGAGAAAGGCCGCGTCGTCCAGGCCATCGACATAGCGGAGACGGTCGTCGAACTCCAGGCAGTCAAGGACGCGAGGACCGTCGTCGAGGCAGAAGATGTCCTCGGCGAGGAGGTCCCCGTGGCCGTCGACCACGCGCGCCTGCTCGATGCGGGAGTCGAACAGCCGCTTGCGGCCGTCGAGATAGCGCCGTACCAAGCGCTCGGTCTCCCCCAGACCGTCGGGCACGAGACCGTCCACAGCCAGCGCGTGGACCTGCGCGAAGCTGGCCTCCCAACGCGACAACAGCGCATCTCGCGTGCCTTGTTCGTCCACGTCGCGGCCTCGGGGCGCCTCCGCGTGCCAGGAGGCGAGGTGCCGGGCGACGGCCCGCAGGGCTTCGTCGACGGCGGCTCCTTCTCGCACCAGGCGAGAAAGGCGGCGGTCCGCCGGCATGCGGCGCATCACCACGAGTGGTTCGGGCGCCTTCGCGTCAGGACTGCGGAACTCGCCCACGCCCAGGTAGACATCAGGGGCGAAGCGTCGGTTGAGAGCGACTTCGCGCTCGCACGCGGCCCGGCGAGCCGCCACCGTGGTGTTGTCCAAGAACGCCAGATCGACCGGTTTCTTGACCTTGTAGGCGCGGTCCCCGGCGAAGAACACGATCGCGGTGTGGGTTTCGCACACCCCTGCGCGCGTCAGCGGCTCGCCGTCGTGCCGGGCACCGGACCGGAGCGCGAACGCATCGGCACCCGGCACCGACGGCGCCGAGGTTTCGCGGAGGCCGGGCTCAGTCATGAGGAACGACGGCGACGGGGCAGCGCCCGTGATGAATGGCGGCCTGTGCCACTGGACCCAGATGAGGCGCCAGACCATGACGATGTCGGCGGCGTCCCACGACCAGCAGCGCGGCGCCTTCGGCGGCCTGTACGACGACCGCGGCGGGGCTTGCGAGACGAACGCTGTCGGCCATGTCCACCCGCGGGTACTTCTCCCGCCACAGGTGGAGCGCCTCGCCCAGCTGCTGGTGCGCATCCCGCGTCATCTCTTCGGTGACGCCGTGGTCCACGCCCCAGGGCACCCGTGCATGCAGTGGCACGCTGCGGCCGTGGACGGCCAGGAGAGGAAGCCCCCTGGCCGCAGCGGTGCGGAGGGCGAAGTCGAGCAGGGTGTCGGAGGATCCGTGCAGTTTCAGGGCTACGACGACACGGCTCGCGGGTGCCGGGGACGGCCCCTGTTCCCGGGGTTCGGCGCGGACGAGCACCACCGGCCGCTCCGCCCGTGCCACGACGGGCATGCTGACATCCCCCAGGAAGTAGCTCTCGACGGGCTCCAGACCACGCGAACCCAGCACCGTCATCTCCGACTCGGACGCCGCTTGAAGCAGGGCGTTCTGAGCATCTTCGGCCACCAGATTCCCGACGATGGGCAGGCCCGGGTGGTGCGCCTGGAGCTCGGCTCGCGCGGTGTGGACCAGACGCTTCGCCCAGTAGTTCTGATCGACTTCCGCGGGGACGCGGGCCGGTTCCGGCGCCAGCAGCGGCCATGCGTGCAGCAGGCGCAGGGTGAGCTTGCGCTTCTCGGCCTCGTCCGCGGCCCAGCGGGCAGCGGCAAGGCTCTCGGGCGAACCGTCGAGGCCCACGGTGACAGCTGGTTGCATAGCGGCGGCCTCCGTCTCGTAAGAAACTGGAAATGACGGTGGACGAGTCCGTTCGAGTGGCTGGTCCGGACATCGCCTCTATGCCGAGCGCGGTGCGTTCTCTCATTCGAGGATCACCCCGATCCCCTCCGCGGCGCATGTGGACCTTGGGAGGAGGGATCGGAGGCGTGGAATCCGGTACGAGGGGAGGCAAGGGCGGTGACGATTCCCGTGGTGGTCGGCGTCGACGGATCCGAGGCGAGCCTGGAGGCGGTCGACTGGGCCGCCGACGAGGCGGTCCGGCACGGGGTGCCGCTCCACATCCTGCACGCGGCGACCGGGGGCCGCGAAGCGTCGGACCTGATCACCGCTGCATCGGAACGGGCCAGGCAGGGCGCTCCCACGGTGCGGCTGTCGAGCCAGGTGTCGCATGAGGACGCGGCCTCCGCCCTGATCGGCACAAGCCGCAACGCCTTCGCGCTGGTGCTCGGGTCCAGAGGGCTTGGAGACCTCGCCGACCTGCTTCTGGGCTCGGTCAGCCTCGCCGTGGCCGCAAGAGCCGACTGCCCGGTCGTCGTGGTGCGCGGCGAAGTTTCGCACCGGGATGCCCGGTTCGGGAACATCGTGGTAGGCGTCGAGGACGAGGAGAGCAGCGGCACGGCCCTTGAGTTCGCATTCCGTGAGGCCCAGGTGCGGCGCTGTCGGCTGGTGGTGGTGCACGCCTGGAGCGCGCCGTCCGGTGCGTTCAGCACACCTCAAGCCCCGTCGTGGCCCCTGGAGGCTCACCTCCGTTCGCCGGCCCAGGTGCTCGACGACGCCCTGCGGAAGCCGACGGAGCGATACCGCGACGCCCTGGTCGAGCGGCGGTTGATCGAGGCACCGGCGCGCCAGGCACTGCTGGAAGGGGCGTCAGGGGCGGACCTTTTGGTCGTCGGGGCCCGCCCTCGGCTTGTGCGTCGGGGACTGCAACTGGGCCTGATCAATCATGCGCTACTGCATCACGCACCTTGTCCCACTGCGGTCGTACCACACATATGACCGCCACCGGCTGAGACGGACCGAGCCGGCGGCCGCTCCCTGTGGGGCCGGACGCCCGTCCACAAGGACTTGCGGCCCCGTGAGAAGCCCACTGCTGTTCAATTGTGGAACGAGGTGGGCGAACGGACAACGTGCTGGAGGCCGCATCATGAGCGAACAAGGTTCGCCGTCCGCATCCCGTCCGCATCCCGCCCGCAGAGCGCGGCCGCTGACAGTCCGAGGACGAACATCAGCACATGGCGGAAACCCGGATTCGAAGCTGTCGAACTTACGCCTCAGAGGGTTCGCCCCATGTGGTCGCCGGGGTTTACGCGGCAAGAGCAGCCGGGACAGGGGACCGAGAAGGTACGACCAATGTCTGCGCAGGGTCTCCCGGTCGCGAAGCCGACTGGATGCGGATCACATCGGTCCGTACTGGAGCGAGGAGGAAGGCCATGTCACATACGGCTGAGTGGACGGTTCGTCTCCACCTATTCGAAGAAGACGACGGAACAACCAAGGCACGTGTGGTGCTGGACACCGGCACCACGGCGCTCACCGGCCACGGAACCGCGCACTGCCATCCGGCGGACACGAACGTGCCGGAGATCGGCGACGAATTGGCGGCAGGCAGGGCCATGATCGACCTCGCTCACCAATTGCTGGAGACCGCGGATCACGACATCCAGGGTATGAGCGCGTCCCGGCCGAACACCCGTGAGCCCGCTGGATGGTCCCTGTGAAACGGGGCGAATTCAAGAAGGATCATCCGTGACAGATCCGGTGTGACGCGCCAGGGCCCGCTTCAGCCGACCGTGCCGGCAGGCCCTCGTCAGGTGCTGGCTGAGGAACGGCCAGCGTCGTTACCGTACGCGATGTGGCTGGCGACCGAAACCACGCCGTCGACGCCCCGGCACAGCTGCTCGATGACGGAAACAAGACTCCGGGACTCCACGGAGCCGCCGAGCTGGACCCGCCCGTCGCGCACCTCGACCGTCACCTCCCTGGGGCCGAGCCCCAACGTGCGCCGCAGCACGTCCGCCGTGATCTCGTCACGGATGGCGTCGTCGCGGCGCAGGAAGATCCGCAGCAGATCACCACGGCTGACGATGCCCAGGAGCCGATCCGCCTCGTCCACCACGGGCAGCCGCTTGACGTGCTGGGTCTCCATGAGGCGCGCGGCCTCGACCACATTCCACTCCGGGCGTGCGCACACCGCGGGGGCCGACATCAGTTCCTCGGCCCGGGAGCCCTCGGCCTTGGCCCGCTCCCAGGCCTCCAGGTGCGGAACGGGAGTCCTGCCCGACGGATCGGCCTGGTCGGCGCTCTTGCGCAGCAGGTCGGCCTCGGACACCACGCCCATGGGGCGCTCCAGGTCGTCCACCACGGGCACAGCGGTCACGTCGTTCTCCGCCAGCAACCTGACGAGCTCCTTGAACGACGTGTCACGCCGCGCCCGGACGACGTCCCGGGTCATGAGCTCCTCGACCGTTCGGTGGTGCATGTCGCATCCGGGATACGGGCCGCCCGCCTCGCGGGTACGGGAGTCTCGTCCCGTGCGGTGGTGTGTCCCGCGTGGCAGGTTGGATACAGCACCATTCTGAGCAGAGGGCGGCGATCATGCGAGCTCACCTCGGCGACCAACTCGTCATCGAAAGTCCGACGACCGGCGGCGCCAAGCGCGACGGCGAGATCATCGGACTCCACCACGAGGACGGAACACCTCCGTACGACGTGCGCTGGTCGGACACGGACGAGGTGACGCTCGTCTTCCCCGGGCCCGACGCGCACATCCGCCATCTTGAGCACGGACAGCCCGGAACCATCCATGGGGCACAGCCGGGCGCGGGTCCGGCGGAGCCCGTGCCGACGGTCGGCTCTCCGACCATGACACCCCGCCCCGGAGACATCGGGCGACGCGTGGGCGTCGAGCGCCGCAGACGGGGACTCAGCCTGGAGGTGACAGCCCAGCGCGCCCGAATGTCGCCCAGCTACCTGGCACACCTGGAGGAACAACCCGCCGACCCCACGATGGCGGCTCTCATCAGGCTGGCCGACGCGCTGGGCACCGATGTCACCGCACTCCTCAGCGGAGGCACGGACGCCCCGCCCGGCCAGGGCCACGCACTCCTGCACCCTCAGCTGCGAGACCTCGGCCCGGACGAATGCCGCAGACTGCTGTCCACACACGGAGTCGGACGCATCGCGATGTCGAGGCCCGACGGCCGCCCGGCGGTCGTCCCCGTCAACTACGAGGTCGTCGACGAGGCCATCGTCTTCCGCACCGCGCCCGAGTCCGTGGCCGCAGCGGCCGTGGAGACGGAAGTCGCGTTCGAGGTCGATCACCTGGACGACGCTCTGAGCCAGGGCTGGAGCGTACTCGCCGTCGGCCCCGCGAACGTCGTGACCGAGCCCGACGCCGTGCGCCGACTCACCCGGCACGCCCACACCCAGCCATGGGCCGGCGGTGAACGCGAGATGTGGGTGTCGATCCGGCCCACAAGCCTCACGGGCCGCCGCATCACCCCGGCCGATCAGTAGACGCCGACGCGCCGACGGAGGCCGCGCCTCGAGGGGAGCAGCCGCTGCTCACTGCGTGGTCTCGGGTCCGTCCGAGGCGGCGTCCTCGCCGCTGAGCCGTGCCTCGACTCCCACCACACCCTCCACGGCGCGGACAAGGCGCTCGGCGACCCAGATGAGGGAGGTGTCGTGGACGCGACCGCAAAGCGTGACGACCCCGTCCTGCACAGACACGTGGATGGCGTGACTGGCCGTGGGGAAGAGGTAGGAGACCACGGTTCGGCGGACTTCCTCCTCGATGTCTTCGTCCGACCGCAGGAAGACCTTCAACAGGTCGACTCGGCTGACGATGCCCGACAGCCTGTCCTCATCATCGACCACCGGCAGCCGCTTGACGTGCTCCTTGGCCATGATCCGGGCTGCCTGGGCCAAGGTGACGTCGGGGCGGACCGTGACAGCGGGCGTGCTCATGAGCTCCTCAGCGGTCAGTGCCTGAGCCTTGGCCAGGGCGAATCGGCGACGAATCCGATCGTGGCGGGCGAGTCCGTGATCCCGGAACTCCTCCTTGGACAACAAGTCGGCCTCCGAGACAACACCCACCACCCGCCCCTCGCCCTCCACGACAGGCACGGCGCTGACCTGGTGCTGGTCCATGACCCGCACGATCTCCTTGAACCGCGCGTCGCGCCCGACGGCCGCCACGGGCAGGGTCATCACATCGCTCACGATGTGCGGAGCGTCAGGCATCTCCTGGTCCTTCGGGGACGTTCGGGAGGAACGGATTCAGCTGTATGCCTCCAGCATCACGGCGACCGAGCGTGCCGCAATCCGGCCGCAGGCCACGTGATCCGGGATCGCGTCGTATGTCGCGGCGGTTCTCGGACGGTGCGACGGTAATGACAGGTGGGTCCTTGGGCAGCCGGATGGAGAAGGCGGTGGCGGAGATGGAACTCCCGCTGGTCGTGGGCGTCGACGGATCGGACTCCAGTCTGCTGGCGGTTGACTGGGCGGTGGACGAAGCGGCTCGGCACGGCTTGCCACTGCGTCTGGTGCACGCCTCCCTCTGGGAGCGCTACGAAGGAGCCCAGCCGTCCTTCACGACCGGCTGTCCCGCCGCGGAGGTTTTGGCGCAGCACATCGTCGCTTCCGGCGTGGAACGGGCCCGGCTTCGCGATCCTGAGGTGAAGACGTCGGGCGAGGTACTGCCCGACGATGCCGTGTCCGTGTTGCTGCGTGCGGGGCCCGAGGCGTTCGCCCTGGTCACCGGCGCCCGTGGACGTGGCGAGTTCGCCGGACTGCTGCTGGGGTCGGTCAGCCTCGCGGTTGCGGCGCGCGCCGTGTGCCCGGTCGTCGTTGTCCGTGGCGCAGAACGGAACCGCCGTGGGGCCGTAGGCCGGGTCGTGGTGGGGGTCGGGGACCCGAGCTCCGGCGCGGCCGCCGTACGGTTCGCCATCCGCGAGGCCCAAGGGCGCGGCTGCGCTCTGACAGCCGTACGGGCTTGGCGCAACCCGGCCCGCGAGCCCGTGAACCACATTCTGGTCGCGGACGACGCCGCCCGGTTGCGCGAGGAGCGGGCCTCGACCAGCCTCGACGACGCATTGCGCGAGGCCATGCGGGAGCACCCTGAGGTCGATGTCCACCGCCGGCCGGTCGAAGGCCCCGCCCACCACGTACTGCTGAAGGCATCAGCAGAGGCCGACCTGATCGTCGTCGGTGCCGTGCGTCGGCACGGCCACTTCGGGCTGCAGCTCGGCAGGACCGCCCACGCCCTGCTGCATCACTCGGAGTGCCCGGTCGCCGTCGTCCCCCAGCCGGTCTGAGGGGCCGGCGGGCCTGGGCCCCTCGGCCCCGGAGGTGAGGTGAGGGCGGCTGATGTCGGACTGGACGTGGGAGTGGACGGGCTACGACCCCGCTGCCGAGCGGTTGCGTGAATCGCTGTGCACGCTCGGGAACGGCTACTTCGCCACGCGGGGCGCGGTGCCCGAGTGCCGGGCGGGTCTTGTGCACTGCCCGGGAACCTACGCGGCCGGGTGCTACAACCGCCTGGAATCGGTCGTGTCGGGACGGCAGGTGGTGAACGAGGACCTGGTCAATCTCCCGAACTGGCTGCTCTTCCGGTTCCGTCTGCGCCGCGCCGAGGAAGCATGGGGCCCGTGGTTCTCCCCGGACATGCATGCCCTCCTGGAGCACCGGCACACCCTGGATCTGCGCCGCGCCATACTCACCCGTGCCTTCCGTCACCGGCGCGACGAGGCGGGCGCGCTCAGCGTCGAGCAGACCCGCCTGGTGCACATGAGGGATCCTCACCTGGCCGTGCTGCAGACGGTCTTCGCGGCCGAGGGCTGGTCGGGAGAGGTCGAGATCGAGTCCTGTCTCGACGGGGAGGTCATCAATGGCAATGTGCACCGGTACCGCGCCCTCAATCGCCGTCATGTGACCCGTGTGCGGACAGGCGCTCAGGAGCCGCACACGGTCTGGCTGAGCTGCCGGACCAGCACATCGGACGTCGCTGTCGCCATGGCTGCTCGAACGACGGTCACAGCCGACCTCGCTGCGGTCTCATCGATGCTTCGTCCCGGCCGCCACCGTGCCGTCCACCGCCTGGTGGTCGCGATCGGTCCCGATCGACCCGTCACCGTGGAGAAGACCGTGGCGCTGCACACCTCGCGCGACACGGCGATCAGCGACCCACTCGGCGCAGCGGTCGACCGGGTGTCCACGGCGGCAGACTTCCCCGGCCTTCTGGACTCCCATGTCGCCGCGTGGGAGCGGTTGTGGCGACGCGCGGACATTCAGGTGCCCGGGGAAGCCGGCCGCATCCTGCGCTTCCACCTCTTCCACGTCCTGCAGACATTGTCACCGCACACCGCGGACCTGGACGTGGGCGTTCCCGCGCGGGGGCTGCACGGCGAGGCGTATCGCGGTCATGTCTTCTGGGACGAGCTTTTCGTCCTGCCGTATCTCAACCTGCACTTCCCGGAGATCTCCCGGGGGCTGCTCAACTACCGCTACCGGCGCCTCCCGCGAGCCTGCCGAGCAGCAGCCGAGATCGGCCGGGCCGGGACGATGTATCCCTGGCAGAGCGGCAGCGACGGCCGCGAGGAGACTCAGGAGTGGCACCTCAACCCCCACTCGGGGCACTGGCTGCCCGACCATTCCCGGCTCCAGCACCACGTGGGATCGGCGATCGCCTACAACGTCTGGCAGTACTGCGAGGCCACCGGTGACACGGAGTACCTGCAGACCAAAGGCGCGGAGATGCTGCTGCAGATCGCCCGCTTCTGGGCCGATCTGGCAGTCTTCGATCCCGACCTGAGACGCTATCGGATCCGCGGTGTCGTCGGCCCCGACGAGTACCACGACAGCTACCCGGGCGCCGTCAGGCCGGGGATGGACGACAACGCGTACACCAACGTCACCGCTGCCTGGACCCTCAATCGCACCTTGGACCTCCTGCGGCGCCTTCCCGTGTGGCGCCGCGAAGAACTGTTCGAACGCGTCCTGCTGGACAGCGGCGAGCTCCGCACATGGGAGGAGATCTCCCGTCGGTTGCGAGTACCGTTCCACCAGGGCGTCATCAGTCAGTTCGAGGGCTATGACAGCCTTGCCGAGCTGGACTGGGACGCCTACCGGAGACGCTATGGCAGCATCCGTCGGCTGGACCGGATCCTCGAGGCCGAGGGCGACACGGTCAACCGGTACAAGGCGTCCAAACAAGCCGACGTCCTCATGCTCGGCTACCTGTTCTCGCCCGCCGAACTCCAGCAACTGTTCTGGCAGCTCGGATACGACCTGGACGACGAGGTCTGGCGCAGGACCGTCGACTACTACCTGCAGCGCACCAGCCACGGCTCCACACTCAGCGGACTCGTCCACGGCCTGGTCCTCGCCAGAGCCAGACGAGCCGAGGCATGGCAGTACGTCCATGAGGCCCTGGAAGCGGACATCGCTGATATCCAAGGCGGCACAACCGGCGAGGGCATCCATCTCGGGGCCATGGCCGGGACCCTCGACCTGGTCCAGCGCGGCCTGACAGGACTGGAAACACGCGAGGACGCCCTGCGGCTGGACCCGGTGCCTCTCCCTGCCCTCTCCGAGTACGGGTTCTCGCTGCGCTACCGCGGTCACTGGGGTGTCGGCGTACGGCGTCGTAGCAGGCAGTTGGAGATCAGTGTGCCCGACTCGGAGGAGGAACCGATCCGAGTGGTGCTGGCCGACCGCGCCGTGACCATTGCGCCTGGGGAGACGTGCACGCTGGTGCTGCCGGAGAGCCGATCCGTGGGGACGGGTGCCGGCTCGTGATCAACGTGCATGATGCCAGCGTTCCATCGACCTCTCGCTGACCCTCAGGTCCGTCGCGGTCACCGCGGCTCTCTCACCGCGAGCGAACCGCTCGCCTGCCGCGTACCGGACCCGCTCGCGACACAACCCCGTCTCCCTGGATTCGCTCCACTCCGAGAACCGGTCATCCTGTCCTCCTGGTAGCGGGCGGCGCTGGTGGCGTTCTGGGCGAGGAGGAAGCCGAGGACGACGAGGTTCTGGGCTTCGGCGCCGAAGGCGATCATGCGCCGGTTCCACAGGGAGCGGTCGAACTGGGAGAAGCCAGCTTCGGTGTCTTCACGGCCGCCGTAGAGCTGTTGGTGGACTGCGGTGTTGTCGGGGATCTGCAGGAGGTGCTCGGCACGGTGGAATCCGGTCTCGGTGTCGCTCTGGCCCTCGTCGCCGGGGGTGGTGGTGATACCGACGGGTTCGTGGGGGCCGCGGGGGCAGGGGATGGTGAGCAGGTGGTACCAGCGGTGGCTGTGGGTGCTGGCGCGGCGTTCTGGTTTGCGGACGGGCAAGGGGACGAGGGTGCTGGTGCCGTTGTCGAGGTAGGTGCGTTCGTGGACGCGGCCGCCTTGGGACCACAGTTCGTGGCGACAGCGGCCGTAGCCGAGGGTGTGGATGTAGCGGTGCTTGGTGCCCTTGTGCTGCTTGTTGATCAGCAGCCGGCCTCGGCGGGCGATGACGTCGCGGTGCATGCCGCGGAAGGCGCCGTCGTACAGGACGCCCATGCAGCCGTCGACGGAGTCCAGGATGCTGCATGCCAGCTCGAGGGCGACGGCGGCCTCGCCGCCTTCCTGGTCGTGAGGGACGTGGGCATAGTTGAGGAAGACGCGGCGGAAGTAGCCGCGCTGGCAGGTGGAGAAAACGACGAACTTGGTGTCCAGACCATCGCTTCGTCGCTCTCGCCGCCGTCCGTCTTCTGGCCGAAGCCGCCCTGCGTCGGTGTCCGCTCGACCGTGTCGCCGGTGCGGTCGGCGCCGCCTTCCTTCTGCCAGGAGGAGGCGGGAGTGAAGAGCAGCCTGCGGCCGGCCGCGTCGAGCCGCAGTGCTTCGCAGGCAGTGGGTTTCACCGGGTACTCCTGACGGATGCGGGGCTGTTGGCCAGGTCGTCGGCCCACGTGGTGACCGTGTCGACGTAGGTGGCCGGGTCGTGGCCGTGCATGGAGTGCGGCATGCCGGGAAACGCGCGATAGGTGAAGGTGTGACCGGTGGTCTCGATCAGTTGTCGCGCCCGCTGCACCTGGAGGTCGGTGATCGCGCCGAGCAGTTGCCCGGTGTCCGGGTCCACGTGATGGAAGTGATGGGTGAACAGGACCGGCACTTTGACCTGCCGCAGCATGGACTCGTGGTCGCAGTTGACGGTGGCTCGCCCGGAGAGGAACGCGTCAGCCCACTCGGGGTCGTACTCCCGCAGATCCTGCGGCGGAGCGGTCGGAGGGACTCCGGTGCCGGCCGGCGCCATCCGGTGCAGCGCGCTGAGCATCCAGGCGGGGATCTCGCGGCCGATCGCCGCCTGCATCCCGGCGAAGTCACCTATGGTCCACTGCGGTCCGAGCCACTTGTGCCACAGCCGGAACATCGGGCCGACGCCCTGCCGGATGGACGGGCCGACCGCGGGGTCGGTCTGCGAGGCGAACAGCGGCGCGTCCTCGTAGACCGCGGCGTGGACCTGGCCGGGCGCCGCGAAGGCGGACAGCCAGGCCGCTATCACGCCGCCGGACGACAGCCCGCAGACCATGACCGGACGCTTGATGACCCGGTCGATGAAGCGGACCAGGTCACCACCGAAGATGTCCAGGCTGTAGCGTCCCGGCGTCCAGGTGGACCGGCCCTGGCCGCGTAGGTCCACTGCGTACACCTGGTAGCGGTCGGCCAGCAGCCGCATGGCGGCCTCGTACCCCCACCAGGACTCCGTCTGCGCCGGGATGAGCAGCATGGCCGGGAGTCCGGGATCACCGGCCACGGCGTAGTTCATCCGGATCTCGCCGAGGTCGGCGATCTGTTCCGGATAGCTGTGCGATACGTAGATCTCGGCGTGGTCGGCGGCCTCCAGGTAGCTCATCGGGCGACCGCCCCGACGAGGTCGGCGGTCGCGTCCCACAGCCGCCCGGCCATGGCCGCATCGAGGCCGGCCTTGCCCTGTCGGCGGACGACCGGGGAGCCCCGGAAGCCGCCCAGGCCGTCCGGCCCGATGTAGGAGTTGCCGGGGACGTCCTGGGTGGCGGAGTAGAGCAGCGACAGCGCTCCGCGCTCCGGGTCGTTGGTGAGGAACGTGAGCCGGTTGATGACGTTCGACCGGGAGTGGGCCGCCAGCGCGGTGCGGGCGATGCCCGGGCTGGCGAGCACCGAGCGGACCGGGCTGCCGGCGGCGGTCAGCTGGCGCTGGAGCTCCAGCGAGAACAGGACGACAGCGAGCTTCGACGCCTCGTAGACGCGCATCCCGTTGTACTTGCGCGTGCGCCAGTCGAGGTCGTCCAGGTCGATCCTGCCCTGCCGGTGCAGCTCGCTGGTGACGTGCACCACGCGGTCGGTGATGCGCTCGCGCAGCAAGGTGGTCAGCAGGAAGGGACCGGTGTGATTGGTGGTGGTCTGCAGGTCGAGGCCGTCAGCGGTGCGTGCGGCGGGGATGTCCATCACACCGGCGTTGTTGATCAGGATGTCGATGTCGCCGGACCAGGAGTCGGCGAAGGCTCGCACCGAGGTCAGATCCGCCACGTCGAGCGGTCGGACGTCGAAGGTGCCGGGCAGGTCGGCGACGGCGTGGCGGGCCTTGCCCGTGTCGCGTACCCCCAGCACGACGCGGGCACCGGCACGAGCGAGCTCGCGTGCCGTGATCAGGCCGAGGCCACGGCCGCCACCGGTGATCACCACCGTCCGGCCGGTCTGGTTCGGGAGGTCGTTCGCTGTCCAACTGGTCATGGGTCCTGGCTCCGTGGTTCGCGGGTTGTGGTTCGCGGTTCGGTGCGACCGGTGATCGCACCGCCAGTGAACTTGCCGCACCACGGGCGCTGGAAGGACATGTGCAACCACTGACTGGCGGGTCATGGCTAAGCCGTGCCGGATGGCCAACGATGGGGACCATGGACCACACGTTCGACCGCTCGTCCCTGGGCGCCTTCCTGCGTACCCGGCGTGCGGCGCTGCAACCGGAGGACGTCGGGCTGCGCCGCGGGCAACGCCGGCGCGCTCCGGGCCTGCGCCGCGAGGAGGTGGCGGAACTGTGCACCATGTCCGCCGACTACTTCGCCCGGCTGGAACGCGGCGACGGGCCGCAACCGTCGGAGCAGATGATCGCAGCCATCGCCCGCGGCCTGCGGCTGACCCCGGACGAACGCGATCACCTGTTCCTCCTCGCCGGCTACCGCACCACCCGCCATGACCTGCGGCATCAGCACGTGAGCCCGGGGCTGATGCGGGTCATGGACGGCTTGGCCGGCACCACCGCACAGGTCATGGGCCCGCTGGGCGAGACGCTGCTGCAGACGCCGTCCGCGGTGGCACTGCTCGGCGACCAGACCCAGTACACCGGCAACGCCCGCAGCGCGACGTACCGGTGGTTCACAGACCCGGCCGCCCGTGAGCGGTACCACCCCGAGGAGTACGACGACAACAGCCGGATCAACGTCGCGCTGCTGCGTGCGGCCGTCACCCGGGACGGGCCCGGCTCCCCCGCGGCGGACATGGCGGACATCCTGCTCCGCACCAGCGACGAGTTCGCCCGTTTGTGGGAGCGCCACGAAGTGGGCCTGCGGTGGAGCGAAACCAAACGCTTCGTCCATCCCCAGGTCGGACATCTGGACCTCTACTGCCAACTCCTGCTCGAGCCGGACCATGGCCAGTCGCTGCTCATATTCACCGCCACGCCGGGTACGGAAAGCCACGAGAAACTCGCCCTGCTCACCGTGCTGGGCACCGACCATTTCGCCACCGACACCGAGTGATCGTTTTCTTGATCGATAATCGAAGGTTCGCTGCCTCTGTGTGAGCTTGCTGAACGGATCTTGCCTGCTCTGGGGACACGGAAGCATCGACGGGTCCTGAGTCCACCTCGTCAAGGGCCGCCTCTGTTCCCGTTGCCGACTATGCCGGCGTCGCGCCTGCGGCTCTTTCGGATCGTTCGGCCCTGTTTCACCGCCCTGTCCTTCCCGGTGTTCGGTCACCTGGCGGCGGGCAAGGCTACGGATACCGGCCGACGGCGCTATTGATCGCCGCTTTCGGTCGCCGTGGCTACGGCTCAACGCAGGCTCGCCAGGGACGGCCTGGCCGAGATCAACGCCGCTCACTGCGAGCGGCTGGACCAGGTCTTCGATGCCGCCGAGCACGGCGTCTCGGCCGACCGCCGCACTGCATCGCTCATGTGACACCCGGCCGCGGGACCGGGGCGCAGCAGGTCAGCTTGATGCCGAGGTGGGCTTGGGTTGCAGAGGATCTGCCGACTGGCCGGCGACGAGCGTCCACGGGATGACCCACGCGGGCACTTGTCCACCGAAGCGAGGCCCAAGCGCTTCGCTTCCCGATGTTGTCCAGGTGTCGCGCCTTACGCGCACTGAGGCGGGCACTCGCTGACGACGACGCGCTTCACAGCCCGGACCCGAGGCGGCGGGCGCGGGCCGGTCGGAGGAGGCTGAACCGTGCCTCCTCCAGCGTGGGACCAGGTGTGCAGCGTCCCCGGGTGCACACCCAGGTCCTCGGCCGCCTCCGGGATCGGCTTGCCCGTCTCGATCACGATGCGCACAGCACCCTCAGGGGCTCGGTCTCGTACTCCTGCTGCTTGGACCCCATGACCTTGGCAGGCTCCACGCTACGAGGGCACCCTCAGAGGGAGTGCGCCGACAGCTCTGTCCGAGCTGCTGTGACGATGGTGAAGCCGGGAAGCGGCGAGGGGCCAACTCACGGGCTATGTGCGGCCAGTCGACCTGCCATGTCTACGACGCTCCGGGCAGGGTCGAGTTCGAGTTCGACGGGCGCCCGCTGTCACTGACCGCGTTCCCCGGCCACGGTGCGGGACGGCTGATGGTGCTGTTCACCGACGCGACCTCCGGGGTCACCACCTACGCCGCCAACCGGGCCCTGGCCCTCGATCCGCCCGCCGCCGACGGTACGGTCGTCCTGGACTTCAACCGGGCCGCGAACCTGCCGTGCGCCTACACGGACCTGGCCACCTGCCCGCTGCCCCCGGCCGAGAACCGGCTGCCGGTGGCGATCGAGGCCGGCCAGAAGATCCCCCGCGAGCGCGGCGGCTCCTGAGCTGGACGCGCTCTCGCCCCGACTCCCCTTACAGGGCGTCCTTTTGCGCCATTGACGTACGACAAGACCGCTCCGTACGGTCACGAACGGCATTGAGTGTCAGCGTCAAGCCCTGGCTCGCTGACCGGCAACCCTCCCGCGCGGTGGGGTGCTCCAGGTGAAAGCCCGGCGGGATCACCGAGGATCTCCGCAAGCGCGTGGCCCCGTGACCAGGGCCGGATTGGTGGAGGACCGATATGCGGCACGGTGGTGACCTCAGCGCCCGCTTCGCTGGCGCCACCGTGTTCTCCCGGCTCTCGCGTCGGCGCCACATCGACCTCAAGCGCTCGACCAGCTGTCTCTGTCAGGTCTGACGGGCCTTCCCGCCGCTGGTCGCGGTACGGCATCTGTCGTCGCCGCACCCGCCTGCGCCTGATCTCCGTCTGTCTTTGATCCCCCCTTTTTCCTTCTGATCCCCGTTTGCACAGCCCTCCCCCGGCACCGGCGTCGCGCCGGCCGGGGCCGCACGCCCACGCACGGCCGTGCCCTGCACCACACCCGTGCCTGGTGACACGAGTAGGAGAAGCCCTCCGTGACTGCACTTTCCGATGTCGGAACCTCCCGGTGGGCGGCACTGACCGCCCTTGTGACCACCAGTGTTCTGCTGACCGCCTGCGGCTCCGGCGGCGGCGATTCCGGCAGCGGCGCCGGGCAGCCCAAGTCCGGCGGCACCCTGACCTTCGCGGTGGGTTCGGACGCCGGCTGCGTGGATCCGCAGCAGGTCGCCAGCAACGACACCATCTACTCGGTGCGCCAGATCGTGGACTCACTGACCGACCAGGACCCCAGGACCGGCAAGATCGTGCCGTGGCTGGCGAAGAGCTGGGATGTCAGCTCCGACGCCACGACGTTCACGTTCCATCTGAGGTCGGGCGTCACCTTCAGCGACGGCTCGAAGCTGACCGCGCAGGTGGTCAAGGACAACTTCGACGCGGTGCCGAAGCTCGGCGCCCTGGGGACGCTCGCCGAGGGCTATCTGAGCGGTGTCAAGAGCACCACGGTGGTCGACCCGCTCACCGTCAAGGTGACCTTCAGCCAGCCCAACGCCCAGTTCCTGCAGGCCACTTCGACCCACTCCCTGGGGATCGAGTCGTCGGCGAGCGTGAAGAAGACCCCGCAGCAGAAGTGCAGCGACGGGGTGATCGGGTCCGGGCCCTTCGTGTTGAAGCAGTACGTGCAGAACCAGTCGATCACCCTGGCCAAGCGCACGGGATACGCGTGGGGTTCCTCGCGGTGGAGCAAGAAGGGCGAGGCGTACCTGGACAAGCTGGTGTTCAAGGTCGTCCCGGAGGCGGGCGTACGGGCCGGAAGTCTCCAGTCCGGCCAGGTCGACGCGATCAGCAGCGTGGGCAAGGCCAACGAGGCGGCGCTCAAGGGCGGTCAGGTCACGCTCCAGCGACGGGCCAATCCCGGCGTCGTGTTCGGTCTCGGTCTCAACAACTCGCGGCCCGCTGTGAAGGATGCCAAGGTACGCCAGGCAATTCTGTTGGCCGTCGACCGGCAGCAGCTCGCCGACACCGTCTTCCCCACCGGCACCCAGGCGGCGACCAGCGTCCTTGCGCACACCACACCCGACTACACCAGCCTCGCCTCCGACCTGACGTCCGACGCGGCCAAAGCCAAGTCGCTGCTGGACGCGGCCGGCTGGAAGACCGGCAGCGACGGCATCCGCACCAAGGACAACAAGAAGCTGAGCCTGACCATCGACTGGATACCCAACTCGGCCACCAACCAGCCCGCGTTGGAACTGATCCAGCAGCAGCTCAAGGCCGTCGGTGTCGACGTGTCCCTCAAGCAGCTCCAGGTCACCCAGCTGGCGCCGACGCTCCAGTCCGGCGACTACGACGCGGCCTGGGGGAACGTCACCCGTGCCGACCCGGACATCCTGCGCAGCTCCTTCTCCACCCAGCTGGCCAACTTCTACCACCTGCCTGCGAGTTCCCTCGACACGGCGCTCTCCGAACAGGCCGCGACCGTCGACCCGGCCAAGCGCAAGCAACTGGTCACCCAGGCACAGCAGTCGCTCGTGCAGAACGCCTACTACGTGCCGGTGGTGGAGCTCCAGACCCAGCTCGGGGTGTCGAAGAAGGTGCACGACCTGAACTTCGACGCCTCCAGCCGGATCCAGCTGCACGACACCTGGATCGGCTAGCGCATGCGCCGCTATGTGATCAAACGGCTCGGCCAGGCGGCCGGGGTGCTGTGGGCGGCCTACACGGTCTCGTTCCTGGTGCTGGACTACCTCCCGGGCGATCCGGTCACGGCGATGGTCAGTGCCGGAATGGACTCGGGGCAGGTCGACCCGCAGCAGATCGCCGCCCTGCGGCACGAATACGGCTTCGACAAGCCGGTGCTGGTGCAGTACGCCGAGTACCTCGGCCGGGCGGTGCGCGGGGACTTCGGCGACTCGGTGTCCACCGGCCGCCCGGTCACCTCGACGCTGGCCGACGCGCTGCCGCAGACCCTCCAGCTGACCGGGGCGGCCCTGCTGCTCGCGGTGGCCCTCGGCGGCGGTCTGGCGGTGCTGGCCACCTATACCTCTCGGCGCTGGCTGCGGCAGCTGCTGCTGTCGCTGCCGCCGCTGGGGGTGTCTGTCCCGACGTTCTGGGTGGGGCTGCTGCTCGTCGAGACGTTCTCCTTCCGGCTGCACTGGTTCCCCGCATTCGGCAACGACGGGTTCAAGGGGCTGGTATTGCCGGCGCTGACTCTGGCGGTGCCGACCGGTGCGCAGATCGCGCAGGTGCTCGCCAAGAGCCTGCTCACCGCACTGGACCAGGCGTATGTGGAGACCGCCCGGGCCAAGGGCGCCGGCCGGTGGCGGGTCCATCTGCGGCACGCGCTGCGCAACGCGTCCCTGTCGGCCCTGACGGTCGTCGGCCTGCTGGTGGGGCAGCTGATCGCCGGTTCGGTCGTCGTCGAGACGGTGTTCTCCCGCGACGGCCTCGGCCGCGTCACCGCGGCGGCGGTCACGGCCCAGGACATCCCGCTGGTCCAGGGGGTGGTGGTGTTCGGGGCGCTGATCTTCGTGACGACGAACCTGGTCATCGACCTGGTCTATCCACTCCTCGACCCCCGGATCGTGGTGACCTCGGACAGAAAGGCGGCCCTCGCATGAGCCAGAGCCTTGTCGACGACCCCGCCGAAGCGGCACTGGGACTGGCCCGCCCGGTCGCGGCGGGGCCGGAGCCTGATCCCGGGCGCCGCGCGGACGTACGGCGGCTGCTGCGGTTCGTGGTGCGCCGCCCGGGGCTGCTGTTGTCGGTGGTCGTCCTCGTGCTGGTGGTGCTGGCCTCGTTCTGGCCCGACCTGTTCACCTCGCAGGACCCGTTGAAGGGCGTGCCGTCGCAGAACTTCCGCGGCCCGAACGGCAGTCACTGGTTCGGCACCGACGAGCTGGGACGCGATGTGTTCTCCCGGGTCGTCCACGGCGCCCAGCTGTCCCTGAAGGCAACGCTGATCGCCGTGCTGGTCGCGTTCGTGGTCGGCGGGCTGCTGGGGGTGGTCGCCGGGTTCGTGGGCCGCTGGGTGGACGACGTGCTGATGCGCTTCGTCGACGTGCTGCTGTCCATCCCCGCGTTGTTCATGTCCCTGGCCCTGGTCACCGCGCTGGGCTACGGCACGGTGAAGGTGGCGGTCGCGGTCGGCATCGCCAGCGTGGCCGCGTTCGCGCGGGTGGCGCGCGCGGAGGTGCTGCGGGTGCGGCAGGCCGTCTTCGTCGAGGCCTCACGCGCCAGCGGAGCGCGCTGGTACTCGGTGCTGGGCCGGCATGTGCTGCCCAATGCGGCGGGCCCGGTGATCGTGCTGGCCACCCTCGACTTCGGCTCCTCCATCCTGGCCGTGTCGGCGCTGAGCTTCCTCGGCTACGGGGCGCCCCCGCCGGCGCCGGAGTGGGGGACGTTGATCTCCGACGGTCGCAACTACCTCGCCAACGCCTGGTGGCTGACCGCGCTGCCCGGGCTGGCGATCGCCGCGACCGTACTGGCCACCAACCGCATCGCCCGGGCACTGGACGGCGAATGGTCCCGGCAGCGATGACCGACGAACGTGAGAACGGTGAGGACGTGAGCACACCACTGCTTCAGATACGCGGCCTGTCCGTGTCGTACCGCACCCGGGGCGGCACCGTCGAGGCCGTCCGGGGCGTCGACCTCGACGTGTGGCCGGGACAGGTGACCGCGGTGGTCGGCGAGTCCGGCTCCGGGAAGAGCACGACCGCGCACGCGATCACCCGGCTGCTGTCGGCGAACGGCCGGATCGAGGCGGGCACGGTCCGCTTCGGCCGGCACGACCTCGCCACCCTCTCGGAAGCCGAACTGCGCACCATACGCGGAGCACGGATCGGACTGGTCCCCCAGGATCCGACCGTCTCCCTCAACCCGGTCAAGCGGATCGGCGACCAGGTCGCCGAGGTGCTGCGCATCCACGGTCTCGCAACCCGTCGCTCGGCTCCCGCAGAGGCGATCGCCGTCCTGGACCGGGCCGGACTGCCCGACGCCGCCGTCCGGGCCCGGCAGTACCCGCACGAACTGTCCGGCGGCATGCGGCAACGCGCCCTGATCGCCATCGCCATCGCCGCACAGCCAGAGCTGATCATCGCCGACGAGCCGACCAGCGCGCTCGACGTCACCGTGCAGCGGGTCATCCTCGACCATCTCCAGCGCCTCACCGAGGAGTCGGGCACCGCGGTCCTGCTCGTCACCCACGATCTCGGAGTCGCCGCCGACCGGGCCCAGCGGCTGGTCGTGATGTCGCAAGGCAAGGTCGTCGAGGCGGGCCCCACCCATGACATCCTCGCCGACCCGCAGGACGGCTACACCCGGCACCTGCTGGCCAGCGCCCCGAGCCTGACCACCGCCCGGCCCCGCACCCCGGCCTCCCTCCCCGAACCGGATACGGCGCCCCTGGCCGAAGTGCGCAACCTGGCCAAGGAGTTCAGACTCCCCCGCACCGGGGACGGGCCCCGCACCCTGCGCGCCGTCGACGACGTCAGCCTCACCCTCCACCGAGGCCAGACCCTTGCCCTGGTCGGCGAGTCGGGCTCGGGCAAGTCCACCACCGTCCGCCTGGTGCTCCGCCTCACCGACGCGACCGCCGGACAGATCATCTTCGACGGCACCGACGTCACCACCGCCAAGGGCGCCCAGGCCAGGCAGCTGCGCCGCCGCGCCCAGCTCATCTACCAGAACCCCTACGCCTCGCTCGACCCCCGATTCTCCATCGGCGAGGTGATCACCGAGCCGCTGCGCGCCTTCAAGGTCGGCGACCGCGCCTCCCGGCTCGCTCGGGCTCGCGAACTGCTCGACCGGGTGGCCCTACCGGCCGCGACGCTGGAGCGCCGCCCGGCGGAACTGTCCGGCGGACAGCGGCAGCGCGTGGCGATCGCCCGCGCCCTCGCCCTCTCACCCGACCTGGTGGTCTGCGACGAGCCGGTCTCCGCGCTGGACGTGTCCGTGCAGTCCCAAGTCCTGGAGCTGCTGGCCGAGTTGCAGGCCGACACGGGCGTGGCGTACCTGTTCATCTCGCACGACCTGGCCGTCGTACGTCAGATCGCTCACCAGGTCGCCGTCATGCGGGCCGGCCGCGTCGTCGAGACAGGCCCGCCGGAGGAACTGTTCACCCGCCCCCGCCACGAGTACACCCGACAGCTGCTCGCGGCCGTCCCCGGCGGTCGCGTCCCCACCCCCGCCGCCGAGACCGCCACGAGCTGAGGACCACGGTCGCATGAGCACACCCACCATCACCTCACTTGCCCTTCTCACCCCGGGCAACTTCGCCGACGACGACCCGTACACCGGCCTGGAGGAGACACTCCAACTCTTCGAGTACGGCGAACGACTCGGCTACGACGGCGCCTGGATCCGCCAGCGCCACCTCGAACACGGCGTCGGCTCAGCTGCCGTATTCCTCGCCGCGGCCGGCCAGCGCACCGAGCGGATCGAGCTGGGCACCGCGGTCATCCCGATCGGCTACGAGAGCCCGTTCCGCCTGGCCGAAGACCTGGCGCTTGCCGATGTCCTGTCCCGCGGCCGCCTCCAGGTCGGCTTCAGCACCGGCATGCCGCACGCCGACCTGCTCGGCGACCTGGTGCACGACGGCGACTGGCGCGGCTTCGACCTGTCGTACGGCAGGATCGCCCGCCTCGTCGACAACCTGCGCGGCGACTATCTCGGCGGCCCGGACACCGTGATCCACTCGCCCGGCAACATCCAGCGGCCCCGTCTGCAGCCGCACAACCCCGATCTGGTGGAGCGGATCTGGTACGGCGGAGGCAGCCTGCGCTCGGTCCGCTGGACCGCCGAGAACGGTCTCAACCTGCTGTCCGGCAACATCCGCCGCACATCCCCGATGCGGCGGCGCCACGGCGCCGAATGCCCTGACGACCCGCACGGCCGGCCTGCGTAACCTCGCCATCGGCGTCCACCGTCAGGACGGTCGCACCAACATCGCCGCTGCCCTCCGCCACACCGCCCGCGACTGCCGCAGATCCCTGATACCGCCCTCGGCCTCACCGGATGAATCCGGACAGACCTCGATCATGCAAGGGACCCTGGCTCGGCCTGAGCTGCGGTCAACCGCCGGCAGTTCGAAAGCAGCCCCGCCATCTCGGCCGCCAGCAGATCGTCGGGCCGCGGCGACTCGGGGAGCTCGACACCGATGATGGCGGCGAGGCCACCGGCCGAGATGCCGAGGGCGGTCGCGAAGCCTGTCACCAGGTCCGGAGTTAGCGGAACGCGTCCCGGCCGATTCCGCTGATCGTGGAGGCGGCCAGGTACACGCGGCCATCGGTCAGCAGGGCCAGGGTCTTGACCGCGGCGGTCAGGGAGTGCAGGTTCCGGTTGCCGCACAGCAGGTTGGCGAGCATCGCACCGAAGCCCGACTCTGCTGGTCATAGATCCGCGGCGGAAGGGGCAAAGGGTCTCCGGGTTCGTACGGCAGTTGATCGACCAGCCAGTGGACGCGGGCTCCGTGATCCGACGGCAGTGCCATCGTGATCTTGACAAGGCTCGGGATTCCGGATCCGGTCGCCGGGTCCCAGGGGATGCGGGGCTCCGCGCAGGGACGTCGGCGATCACGTAGAGGTCGTCGGCGTAAAAACCAAGAGCGGGGGCTCACCGCCGCGGCCCGGGTGATGGATCCCTCACGGACCCCTGCGGAAAGGAGTAGACCCGCCACCTCACCGAGGTCGATCGTGGGCGACATGAACGATCACCACACCGCGCGTGTCGGCCCTGCCGGTCCCGCAGAACCCGCCCCCGCGCCGGGCCGCCCGCACGACGCCGGGTCGCCAGGGTCGAGCGCAGCCACGGGTTCGCGAGAGGCCATGAGTGACGTGCAACTGGATGACGAGGCCAGTGAGGTCCGCCGTTTCTGGAGCCAGCTCGGTCTACCCGGACTGGTCGATGTCCACACGCACTTCATGCCCGAGCGCGTCCTGCACAAGGTCTGGGGCTACTTCGACGCACTCGGACCGCTGACGGGTGGGCACGAGTGGCCGATCACCTACCGGAAGGAGGAGGCGGAACGGACGTCCCTGCTCCGGGAGTTCGGCGTACGGGCCTTCACCGCGATGCTCTACCCCCACAAGCCGGGCATGGCCCGGTGGCTGAACGGCTGGGCGGCCGACTTCGCCCGCGGCACCCCCGACTGCCTGCACACCGCCACCCTCTACCCCGAGCCGGGCGTCGAGACATACGTCCGGGAGGCCGTCGAGTCGGGCGCGCGCGTCTTCAAGGCGCATGTTCAGGTGGGAGCGTACGACCCAGCCGATGAACTCCTCCAGCAGGCATGGGAGTTGCTGGCCGAGGCCGGGATCCCAGTGGTGATCCACTGCGGCTCCGGGCCCGCGGCCGGCAAGCACACCGGCCCCGAGCCGATCGCGCAGGTGCTGGCGCGGCATCCCCGACTGCGGCTGATCGTCGCACATTTGGGGATGCCCGAGTACGAGGAGTTCCTCGGCCTTGCCGAGCGGTACGGGGAGGTGCGGCTGGACACGACGATGGCATTCACCGACTTCACCGAGGGACTCATGCCTTTCCCCCGCCGGGCCCTGCCCCGGCTCGCCGGACTCGGCGACCGCATCCTGCTCGGCTCCGACTTCCCCAATCTCCCCTACCCCTACCTGCACCAGCTCCACGCCCTGGAGCGGCTGGCCCTTGGCGAGGAGTGGCTGCGGGCGGTGTGCCACGACAACGCAGCAGACCTGTTCGGACTATGAAGAAGGAAGCTGTTTAGGGAGGACTGGTCCATCCCTGAACCTGGATCCACCGGTCGGTGACGGGCCGGGGGGCTGGATGCAGAGAGGTATCCGCTGAGCTGGGATGATGGGAGTTCTTCACGCTTCTACCAGGCCGGACCAGCAAAGCACCTCGGAAGTGAAATCTTCCCACCCGCGGCGACGTTCGCCGCGCTTGACGAACTGAACCTGCTTACGCACGGCAGGCCGGCCCCGGCGGTGCGCCTGGCCGAGCGGTGCGGCCTGCCGACACTGATCCGCGAGGGTTCGCCTCGACGGGGCGGGCAACGGAGCTGGCGCCGCGCCGGACGCGAAGGTGATGTCGCTGGCCTCCGCCATGCTCGCCGGAGTGGGCGGCATCGACGACACAAACGTGCTCCGGCACGGCGCGATGCGCCGGGTCTTCACCGGCATGCAGGCCCCCTCCACCCTCGGCTCCTTCCTGCGCGCATTCGCCTGGGGCCTGTGCGGCAAATCCAGTCCGCCGCCCGCGCGTTCACCTGCCCGCTGGGCGGACACTGCAGTTGCTGCCGGGCTCGGATCAGGTGGTCTACCTGGACCTCGACTCCAAAGTGAAGAAGGTCTACGGCACCGACAAGCAGGGAGCTGAGCACGGCTACACCAAGGTCATCTGTTACAATGACCGCCATGGCCGCGTCCGTACGGGGGATCGTCTCGGAGCTCGTTGTCGAACATGTGCCGCATGAGCGGGAGTTGCTCGAGAATCTGCAGCCACTCGACGACGACGGCATCACTCGGCTGTTCACCCGGCCCGAAGGCGACGAACTGCTCGGCTTCGGCGTGGCGGAAGCCGCCAGCCTGATCACTCCCGTCGTATGGCTGGTGGTGAACGAGTTCGTCACCCGGGGAGCGGGCGTCGCGGCGGACGGCTTCTTCGCCCGTATCCGGGCACGCTTCTCCCGGACTCCCGCCCGCGGCGCAGGCGTTGGCGCCGACCCGATGCCGCTGGCCCCCGAGCAGCAGAAGGCGGTCTACCAGCGGGTCTACAGCGAGGCGCGCCTGCGGGGCCTCGAGGACGCGGCCGCGAAGCAGCTCGGGGAAGCCGTCGTCGCCCGGCTGGCCATGGGGCCGTCCGGGCAATGACGACGGCGCAGTCACGAGTGCTCGCCGCGCGTGCGCTCACTGCGCGTGCGACCACCCGGCGAATGCTGATGCTGGTCACGGTGCTGCTCGCGTCCGCAAGCACCCTCATCGGCGAGGCGGTGCTCACCTATCACTCCGCGACCTCGCTCCCGCACTGCGCCTCCGCGGCCGGCATGGATCTCCAAGGGCCGCAGTGGCGCACCGAGTTGGGGCTGCGTTTCCACCAGAAGCTGGTCGCCTGCCGGGCGGACGGTGCTCGGACCTCGCTGTACGCGACCGTGCTGTGGACCGCCGGCGTCGCGGTGGCGGCTGTGCTGCTGTACCGGTGGCTGCCGCGGTGGCGGCAGCGCAAGGACCGGCTCCCGGAGTTGTATTCCGCGCAGCGGATCGCGGCAGCCATGGATGGCGATAGCGGGGGCGACGAGCGGCTGGCGCATCTGGCCCGGCTGGTACGGCGCGCCAAGCTGCCCCAGGACCGGTTGCCCGGCTTCGTGTGCAATCCCCGGGCGCTGTCCGCCGGTGCGCTGGCTTTCGGCAGCTTCGGCCGCTACACCGTCTGCCTGAACGTGGGGCTGCTGCCGAAACGAACGACCAAGGACAGGCCGCATTTCGACGCGGTCGTGCTGCATGAGCTCGCCCATGTGCGTAACCGGGACGTCGACCTGGCCTATCTCGCCGTCGCCCTGTGGCGGGTCTTCCTGATCGCCGTGCTGCTGCCCTGCCTGGCCCTGGATGCGGCCCTGGTGCTGCACGACCGCTTTCAGAGCGTCGAGCGGGCGTACTGGGACGGATACGAGCCCGGAGCGAAGACCGCGCTGCTCGCGGTGGTGCTCACCGCGCTGGTCTATGTGGCCAGGGCCGACATCCTGCGCCATCGTGAGCTGGTCGCCGACCGGGACGCCGTATTCGAGTCCGGGAGCGACCGCGAGGTGTGGAGGAAGCAGGCGGAATCGCGGTCCGCCGCGCTGCCCCGACATCGGCTCCCCCGCTTTCTGCGCAACCACCCGACCTGGAGTGAGCGCCTGGCCGAAATCGACAACCCTCGCTCCGAGGACAAAGGCGGCACGAAGCTGCAGCTCGCGGTCTTCCTCGTCGCGTACGTGACCATCACCTACTCGGTGATCTCCTGGCTCAAGCTCGACGCGGTCCCGGCGCAGACAGTGATCTATCTCGCGTACCTGCTGGGGCCTCTCATCATCGCCACCGGCTTTGCGGTATTCCCGCGCCGCAAGGCGCGGAGTGCGGACGAGGCGAGTGCGGCCCGCGCCTGGATGTACGGCGTCATCTGGCTGATCGGCGCCTTCGCGGTGAACCCGTTCGCGAATTGGGGGCAGGCGGAGGATGACTGGGCGAAGCAGGCAGCTGCCAGTCTGGGCGAGATGGCCGACGAGATCAACGGGTGGCGCGACGGACCCGCGGTGAGCGCCGCAGCCAAGGACCGGGCCGCCGGCTGGTACGAGCGGGGAGGCTCTGCGGTGCTCGGCCGGTTCGACGCATACCTTCAGGATCAGGCCGCGAGATCCGACGCCGCCGACGCCCACTGTGCCGCCTTGGGTGCGACGGTGAGCGACGCGCTGGAACTGCCGGTCTTTCCGGACTCCGGCGCGGGCGGAAAGGCCTGGAAGCGGTTGCTCACGTCGGCGGCCGAGGCCCAGGCCCTGCAGTGCCGCTCCGGCTACGACCTGGATGCGCCCAACGAAGCCGCCATGGTCAGCATGCGCTATGAGCGGGCCAGAACAGCACTAAGAGAGCTCATGCCACACTGATTCACGCAGAAAAGGGATAATTCTCCACACGCGGCCGAGTCCTCACACACTGCATCTGCCGAACAACTGGCCCTGGCAGCACGCGTGGACGCAATTCACGTCGGGCTGGCAGGGCGCAGCCGGGGCAGCCCAGTGGGCCTCCCCGGGCGCACAGGAAGGCCTACTGGCGACGGGAGGGCATCGGCGCGGGGAGCTGCCCCGACGGGTGCCCCGCGCGGTCGCCTCCCGACCTCGCACCCGAGTATGGGTGATCCGTGACGCCTGGGCGAGTTGCCGACGTGGCCAACAGTCCGTTCTGGTAAGGGAGTTCGGCAGCCGCTCCCCCTGGAGGGAGCCGGTTGTGATGGGATCGTTGCCCTTCGGTCTCAACCGTGTCCCAGGTCACGTCTGTTAACTCCGGTTAAACACGAACCTCCGGATCGTGAAGTCTTGTTGGAAGCTAACGACGGGTCATAGGAAGGTCAAGGCGCGACATATCCATCGTCAAGCCCCGCCAGAAGTACGAAGGCAGGGGCCAGAAGGGACACGCCTTGCAAGGTATATCCAGAAGGAAACGCATGGCCTCGCGCATAGCCGCAGGCGTGGCCATGCTGATGCTCATCAGCAGTGGCGCGGCGAGCGCGGCCGACTTAGGCCACCCATCCCAGCCTGACCCGAACGCGGCCCCCTCCACCCGCCCTGCCAGCGGCCCCGAGGTGAAGTCGGTCGCCGCTGCCGGGTCGCGGCCGGTCTCGGGCAAGAACCCGACGGCAGCGCCCTCCAAGCGCAAGGACGCGGCCGGTTTCCAGCGGGTCATCTCGCAGAAGGTTCAGCTGAAGAACACGGTGACCGACGCCGACGGCGACAAGTCGACGCTGACGTTCGAGGTGTGGACGGCTGACGCGGCAGGCAAGCCGAAGACGAAGGTCAAGCTCAACGACTCCGAGTACGGCGTTATCGTCTCCCCGTACGTTGCTTCCGGGTCCCTGGTCACCGTCGATGTCCCCGCGGGCAAGCTCAGCCTGAACACCAACTACGTGTTCCACACCTCCGCCTTCGATGGCAGCCTGTACGAGACCACCTGGTCCCCGTGGGCGCCGTTCCGCGTGGAGATGCCTGTCGACCTGACGTTGCCCACCCCCGACTACACCGCCCCGGACCCGAACGTGGCGGACATGCAGCCCACCGGGGTGCAGACCAAGCCGCTCGGCGCCTCCGCCAGCCTCACCGCGAAGACACCCAAGGCGAGCGAGCAGTGCAGCGCCGTCCGTGACGACGGCCGGCAGGTGTGCTTCGGCAAGCCGCTGTCCAAGGACGAGGCGCCGAAGAAGATTGCCAAGTCCATGAAGGCGACGGCCGCGCAGACGAACGTTCCGTGGTGCAACACGGACTTCCCGAGCATTCTCGCCACCCGGAAGACCGAGTGTGACGTCCGCGCCGTGCCGGTCATCATCCGTACCGACGGCGTTCCCGACGCCACCGCGTACTTCACGTTCCTTCGCCTGATCGAACTCGACGGACAGAACAGCTTCACCGAGCACCTCACCATCGAGCCCGCTCAGCAAATCCCTCTGGACTTCGCCGAGATCGACCTGATACTCAACGAGCACCTGTGTCAGGGCTCGTGCAAGGCCGTCGAGCCGGACCCGGGCGCGTGGACCGAGAAGACATGGTGGACACCGGGTGATATGCACTCCACGTCCGTGTCCACGCCGTTCACGTGGGACGCCTCCACTGCCGGCCAGCAGTACCTCTACAAGCCCGACGTGAAGATCGACGCGAACATCCTGCCGTCCGACGGCAGGATCCGCCCGTTCATGACCGGCTACCAGTGGTCCAAGGGCTACGACGCGGCCACCGCCGACCTGGACCAGATCCGCTGTGACACCACCACGGCCGGACCGGGCACCGGATGCGTCTTCGTCAATTCCGCCCCCACCTACGCCTTCAACGCCAAGGCGTTCCCCCAGGCCGCAGCGCACGCGTGGCTGATCCAGACGTACACGCCCAAGCACCCCGGTTCCCTCTCCGCCCTCAAGCCCCTCTACTACATGGGCGACAAGGCGCAGAACACGCGCAGCCGTGGCCGTATGTGCCCCACCGGCTGGGCCAAGGAGAACGGTGACGCCAGCGCCCTGGTCGACGCCGCAGACGAACTCAACTGCGACGAGTTCGCCTTCGCCTCGACCTACAACAGCGGCGGCATGTCCACGGCAGAGGGGGGCCTCAACCCCGCCGTCAAGGACGGCAGCACCACCCCCACCGGCGACGCCTGCATCGGCACCTACGCCAAGAAGTACGGGAGCGCCGTGCACCTGTTCAGCATCAACGGCACCGATCCCACCTTCAAGGAGGTCTGCGGCCGGTCCGCGATCTCCGGCATGCACAACCAGGAGTCCATGGGCGCCCACTTCGCCAAGTTCATGAGCGAGATGCGCCTCATGGACAAGGACGCCTACTGGCTCGACACCCGCATCACACCGGGCAACACCTGCCTCAACTCCAGCGGCACCCCGGTCATCTGCAAGCTGACCACCCAGTAACACCTCCAGCACATGCTGGTGGCCCGCGCCTGCGGGTACGGGCGCGGGCCACCGTCATACGGCCGTCAGACCATGGGAATGAACAGACCGCACAGTTCGCCGGCCTGGACGAGTCCCTGGGAGATGGACAGGCCGCAGTAGGTGCCCACAGCGGTGAACACCGCCTCAGAAAGCCGCGTACCGGCGTCCTCGTCTGCCTGCGGGGCCAGGAGAACTGCCCCCGCCGCGTTCAACGCAGCATCCAACGCCGAACCTTCTCCGGTGTCTTCGCCGAACTCGGCACGCCGCACGCGCTCATCCCCCGGCGCATGAAGGATCGCCTGCGGCGGACTCCACCAGTTCATCGTCACGCACACGACTTCCTCGCCCGGTCCGGGACGCATCGACGGCACCTTTCGAAAGCCCGTCGACCAGGTCGCCATCCCCCAGTCCTCCAGCACGTACAGCCACTCACCGCACTGGCCGTACATGACCGGATTGACGCCAGGCGGCGGACCACCCACCGCAGCGGTCAGATCCCGGTACGCAGTCCGCGCCGCAAGCTCGTCCAGATCCGCGCCCAGATTGATAAGGAACTCGTCCGCCTCCACACCCCGCACAGCGGTCAGGGAGATCCCGCCGAGCATCCCCGGCAGCGTCGCGGACCGGTCGATGGTGCTGTGTGCGCCTATCCAGGCTATCCCTTCAGACATGCTCGTCACACTACAGAGCGTGGGAGAGAGCTGCTCAGCATTGCCTGAACAGCGGGAACGGGTATGCGAGGGGTTCGTCAGGGTCGGGATCTTGCATGGGTGGGCTCCTTGCCTCAGGACGCCGTGGGTGGGGTCTCCGGCGAGTTGCTGGCGTGGCCAATGACCCGGCCGTTCTCGGGCAGGACGTACAGCGTCCACACGGCCCAACTCAGCAGGTGGGCCAGCGAGAAGAACCGGGTCAGGGGGCGGCGGCGGATACTGTCCCACAGGCCGGAGTGGTCCTCCCGGCCCCTGTGGGCCGCTCGGGTTTTGATGCCGACGAGGGCTTGGGTACTCACCGCGGTGTCCCTCGGATGCTGGCTGACGTGACGTGTCCAGCGCATCAGTCACGCGTCCGAAGGTCATTCCGAAACGACGTCACCCAACTGCTCCCGCTGATCCAGGCCGCCCCGCCGATCCGCGGCAAGCGCGGCCAGCCACTGCGCCGCCCCAAGCACCTCTACGCCGACCGCGGCTATGACCACGAGGTCTACCGGGACAAGATCCGCGGGTTCCAGATCACCCCCGCACCTCGCCCGGCGCGGCGCCGGGCACGGCTTTGGCCTGGGCGTGTACCGCTGGGTCGTGGAAGGAACGATCGCGCTGCTCCACTGGCTCCGCCGCCTGCGCATCCGCTGGGAGATCCGCGACGACCTCCACCACGCGTTCGTCACCCTCGGCTGCGCCGTCATCTGCTGGGGACGACTGCGCACGGCACTCTGTTGGGAGTAAGGGCAGGCGATGCGCCCCAGGGGTTGGCCGGCAGATGCGTCAGAACGCATACGTGGCAGTCGGGCCCGCGCAGCCTCACATCCGGGATCTCAGCACGTCGACCTCACAGCCCGGCGCGAAGGGGTCGAAGCCGTGCTCGATCAGCGAGCGAACTATCAGCAGGCTCCGCAACGACCACCACGCGTGGATCACGTCGAGGTCGATGTCGGTGCCATAGCCGGCGATGACGTCGCCGAGGTGCTCCTCGTGTCCGAGCGTGAAGGTGGCAAGGTCGTACAGGGCATCACCCTGGCCCGCCTCGGACCAGTCGATGATGCCCGTGACCTCGTCGCCGTCGACGAAGACGTGCGCGATCTGCAGGTCGCCGTGCGTGAACGCCGGAGCCCACGGCCGGAGCGCGGCCTCGGCGACCTGGCGGTTGCGGGTGACCAGGTCGGCGGGCAGGACGCCGTTCGTCACGAGCAACTCGCACTCGTCGTCGAGTTCCGCCGCCAGCGCGACGATGCTCCGGCCGGCCCGGCCCGGCCGGGACGGCAGCGGCGCGTCGTGCAGCTTCCGGATGGCGGCGCCCGCCGCGGCCCACGCCGCTGGCGACCCGGTCGACGGCCCGCCGAGGCGCCCAAGCGTCGTCCCCGGGAGTGCGGCGGTCGCGAGCACGGGCGGATTGCGCCACAGGACCTCCGGGGTCGGGATCGGCGCGAGGGACATTGCCTCGACCTCGACGTCGATGCGTGCCTGATCGGCGTCCACCTTCAGGAACACGTCGCCGACGCGCAGAGTCGCGCGCTCGTAATGGGCGACGACGACTTTGACCTCATCCATGGGCGACCAGTATCCCGGGGATGTTCGCCGACGTCGCCGGGATTTCGCGTGCGATTACGCGGCTGACCGCGTCCCGCTACCCAGCGGCCTCGTGCACGACACCGACCTCTGAAAGGCGCATCTACATGAGCGCTACCTTGGGTGACGGCGGCGAATGCGGGCGGGTCCCATTCGGGATCGGTACACCCGTGCCGTGATCAAGAACGCGCTGCGCGCCCTGCCCGCGTTCGCCTGTCCGTCATTCCCCTGGCCGCCCCCGCCACCGCAGCTCCCGGCCCGCTCCGGCCGGCCGGTGAACGGCCGTCGGCCGCTGCCCTGCCCGCTGCGGCTCGCAAGGCGCTCCCACCGCCCTCGGCAGCAGACGTGCCCCTGCACCAGACGCTAGCCTGGATCGAACAGGCAGAGGAAGGCTCCCAGGACGGCTACAGCCGCGAGCAGTTCAGGCACTGGAACAAGGGACTGAACCCCACCCGCCGGCTGCAACACCCGCAAGGATGTCATCCTCGCCGAGGCCCTGGAGGCGCCGGAGATCGGGCCGAAGTGCGCGCTGACCGGCGGGCGGTGGTGGTCGCGGTACGACCAGGTGTGGATCATGGTTTCAGGACATCGGTCTTCCCGCAGACAGGGAAGCCATCAAGATATTTCTGGGACTCGCCCGCTGAGAGGTTCTCGTCGTCGAGGCAGCGCTGGTAGTGGTCTCGCTGCTCGGCGAGCGTGAGCGTGGTGCCGTGAAATCCCCTGTGTTGTACGGCAGTTACAGGGATGGTGGGGTTGTGGAGGACCGCTCGGGTGCGATGGGCGTAGGCGAAGAACTGGCGCAGGCCCGCCAGGCGGGAGGCGTGGCGCACGGGGGCGCGGGCGAGAAAGCATTCCGGGTGTGCGGTGGTGGCACTCGCCCAGCTCCTGTCCCCTTCGGCGTGGAGGTGGAGGGCAGGTCGCGGATGGCGTCCAGGCGGATCTCGATCGTCTTGAGCTGGTTCTGCCGTGGGCCCAGTTGCGGGGCCCGCTCGCACTGGAGCACCAGGAAGCCGGCGAATCCCCGGATCTGGGGGCGCAGCAGGGCGGGTGTGGCCTGGATGCGGTGGGCGCGGCGGGCTGCGGCTCGTTGATCGGCGAGGCCGGGGCGGGGTGAGGTGGCCGTGGGCGCGCAAGAAGTCGGTGAGTGCCCCGGCGAGTTCGGGAGCGTCGTTTCGGGCCTGCGCAAGCAGCGTCAGAGGTTCGCAGACCGTGGTCGTGAAGATCAGGCATGCGGTGGCGGTGCCCGGCCAGGTGAGCGGCGAGGTCTTGCCACCACGAGGGCGGGGCGGGCATGCGCTTTGGCCCAGCCGGCCGCGCGGGTGGCCAGGTCCAGGTCGAAGGCGTCCAGGAGGCTGGCGCTGCGCAGGGCGTGGCGTTCGTCGGTGGTGAGGTCGGACAGGGTGCGGGCGAGGAGGGCGGGGAAGGTGTGGTCGAAGTCGGCGGGGGCTGGGATGCGGCCGGTGCGGGGGTCTCCAGGAAGCGGGCGACGGCCAGGTCCAGGTGGAGGGGCAGGCCGTGTGAGCGCTGGGTGATGACGGCGCGGATCTCGGGCGGATCAGCGGCTGGCTGTCCCGGGTGAGTCGGCGGGCGAGGTAGGTGTCGCAGTCCTGCTCGGAGAAGTCCCCGAGCAGGTGCTGGCGGGTGCCGCCCTGCCCGGTGGCCCGGGCTGGCTGCGTGGGCTGGGGGCCAGGCCGGGCCAGGCGGTGGGGCCGGTGTAGTCGAGCCGTCTCTGAAGGGCATCGTCGGCCCAGGGCAGGCGAACTGGACTCGTTCGATCGTGTCCATGCGCTGGATGATCGACTGGTCCCTCGGCGCACTGATGGCCTCGGCGATGGATTCGACGTCCTCGGAGTCCGCGCCGCTCCTCGCGAGTTGTCTTCAGCTGCTCACCGTGTCCGGTAAGAGATCGCCCGGTGGGGAATGCTTCCGACGGCGCAGGTTGGCGCGGATCTTCAACGCTTCCCGGCGTGTGACGGTCGGTCGGGGGTTCGTGCTGCCGCCGCGCGGAAGGCGTGAAGCGGCAGCAGCACCAAGACGGGTCAACGGGCAGGGTTGAGAAGGATCTTGCGGACACCGTCGGCGCGGCTGTTGAACAGTTCGTACGCTGCGGGGCCCTCGGAGAGGGCATAGCGGTGGGAGACCACGACCTCGGGTGTGATCCGCCGGGCCTGGGTGAGGGCGATCAGGGCAGGGAGCTCGTAATGGATCGAGCACAGTCCGATGGCGAACTCCAGCTCCTTGACCTGAGCCAGTCCCATGTGGAAGGGGAAGGCCTTGTTGTGGCTGACCCCGATGACGCTGACTCGGCCAGCCTGCCGGACGGCTTTGAGGGCGAGTTCGATGGTGGCGTCCGAGCCCACGGCTTCTATCACGGCGTGCGGTCCGCGTCCTGCGGTCATCTCCCGTATGGCCGTCCGTGCGTCCTCGCCCTCGACCGGCTCCACGCCCAGGGTGGCGGCAAAGGCGCGGCGCTCCGCCACCAGGTCCGCGCCCAGCACACGGGCGGCGCCCATGGCGAAGGCGGATTGTGCGGCCATGAGGCCGACCGGGCCGAGGCCGATGACCAGGACCGTTTCGCCGGGCTGGATACGGGCGCGGCGGCAGCCGTACCAGGCCGTAGGAGCGTTGTCAGTAAGGACCACGGCGGCCTCGTCGGAGACTCCTTCGGGCAGGTGCACCAGGTTGACGTCGGCGTGTGGCACAGCCAGGGCCTGGGCCTGGCTGCCCGGAAGCTGCGGGCTCACTCCGTAGCAGAGGTCCGTTGGGGACTGGGCGCGCTCGCACCGGGCCGTGAGCCCGGCCGCGCAGGTTCTGCACAGGGTGCAGCCGACCGAGGCGGGAACCAGGACTCGGTCGCCGGGCTTGAAGCGGGTGACCTGGTTGCCGGTCTCGACGACCACCCCGACGCACTCGTGTCCCGGGGTGTAGCCCGTCTCCGGGCTGAAGCCGTTGCCGCCGTAGATGTGCAGGTCGCTACCGCAGATGCCGGCCGTGGTGACCTGGACGACCGCGTCGGTGGGGCTGGTGACCGCCGGGTCGGGGACGTCTCCGAAGCGGATGTCGTGGCGGCCCTCGTAGGTCAATGCCTTCATGGGATTCCTCCGTCCGGGCGCGGGGCGGCGCCGGTGCATCCGGGGACGCGACGTGGAGAGGTACAGAGCATGGGGATCGGCTCGAAGCCCCAGGACATGGACCAGTCTCCGTCGCGCCCCAGATGCTTGGATCAATATTTAATGCAACCGTATCATTTTGGCATGAGAGGCTACCATGGGCCGCGTGACAGCCCAGGAGATGCCCGAACAGGCCGCGCCGACTCGGAGCCGGGCGCCCCGTGACACCCGCGGCAAACTCATCCGGGCCGCCGAGCAGTTGTTCGCGGCGAAAGGGATCGACGGCGTGTCGCTCAGCGAGATCAAGCGGGCCGCCGGCCAGCGCAACGCGATGGCCCTCCAGTACCACTTCGGCGACCGGGCGGGTCTGCTGCGGGCCATACTCGACAAACACCTCCCTGCAGTGGATGCCCGCCGGGAGGTGCTGCTGCAGCAGTACGAGGACAGCGGGACCGCCGATCTTCGCTCCCTCGCCGCCGCCCTGGTACTGCCGGCTGCCGCGAAACTCGCTGATCCCGACGGCGGCCGCGAGTTCCTGCAGATCGTGGCCGAACTGCTCAACCGGCCAGAACCCCTGGTCGAGGTCGTCGTGACGAAGGGGTCGAGCATCTTCGCGTGGCGGCGCCTGGTGGAGCCTTTGCTGGCTACCGAGTCGACCACGGTGCTCCACACCCGCTTCACCGCCATGCGCTTCTGCCACGCCGAACTCGCCGCCCGTGCCGCCGCCCGCCCCCGCAGGGACGACCGGCTGTTCACCAGCAGGCTGGTCGACCTGGTTACCGCACTACTGGCCACACCGGTGTCCGAGCAGACCGCACGACTACTGCACGAGCGAGGCCCGAAGGGTCGGACCCATCAGCAGGCCTCAGCTCCCTGACCGGCCCCTGCAGCCGATGCGCACAGCCGCGGGCATCGTGGCGCCCTCCCAGACCAGCCGGGGTGAGACGGCGCCAACCACGGACTGCAGGTCGTTCGCGCAGAAGAGCGCCATCACGCCGCATCGTCGGCGTGGCGGGCGCAGGCCTTCTGGGCAGCCCCGAGGTCGTTCTCGCCAACGCCAGCGGCCTCGAAACCAGCACTGGAGTGAGCGACTGGTTCGGCGTCTACTTGTGTGAGGACTAGCGGCCGGAGTCGCGGACCGCCTCCAGCTCTTCCCGGGTCTGGGACAGCAGCTCGCGGTGCGAACAAGCTACCCCCACGTGCGCGGGGGTAGTTCCTGGGACAAGGCCGATGCCGCCGTGGGCTTCGCGTCGCCCCCGCATGCGCGGGGGTAGGCCCCGCAAAGCACCGCGAGGGGCTTTCCTATACCGTCATCCCCGCGCACGCGGGGGCAGTTCGCGCACACGCGCCATGGCCTCTTCCTCAGATCGTCCCCGCACACGCGGGGGGAGTCCCCCTTTGCACTGCGCGTCGACCCCGAACGAGCGGTTCTGTCAGCGATCTCCTGATGGATACGCGTCGAAGGGAGCACGCTGGACTGGCTCGATAGTCCGTGCGGATGACGAGCGAGCCTGTAACCGAGCTGGCGGAGGCCGAGTACCGAAGCGTCGGGGACCGCTTCAACGCGGAGTTCGCATTCAGTCCGAGCGTGAACCCGGCCAAGTGGCCTGCCATCAAGGAGCCAGCTGACTCCGTCACATGAAGTCCGGCGTCACTGGACGAGGATCCAAGCTATACGCGTCCAGACCGCTTTGTCACGGTTGTCGAGCAGGGGCTGACTGCGTGCGTCGAGCCGGAGGCCAGGTTGTTCGCGCTCGCCTGGCAGCACATCTTTTACTCCCTTGCTCCGCATCGCCTCGGCGGGCATGGAGAGGAACCATGGCCGCTGAGTCCCAACCCCGACAGCGATTACTACATCTACCTCTCGGGGGACTTCCGGCTTGGCAGCTTCGGACACCCCTGGGAGTCGTCAGTGTGTCTGTTCGGCTCACGATGCGGCAGCTCGCCCCACTCTTCGGCTGCTCACCCGCCACGTCTGCCGGATCATCCACCGTCTTGGCCCGCTACTTGTGTTGGAGCCGGCGCCGTAGTGCTGGGGTTGTGCGCACGACTGTGAAGGCGCGGTGCTTCCCGCTACGTCCCCGCCCCCGACCTCACCCGTCGGCGCTCATTTCGGGTCGGGCGGGTGCGGGGGCCGAAAGCAGGCGGTGACGTCTTTTCCGCGCGGGCAACGGTAAGCCTGCCAGTCATCGGCCAGGGCATCCACCAGGAGCAGCCCGCGTCCCCCGGAGGCTCCCTCACCAGGCCGGCGCTGCTCGGGTAGCCGAGTCGAGGCATCGTGCACGGTGACATGCAGGCACTCCTCGTCCCAGGTGAGTATCAACTGGGCCGCGCTGTGGCCATGTACATGGGCATTGGTGACCAGCTCGGACACGGCCAGCACAACCGAGTCCACCTCATCCGGCGCTGTCCGTGTCCACCCGAGCGTTGCGAGATGTTCACGCGTCCAGTCTCTGGCTGCCTTCACGCCGCTGCTGATCGGCAGCGAACGCGCCCATCCCACAGCTCTCAGCGTTGCATCTTGTGTCATTGTCTCTCCTTCAGACAACCATCGTCGCCGTCTCTGTCCGTCTGCCCCGAAACAGCAGATACAACGTGGGCTGACGGCGACGCTCAGTACCAATTGGGCGCAGCGAGTTGTGCCATCAGGGAGCACTCCGGTTGTGTCGGGCGATCGAGCCGTTCAGGGCCGTGGCGCGGACGCACCATGCTGCAGACTGCAGCAGGGCGCGGGTCGATGTTCGGTCGGTTCGTGCGGTGCGGTGGATGAGTTCTCCGGTACTGAGATGGCAGGATGCCAGCCAGGCTGGTCTTGAGGTTGCGCAGGCCGAAGTGCATCTAGGTGCAACGGGTGTTGAGCGTGAGGTTGAAGACAAGTCTTGCTGCCAGGGGCGTGCGTCGGCTGCGGTCAGAGGCGGCGCCCAGCGGTTCGTCGTCGGCGTAGGCGATCGTCGCGTGCAACGGTGTCCAGACGACACTGAACACCCAGGACGGCAGCTTCCAGAATGGGTTGCGCAGGGACCTGTGCCAGGCACCGTCGGCGTCGACGGAACGCGCTCCTGAAAGGGCAGCGGCAACCATGGCCGCACCGTGACGCCATAACGCAGCCACAGCCTCAGCCCCAGTTTCTTGCCTCCGCGCTCGCTGCGGTTCCACGTCGATAGAGATGCTCTCCTAGCGAGCGGGCACGCCGGAGCCCTCCGACACGCCTGGCGCAGGATCGGTATGCACCGGCTCGACGATGGCCGAGGGCCCAAACAAGCTCACGCCGCCCTTGTGGTTGCAGATGACGATGCGGCGGGTGACGGCATCACTCGGCGGCGAAGTTCGGCCGGACCTCCACGATGGCGTCGGCGTCCTCCGCCTCGCCCTCCTCGTCGCGCCAGAGGCAGACCCGCACGTGCTTCGCGCGGTGGAAGCCGCGCGCCTTCCACTCGGTCATCAGGTCGGCGACGACGAGGGAGAGGGCGTACTGGGGGCCCTCGCTCGAATCGTCGGCGGTGATCGTGCCCTGCCACCGTTCGGGGTCACTGCCGTAGGGACGCCATCCCTCCGAGCCGTGCGGCTCGAATACCCGATACGCCCAGTCCGTCTCGGTGGCCATAGCACCGATCCTGTCACTCGGGAGCATCGTGCGCCGTATCTGAACAACGCTCGAGAGCCGGTCATGATCAGCACCGCTGGTGCGGAGGCTGGAGGGCGCCCCTGAGCCGTCCGTGCGCGGTTGGTGCAAGCACAAAGAATCGCAAGACCGAGGGCGCTGTTGTCGGCGCGGTCACCGGCTCTCCGGCCAAGGAGTGCACCATCGGACTCCCTGAGGTGGGCGGGAAACCGGTGGAGTTGCGGCTGGGCGCTGTTGCACGGTTGAGACTGCGAGCGCGTGGCCGAGGCGGTGGCCGCCGCCGGTTGAACCGTGATCCGCTTGAGGCATGCTCGCCCGCGCATTGTGCCCGCGTACTGGTCGACGCGGCGCTCAGTTCGCCCACGCCGGTAACGTCCCAGTACGGGTGATCACTGGGGGTAGGGCATGGAACCGGAACCCATAGCGCTGGCGGGCACACACGTGCGGCTGGAACCGTTCACACACGGGCACCACGATGGCCTGTGCGAGGCTGTCCGAGACGGCGAGTTGTGGAAGCCGCATGTGACGCTCGTCCCCCATCCCCGGGACGGGTGCATTCATCGACGACGCGCTCGCCGCTCATTCCGTCGGCAATCAGCTCGCCTTCGCGACCATCGATCTGGCTACGGAGCGCATCGCCGGATCGACCCGGTTCATGGCGGTTAATCTGCCGAATCGCAGGCTGGAGATTGGCTTCACCTTCCTCGGCCGTCGTCTTCCTGCTCGGCATGGGCGGCCAGGCATGGGAGCAGACGGTCCCGGAGCGGGTGGTGCTCACCCCGCTCGGCGGGGCCCTGGCAATGCTGGCGTGGTGTTCCCCGCATGGGAGACACCCCGGCTGCCGGGCCGGCTTGCGGACTGGCTCGCCGCCAACGGCCGCTACGCGGCCGCGGTGCTCCGCGACTACGCCGAACCGACCCGGGAGCATCACGCCGGCATGCGCAGGGCACTGCTGGCGCAGGGAGGCACGTGCCGCCTGGCAGGAGGCATACGACCGGGCAAGGCAGGAACCGGTCCGCCCCAGGGGGCTCACGTCGCGCGAGGCGCAGGAGGCGCAGGAGGCGCAGGAGGCGCAGGAGGCGCAGGAGGCGCAGGAGGCGCAGGAGGCGCTCAAGAGGTTCGGCCGCGCGGCGATGCTCATGGAGAGCCACGTCCCGCGGGCCGACAGCCGTGTCGTCCTCGAGGCGGAGCGGTTCGCCGAGGCCCTGGAGGCGGACACCGCGAAGGCGGCAGTCGACGTGCGCGAGCACAGGAATCCGGACTGGGGACGCGTGGAGGAGGCGCTCCACACGTGGGAGGGCGCCGCCGGGGACCGGACCCCGGTCGTGCGGCGCGAGGCGGAACTACAGAAGCAAGCCTTGGAGGACCTCGCGACGGCCGTGAGCCGCACACCCTTGGAACGGGACGTCGTCTCTGCTCGCGAGGAGCAGCGAGTGCGGGCGGCCGCGGCGGAGGGCGACGGATCAGGAGCCGCGCACCGGGGTGGGTGACGACGTCGGCGACGGGGAGCGCCGCGCCTCCCGGAGCGGGAAGTAGTCCCGCGGCCGCGTCGAGCGCCGCCACACGTACACCGCTGTCGCCATCACGAGGATCAGCCCCGCCAGGATGAGAAGTTCGATCCCCTCGACGTTCCACCGGAAGGACTTCTCCGCCTCGGCCGTCACGATGAGCACCTTGCGGATGCCGGCAATCAGGCCGACGACGAGGAAAGGCTCCGCGTCGAGGGTCTGGTTCCTGATGGTGAGGCGGACGGTGTGGAGGAGCTCGGCCACGATGAACAACACCAGGCTGCTGTCCAGGGCGGAGAGAACGACCGTTTCCTCGCGGTACGGCCCCTGGATCGACCTGATGACGTCGTGGACGACCCCGACGGTCAGGATCCCCGCGAGCAGTACGAGGAGCGCCGCGACGACGAGGTGGATGCCGTCCTCGATGAGCTGTAGGAGGCCCTGCACCCGGCCGCCCTCGATCTTCGGGAGAATGGGTCGCACATTCAGCATGCTAGGGGTGCCCCGTCCCGCAGGCGCGGCGTGCTGCCCAATGGGTGGACGAGCGGGTCCCTCCCTGGGGTGGCAGCCTGGGGGAAGCGGCGAGGCGCGACATCACCGTGGCCTACCAGGCGGCAGGACAAGGGTTATGAGGCAGCCCGACGCGGACACGAACGGCAGGAACCTGCGGCCCGTCCGGGCGCCGACCCGGGGTCTGCCCTCCGATTCGGCCCGGGACCTTGCCTCCGGCCTGCGGGAGGAACCGCGCCACCGCACCGCCGGGGGCATCCGCTGGCAGACGGACACCGACGGCGCCCCTGGCGGCGAACGAGCAGGTAGACGTGTCCGACGTGGCCGAAACGTCGGCACCCGTCTGGAGGACGGCGACAGGGACATCAGCGTCTTCTTCACCGACCTGCCGAGCCGGGCGGAGCACAACCCGGTCCGCATCGAGGCCGACTCTGAGCACAAGGTCGCACTCCGTGGCGGGCGCACCGTGCGGGAGGACGCGAGTGCACTGGAGGTGTGTGATGAGTGCTGACCGCTCCCACGAGAGCCGTGATGGTCACGTACTGGTCCTCGATGCTGGCTCTTCGAGCCTTCACATCGCTCTGTTCGCGGCGGACGGTGAACGGGTGGCGGATCGAGACGCCTCGGAGCCCCCGGGGCCTGCTGCGGCGGCGGAACTGCGGAACTTCCTCGGCGAGGTGCCCGCTCCTGCGGCGGTTGGTCACCGCATCGTCCACAGCGGTCCGCACCTGACTGGACATACGCTGATCGACGCACGCGTACGGGCTCTGCTGGCGGACGTCGCCGATCTCGCGCCGTTGCACGTGACCCCTGCCTTGCATGTGGTCGATGCCGCACGAGAACTCCTGCCCGACGTTCCTCATATCGCCTGCTTCGACACTGTCTTCCACAAGGATTTGCCGGCCCAGGCGCGCACGTACGCCGTGCCGGAGCGATGGCGAGCCGAATACGAGCTGCGCCGGTACGGCTTCCACGGGCTTTCCTACTCGTGGGCACTGCAGAGGACGGCGCAGGCCCTGGGCCGACCCGTCGACAACCTCCAGGTCGTGCTCGTGCACATGGGCGGCGGCTGCTCGGCCTGCGCCGTCCGGAACGGACGCAGCGTGGACACCACCATGGGCCTCACTCCGCTGGAAGGCCTGGTGATGAGTCGGCGTAGCGGCAACCTCGACCCCGGCGCGCTGCTGTGGCTGCAGCGGCGGCACGGTCTGAGCACGGACGAATTGGATGACACACTCCACCGGCATTCCGGTCTGCTCGGCCTCTCCGGTACCTCGGGAGACACCCGGGACCTGGTGCGCGCCCGCGCGGAGGGTGATGCCGCGGCCGCGTTGGCACTGGCGACGTTCACACTCAGCTGCCGCAGGGGCATCGCCTCGATGGCCGCCTCACTGGACCGGCTGGACGCCCTGGTCTTCACCGGGGAGATCGGCGAAGACCAACCCGAGGTACGCGAGGAGATCTGCTCGGCCCTGACTGTCCTCGGTGTACGAGGCGGGCTGCTCGTCCCCGAACTGGAAGATTTGATGCGGGAAGGCCACCGACGCATCGATCAGGCGGTGAGAGGTGTCCCGGTCCTCGTGGTCGCAACCGGCGAGACGCAGCAGATCGCCGCCGAGACCCGACGGGTGCTCGGCGGCATGTGACTGGCCAAGGCAACTGCCGGCACATCCACACTTACCTGGCCCGCGCCAAGAACCGGCCTCCTGAACCTGGACAGCACGGCGGAGCAGCGACGTCTGGTCCTGTACGCCGCCCCCCGTCTGGGTCACGGGGCTCGAGCCCCCATCAGAGCTCCGTACCGCCTCTTCAACGCCAATTAGGACATCCTGAGCCGCATGTTCACCGACTGGCTCGCCGCCCTCGGCATCCCGGTGCTGGTCACACGAGGCTTCCACTCGTAGTCCCTACGTCGACATCGTTCGGGCGCGCACCGCCCGCGATCGGCGCCCCGCCGGTCCTCCTCTACATCGTTCTCCCGGGCTTCCGCGAGCGTGGTGTGATGCTGCACTGATCGTGTGAGCTGGGGTTCTTCTTCGCATCTCTGGGGCTGTCGTGATCGTTGCGACACGTTGCAGATGAGATCGGAGGAGACCCTTGAGGGCCTTTCCTGTGCAACTCCCGTCCGGAGTCCGGTACTGGACGGTGCTGGACGACGACCTGGCTGTGGTCGCGGAGGCGGACGCGTTCTTGCGTCACGTGCGGTTCGGCAAGGACCAGGCGGAGCTGACGACGCGTACGTACGCCGGGCACGTCGCGCTGTTCCTGCGGTGGTGCTCACAGACCGGCCGTGACTGGCGGGTGGCGGCCGAGGAGTTGGGGCTGTTCGTCGTGTGGCTGAAGTTCGGCTCGAAGGAGGTCACGGGTATCGACCGGCCGTCGGGAGCCGGGCTGGTGTACCCGGGGCCCGGAGCCGAGCCTGTACGCGAGCCGGCCCGGATCGAGAACGTCCTGACGGGGGTGCGGCAGTTCCTGCTGCACGGCATCACGACGAAGACGGTGCCTTCGGCTGTGATGGCCCAGTTGTACGAGGTGGCGGAGTCGTGGGACCTGCCGGAGCTGGCCCGTGGGGAGGAACTGACCGGGTACCGCACCTCGACGGCCTGCTCAGGTAGAGGGAGAAGCTGCGGTCGATGACCGAGGCCGACGACTGGGCCCGCGCCGAGGCCACCCCGTCCGACGAGGAAATCACCCGTGTCCGGCGCCTTCTCCGCCGCGTCACCGAGGACGTCGACGCCCTCACCGACGACGAGCGCGCCGAGATCCGGCAGGCCGCCGCGATCGTCCGCAGGACCCGGCTGGGATTCCTCGGCATGCCCCGCATTCGCCAGCCGCTGCCCGACCTGCGACCGGAGCGACCCACATGACCGCACCCGACACGGCCGTCCAGGCGATGCTGGCAGGCCGCCGAGCCGACACCGGCCGACGGCGCCAGCGTGTCCTCGCCGCCCTGGACCGGGCCGCGAAGGACGGCTCGGACGTCAGCGTCGCGGCAATCGCCCGCCGCGCGGGCGTCGACCGCACCTTCCTCTACCGCCACCGCGACCTGCTCGGCCAGATCCACGCCCAGGCCGCCGAGCCGCCCACCGTTCCCGGCGGTCGCGGCCCGGCCGTCAGCCGGGCCTCCCTCCAGACCGACCTGGCGGCCGCGGACGCGCGCACCGCCCGCCTCGCAGCCCAGGTCCGGCGTCTGGAAGCCCGCCTCAGCGAGGCACTGGGAGAGCAGGTCTGGCGCGAGTCAGGCATCGGCGGCCCCGACGACACCGAGCAGCTCAAGACCCGGATCACCAGCCTCGAACAGCAGGTCGTCGACCTGGAGCTCACGCTCCAGGAACGCGATGAGGACCTCGCCCCAGCCCGCGCAGCCAACCGCGAGCTCATGGCCCAGCTCAACCGCGACAGGGACACACCCCCGCTTCCCGGCTGAAACACCAGGTCACCGGCTCCCTTGAGAGAAAGGACGCCATGCCGTGGACACCGCGGTCGACGACTACCGCGTCGACCGTCAGGCTGAACAGCCCGTCCGGCTTGAGCTGTGGTGCCAGACCGCCGGCATGGTTCCCCAACTGGTACGGATCGGGAAGGAGCTCGGCATCGCCTGCTTCTCCGGCGGCGGCTTCGACGGCTTGGCCGGCAAGCACGACGCAGCCGTGCGGGCGAGGGAAGGAGGCCTCAAAACCGTTGTCTTCTACCTCGATGACTACGACCCGAGCGGCGAGCACCTGTTCAACGCGCTCGCCGAGGACGTGATCGCGTTCGCGGAAGCCGCGGGCGCCGAGGTGGAGTTCGAGCGGCTCGCGGTCACCCCCGAGCAGATCGCCACCTACAACCTGCCGACCGCCCCGCCCAAGGCGGCCGACCGGCGCTCGTTTTCCGGCACCGCCACCACCCAGGCCGAGGCCTTGCCGCCGGACATCCTGGCCGCGATCGTGCGCGAGGCGATCGAGGCACGCCGCGACCCGCTCACGCACCGGCGAATGCTGGAGCGGGAGGAAGCCGAGCGGCGGGCCATCCGCGAGCGCCTGGGCGGCGGCCGACCAGCGGCCGAGTGAGCCCCGCCGGGCGGCGGGAGCCCGTTGCGGGGCGGGTCAGCTTCCGCAGGCGCACCCGGCGGCGGCCTTCGCCTCGGCCGGGCTCTGAGCGGGGTCGATTGCCTGCTCATCCGGGGTGCAGCACGCGGTGGTCCCGCAGCAGGCGTCCGGCGCGTCGGCGGCCTTGTCGAGGGTGTTGGCGTCGCCCTTGACGACGTAGACCTCCCACGGCTCGTTGCCGGGGCCGGTCACCCACGTCTTGTCCTGGAGCGCGTAGCAGCAGGAGGTGTCGTTCTCCTCGAAGGTCGCCAGCCCGGCTTCCTGCAGGCGGGCGGTGGCGGCGGTGACCTCCTCGGTGGTGGCGACCTCGACGCCGAGGTGGTCCAGGCGGGTGTCCTCTCCGGGCTCGCCCTCGATGAGAACGAGCTTGAGCGCGGGCTCGGCGATGGCGAAGTTCGCGTATCCCGGCCGGCGCTTGGCCGGCCCGGTGCCGAACAGCTTGGAGTAGAAGACGATCGAGCGTTCCAGGTCGGCGACGCGCAGAGCGAGCTGAACACGGGGCATGACGGACCTCCCAGATCCGAGACTCTGAATCGATGACTATCGATATAGCTGAGGTTGCCACCGGATTAGATAGGCGTCAACATAGACGCATGTCGAAATCAGACCTGGTGGTACTCGGCCAGGACGACGCGGTGGCGTGCTGCTCGCCGATGGTCCGCGAGCCGCTGGGCGAAGAGGCCGCGGTCGATCTGGCGCGGATGTTCAAGGCCCTGTCGGACCCGGTCCGGCTGCGGCTGCTGTCGTTGATCGCCTCGCACGAGGGCGGCGAGGCCTGCGTCTGTGACCTGACCGGACCGTTCGACGTCTCCCAGCCGACCATCTCCCACCACCTGAAGGTGCTGCGCGAGGCCGGCCTGGTCGGCTCCGAACGGCGCGGGACCTGGGTCTACTACTGGGTGCTGCCCGCGGCCCTGGCCAAGCTCTCCTCACTGCTCCAGGCCCCGACCGGCACGGTCCCGGCGGCCGTGGAGGCCACGGCATGACCGAGATAGCTCCACTGGGCCGCCGCGCGGCGGTCGAGTTCGTGGGGACTGGCGCGCTGGTTGCCGTCGTGGTCGGCTCCGGTATCCAGGCCACCAAGCTCTCCCAGGACGTCGGCGTGCAGCTGCTGGCCAACTCCCTGGCCACCGTCTTCGGCCTCGGCGTGCTGATCGCTCTGCTCGGCCCGGTCTCCGGCGCCCACTTCAACCCTGCCGTCACGCTGGCCGCCTGGTGGACCGGCCGCCGCGGAGGCGACGGGCCGAGCCTGCGCGAGGCCGCGGCCTACCTGCCCGCGCAGACCGCCGGGGCGATCGGCGGCGCCGTGCTGGCCAACGCGATGTTCGCCGAACCGCTGGTGCGCTGGTCCAGCCACGACCGCTCGGCCCCGCACTTGTGGCTGGGAGAGGTCGTGGCCACTGCCGGCCTGATCCTGCTGATCTTCGGCCTGGCCCGCACCGAGCGCGCGCACCTCGCTCCCGTCGCGGTCGCCTCCTACATCGGAGCCGCCTACTGGTTCACATCGAGTACGTCGTTCGCCAACCCGGCGGTGACCGTCGGGCGGGCCTTCACCGACTCCTTCGCCGGCATCGCCCCCGGCTCGGTCCCAGCGTTCGTCGCCGCCCAGCTCATCGGTCTGGTCATCGGTGTTGCCCTGGTCACCGCGCTGTTCGGCCGCTCGGCACCCGTTGCGGAGGACGTCGTCGTCCCGCACGGCGAGCACCACCCCGCCGCCACCGGCCGCTGACCATCAACTGCTCCTCCCGCCCAGCCGAAGGAACCCGCCCGTGAGCACGCCCACCGTCCCGTCCGTCCTGTTCGTCTGCGTCCACAACGCCGGACGATCCCAGATGGCCGCCGCCTTCCTCACCCACCTCGGCGGCGACCGCGTCCAGGTCCGCTCAGCCGGCTCCGCCCCCGCCGACACCGTGAATCCAGCCGTGGTCGAGGCCATGAACGAAGCCGGGATCGACATCACCGCCGAGACTCCAAAGGTGCTCACCACCGAAGCCGTGCTGGCCTCCGACGTGGTCATCACCATGGGCTGCGGCGACGCCTGCCCCTACTTCCCCGGCAAGCGCTACCTCGACTGGAAGCTGGACGACCCGGCCGGCCAAGGCGTCGCCGCCGTCCGCCCCATCCGCGACCAGATCGAGCAACTGATCCGCGGCCTGCTCACCGAACTGGGCGTCGAGGCCACCGCGTGACCAGCACCACGGTGCGGATCGCCTTGATGCTCCCCGAGCACGCCGAACAGGTGCTGGCCATCTATCAGCTCGGCATCGACAGCGGCGACGCCACCTTCGAGACCACCGCCCCCACCTGGGAGTCGTTCGACACCACACGGCTGCCCGGCCACCGCCTGGTCGCCCTCGATGCCGGGGACCGGATCGTGGGTTGGGCCGCCGTTGTGCCGGTCTCCGACCGGTGCGCGTACGCGGGCGTGGTCGAGCACTCCGTATACGTCCACCCTGACGCCCGCGGCCGCGGCGTTGGCCTCGCACTTCTGCAGGCGCTGCTGGCCTCCACCGACGCAGCCGGGATCTGGACGGTCCAGTCCGGCATCTTCCCTGAGAACACCGCCAGCCTCGCTCTCCACGCGAAGGCTGGATTCCGCGTCGTCGGCACCCGTGAATGTATGCCACCGAGGTACCCGAGCAGGCCCTCGCCGACGCGGAGCAGCTGCCTCCATCGCCAATTGACACCCGCCGGAGTGGCCGTGCCGGAAGAGGACCTATCGCAGGTCGCGGCGATCGAGGCGGTGGATGAGGCCAGGGCGGCGTTGATTGCCCTCGCGTAGGCGCGTCAGGCGCTGCTGGAAGTCGGCATGCCCTCCGGTGTGGGCGTACGCGTCGCGCAATTCCGCGAGGAGCGTGACGGCCTGATCGTAGGCGGTGGTCTTCTTGGTAGCAATGTGCGTCTCGATCTGCTGCCAGGCGGATTCAGCCTCGCCCGCGAGGGTGGTCAGGCGCTGGGCACGGGCGGTGGCCCGTTCTTGTTCGGCGCGCCGCCTGCCTTCGGCGCGCAGGGTATGGGCTGCGTCCAGGAGTTGGGCGGCGCAGCGGCGCCCGGTGACCTGAGCAGGAGCGCCGGCGCCGCCTTGCAGACGGTGCAGGAGTCCAGCGCGCAAACCGGGCTCCTCGCCGAGAGCGAGCCGTAGCAGCAGAGCGTCCTTCTCCTTCGGGGACAGCGCGGCGATCAGCGGGGCGAGTTCCTTCTTCGTAGGCCTGGTCGGCTTCTTGGGCGCGGTGGGACTGGCCTGAGCCGCGACTGCCAGCAGATCGCCATCCACGCGCAGGAAGTTGGCGAGCGCGCTCTGCGGGGCGGTCAGTTCGCCGAGCCCGGCCGGGACGGGCGGCTCCGGGCAGGCTTGATATTCCTCTTCGTTGTCGTCTTCGAGTTCCCAGGCAGCGAGCGCGGAGAGCCAGGCGAGGTAGAGGGGGCGCGGATCGCCGGTGGCGAGTTCGTCGCGTACACCGATGAGGGCGGCCAGTGACTCGTCGGCGTCCTGCGCCGCACGCCGGCCGCGCAACGCCCCGGTGATGGCCCGTTCCCGGCCGGGGCCCTCCGGGTTGGGTACGACGATGACGCCCGGCTATCCGTCGAACCGGGCGAGGAACTGGGTTGGTCCATCTGACGTTCGAGACCGGCCTCGGCGAGCACAGGACCAGGCACAGTTCGTCTGTCACGTCAGGGGACAGCAGCTACGCCGAGTCATGGTTCGCCCGCTTCTTCGTCAAGCCGGTCAACGACGATCACCGCCGCATCGTCCGCCAGGTGGCCCCCGGTGTGACGGATCAATGCCTGGTGCAGTCGTTCCAGGAACTGCGACGGAGTGCAGGTGGGCACCGCTTCCATGGCCTCGGTCAAGGCGAAGAAAACGCTCTCAGGATTGCGGGCTTCGATCACGCCATCGGTATGCAGCAGCAGACGGTCACCGGGCGCAAGCGGATAGCTCTCCGCCTTGGCGGGAGGGCCGGTGATGAAGTCGTCCAGGCCCAGGGGTGGCAGCGGTGAGCTGGGCATCAGGGCGTGAACCTTGCCCTGGTGCAGTCGCATCGGAGGCGGATGTCCGCGATTGACCACCTGGACCTCGAGGCCGTCGGGCACCTGGGCCACGAGTGCAGTGACGAAATCCTCCGCCTGGTCTTCCCTCTCGTCCTGGTCGACCGCGCCCGGCGCGGCTCGCTCCCGGTCCAGCGCAGCCGCGCAGTGGTTCATCACCTCCACCAGGTCGCCCTCATAGTGCGCGGCCTCCCGGAAGGCGTTCAGCACGGCCACAGCCAAACTCACAGCAGGCAGCCCTTTGCCGCGGACGTCGCCCACGATCATCCGGACCCCGTACCGGGTCTCTATGGCCTCGTACAGATCGCCGCCGATCTGCGCTCCCGTCTCGGCCGCGAGATACATGCTGGCCGCCCGTAGTGGCCCCAGCCGGGTCGGTACGGGCCGCAGCAGGACTCTTTGTGCTGCTACGGCGACCCGGCGAACCTGGTTGAGCTCGCTCTGCCTACGCGTGCGCACAGCTTTACTCGTGATGACACTGGCCACGGACACCACGAGGAGGCCCAGGAGATTGCTGTAGATCAACAGGCCACCCCACGCCTCGTGCAGGGTGGTGGTGATCAGGCTGACGGCCAGGGCTCCAGCCACTGCCGCCAGGGTGCCTTTCGGACCCATCGTCAGCGAAGCCAAGGCCGGCATCGCGACGAGGAGAGGGCCGGTGTAGATATCGTGCGCAGGCGAGAGCTCGATCCCCAGCCCGAGCAGTATGATCACGAACGGCACGCACTGCGTGACTCGGAAAAGAGCTGGGCTACGCCCGCCCGCTCCGGACGGAGGGGCTAGGCAGAAGAGCCTCCGCATGGGTACAAGCCTGCCTCGCTGAAGTGGACTGTTCCACTCATCGCACTCTGCGTGTCCGGGGCCGTGACCGACACCTTCCCCAGCGCTACGGCGCACCCGGGCGCCGCACCTCGACTCCATCGTCCTCTCACATCGACCACCCGCCGTCAGGCGGTGAGCACCCGCAAGCAGGACGGACGGATCGCCTTCACCGTTCGTGCGCTCGACAGCCCGCTGCCAAAAGCCGCGACCGGCGCGGCTGCCGCACTCAGCGACGATGGAGGCGTGGCTTCACACCAAAGACCGGTTCCTCGCCGTCAGCCCCGTGGCCGCCGTCCTCGCCGGACGGCACCACGTTGACCAGCCAACCGTCGATCCGATTCTGCTGACTGGAAAAGTACCGGTAGTTCGTTAAATCCGGCGATAGAGGTCAATTCCGTGTCCGGTGGTGACCGCGTCGATCAGGGCCTGGAGCTCGGCGGGTGGGTCTGTGTCC